>JABZYY010000005.1 GCA_015264885.1 Streptococcus sp. | reverse complement strand
GTACGTAAGTCGATAACTTCTACAGAAATACCTTCTTTTTCTAAGTTTTCAGCAGCTTTAACAGCTTCACGAACCATTGCACCGTAAGTAATTACAGATACGTCTTTACCTTCACGAGTTACTGCAGCTACTCCTAGAGGAACTGTGTATTCTCCTTCTGGAACTTCTTCACGGAATGAACGGTATAGTTTCATGTGCTCTAAGTAAACAACTGGGTCGTTGTCACGAATAGCTGAGATTAATAATCCTTTTGCATCGTATGGGTTTGAAGGGATAACCACTTTCAAACCTGGTGATTGAGCTACTAAACCTTCTAAGTTATCTGAGTGTAATTCTGGAGTATGTACCCCTCCACCCATTGGTGAACGGAATACGATAGGCATTTGACGAGTTCCACCCATACGGTAACGTGTACGAGCTGCTTGAGCTACCACGCTATCCATAACTTCGAATACGAATCCGAAGAATTGGATTTCAGGAACTGGACGGTAGCCTTCTAATGCTAAACCGATTGCTAAACCACCGATACCAGATTCTGCTAAAGGAGTGTTGAACACGCGGTCTTCACCGAATTCATCTTGAAGCCCTTGAGTTGCACGGAAAACCCCACCGTTTTTACCAACGTCTTCCCCGAAAATTAGGACATTTTCATCACGTTTTAATTCAACAGCCAATGCATCAGTGATGGCTTGAATCATTGTCATTTGTGCCATAATTATTTATTCTCCTTTGCTTTAAAGTATTCGATTTGTTCTTTAATAACGTTTGTTGGTTCTTCAAACATTGTTTCTAAGAAGAATGAAACTTTTTGTTTAGGTTGTTTGTCAGCCTCTTTAATAGCTTCTTTGATTTCTTCTTTAGTTGCTTCAATTACTTCGTTTTCTTTTTCTTCTGACCATAAGCCTTTAGCTGTTAGGTAGTTACGGAAACGAATTAATGGATCTTTCTTAGCCCATTCGTCTTGAATTCCTTCTGGTTGGTAACGAGTTGGGTCGTCACCTGATAATGTATGAGGACCATAACGGAAGCAGATTGTTTCGATTAACACAGGACCGTTTCCAGCAACTGCGTATTCACGAGCTTTTTTAGTTACAGCGTAAACTGCTAATGGGTCCATACCATCTACTTGGATACCAGGGATACCAGCAGAAACTGCTTTTTGAGCTAATGTTGGAGCAGCTGTTTGTAACTCACGAGGAGTTGAAATTGCCCAACCGTTGTTTTGAATAAAGAATACTGCAGGAGCTTTATATGCACCAGCGTAGTTAATTCCTTCATAGAAGTCCCCTTGTGAAGATCCTCCATCACCAGTATAAGTCACTGCAACATTTTTCTTACCACGTTTTTTAAGACCTAAAGCAACACCGGCTGCTTGAACATATTGTGCACCAATGATGATTTGTGGTGGTAAAGCTTTTAATGATTCTGGGTACATGTTACCTGCAACATGTCCACGAGACCATAAGAATGCTTGTGATAATGGTAAACCGTGTTTTACTAATTGTGGTACATCACGGTAACCTGGTAAAAGAACGTCGTCTTTCTCAATAGCTTTGATTGAAGCTAATTGTGAAGCTTCTTGTCCAGCTGTTGGAGCGTAGAACCCTAAACGTCCTTGACGGTTTAATGCAGTTGAACGTTCATGTAAGATACGTGACCATACCATGTCAGTCATTAATTGAACTAATTCGTCATCAGACAAATCTGGTACTAAGTCAGGATTTACAACATTTCCTTCTGCGTCTAACACTTGAACCATTTCGAAGTTCGTGTTATTTGGTGTGAAAAGTGCATCGAGATTGAATTTTTTCTTCGTTGCCATACTTCTTTTTTCCCCTTTTCTATAAGAAATTGTGCTTAACAGACAAAACAGGTAGTTAAAACTGTACTATTCCCTCTGCTATCGTATAATAATTTAACAAACTTTTGTGAAATATGCAAGCAAAGAAGACTTTATAGAGCGTTTTTGTAAACTTTGTGAAAAAACAACCACTATCTTACGCTAAATAAAGTCTTCTTTTATTCTGATTTGTTCATTCAATTTTCTGTTTTCACGTTTTTTCAGTAAATGAATTCTTAATTTTCACAATGAAACTGTACTAGTACGTTGATGAAAACTGTACTATTATTTTAAAACAGTTTTAATTGTTTATAAAGTCTATTTGTATTTTCAAGATGCGAAACTGTCAGTCCTATCAACCTTATCGGGCGTTCTTCCATCATTTCTTCAAAAAGCTGAAGTGCAATCGAATAGATTTCCTCCTGTTTATTCAAATAATCACGCATTGTAACACTCTTTGTCATTGTATTAAATTCCGAATCTCTCAACTTCAACGTGATGGTTCTACAAGCCAGACTTCTCTTCTTCAACATCCGTTCTAATTCTTCTGAAAACTCCTCCAAGTATCCCGTTAGAATACCATGGTCGGTCGTATCCTTTATTAAGGTTCGCTCTGTCCCGATGGATTTACGTTCCCTGTGAAGCGTCAGTTGGTCATTTGACTCCCCTCGTACTTGCAAGTACAATCGTGGACCAAGAGTGCCAAACTTCTTCTCCAGTTCTTCCTTAGACAATGGAAAGAGATCTTCTCCTGTTAGAATACCCGCTTGTTTCAATTTCTCTGCGCTCACTTTTCCTACTCCATAGAAATCTTCGATAGGAATTGTTCGAATAAATTCTTTGGCATTTTCTGGTGTAATGACGGTTACTCCAGAAGGCTTATGATAACCTGATGCCATTTTCGCGAGAAACTTATTAAAGGACACGCCAACGGAACAAGTGAGTCCTGTTTTTTCGTAGACGTCCTTTTGAATCGAATGAGCAATCACTGTTGCAGAGTTGATTCCTTTCTTATTCTCTGTAACATCTAAATAGGCTTCATCAATCGAGAGCGGTTCGATTAAATCAGTGTAGGTTCGAAACACTTCATGCACCTGGGCAGAAACTTCTTTATATAACTGATATCGCCCAGGCGTGAGTATGGCTTGTGGACAGAGTTTCATGGCTTTGGCTGTAGGCATCGCAGAACGCACGCCAAAAGCTCTCGCCTCATATGAACAAGTAGACACAACACCTCTTTGGTTAGGTTTCCCACCGACAATCACAGGCTTTCCTCTCCACTCAGGATGGTCCCTTTGTTCCACCGATGCGAAAAACGCATCCATATCTACATGTAAAATTTTCCGCATCGATTTCCCTCTCTTTCTATCAACGTTTCTTCTCTATCTTATCGATTTTTGATGAAAAATAAAAACGGAATGCACATTGGCACTCCGCTTGCGTCTATTCATTGTTTGCTATGAATCTTTTTCTTGCAAAATAGCGAATGATTTTTGCGACCACGATTCCATTGGTGATGGCAAAGATGCCTATCTGCACAACGCCTGCTCGTTGGATAACTTGCTGCATCCATTCATCAAGTGCTAAATCTGTTGCGTATTTTAAAACAGTAACACCAAACGCTCGAACGACTAATGTAAGCCATGCGATACAAAGTAGCCCCGCATTTTCAATAATAAATTCAAAGAAATCATCCGGGAATTTCTTCTTCGCAAATTCCATTCCAAATATAATCACTAGGATGAGTGCTCCAAGAATCACAACGTGCCATCCTTGGCTTGTTATAAATGGATTTCCATTGTTCATCAAATAAGCTGTCAATGCTAAATAGAGAATGGTCAAAACAGCGACAATATTATAGTAGATTAACATCAGCTTTTTCATCATTATCCCTCCATTCCAACTCTTCTATCTACTTCTATTGTACTCCTCCTAAAAGAGGACTTCAATCGGAATTTGGATGTTTTGGAGCTAAAAAAAGACTGACAATAAACTTGTCAGCCTTTCATTTTGTTATCGATTGTTATTTGTCTTCTTCAGAATCTTTTTTCTTAGCGAAGACTAACACACCAACTGCCGCAACCACTAGTAATCCACCAATCACCATATAGATTGTTTGGTTTCCAGTACCTGTGTTTGGAAGTTCTTCTACTGTTGTTGTCGTTGTTGTATCTTCGACCGTTGTCACAGTAGTTTCTTCTGTTGTTGTTGTCGTTGTTGTTGTAGTTGTTTCTTCAACTGTTGTAACTGTTGTTTCTTCTGTTGTAGAGGTAGTTGTTGTTGTCGTTGTAGTTGTTTCTTCCTCTGTAGAGGTAGTTGTTGTCGTTGTAGTAGTTGTTTCTTCCTCTTTAGGAGTATCTTTCACGTGTAAGATGCTTCCTTCTTGTCCAAGTGTCACTGTGTATTCTGTTTCGTCTAATTCGTAACCTTCTGGAGCAGTCTTCTCTTTAATCTTGAATTCTTTACCAGCATATTTCTCATCGAATTGTGATGAAACAGCATGACCTTCGTCGTCAGTTGTCACTTCAACTGTATTTCCATCTGGATCTGTAATCACATAGACAGCCCCTGCTACAGGATTCAATGTTTTCTCGTCTACTTTGCTCACTTTAACTGTGTAAGCACTCGTTGCTTCGATTGTACCTGAGAAGAGTGAAGTTGCACTTGCTGTGAATGTTGTTTCAGTCGTATTTGTACGACGAGTGACAGGTGTACCGTCTGCTTTTGTTACAGAAACCATATTTTGAACTTTACTTCCATCATTTGGAGTTGTTGTGTCATAAGTGACATAGTATTTTTTAGTTCCATCTTTGAATGTGATTGTAAAGTTAGTATAGTTTTCATTCCAGTTTACTGTGTAGTCAGTTCCTTCTACTAATTGTACGAAATCCGATTCTTTACCAGATGTTGTCTCGTTCATTGAAGGTGCATTGTACACGACTAATGATTCAGGAATATATTGAATCGAAGCAGTAGATGGGTCACTTGGCAATGTATCAGTTAATACTAAGTTTTCTCCTAAGTTGTCTCCACTTGTGTTTACACGTACTTTCCACTCTGAAACATATTGGCCAGAACCTTTTGAACCTGCAGCTTCTAATTTTGCTGATGTCCAAGCTTTATTAGCTGCTTGCCCACCAATTTTTGCAAAGTTTTCTTTACCAATTGGATCTGTTTCTTCTGAAAGAGTTTTAGAGTTATGTGTTTGAGTAATCGTTGTTTGCATTGAAGGTGAATCAAATGTTACTGGTTGATTCGAAACATTCTTCTTATATAAGAAGTTTAAAGCCAAAGTTCCTTTGACCTCTTTTACTGTATCCGCACCCTTTGCTGCTAAATATTGGTCAAGGTTCTTCAATGTTACTGTAATTGTTCCACCTTGGTTATCTCCATGGCCTTCAAAATGCGCATCAGCAATTGGAACATTCGTTGCTAAGTCCACTAATTCCACATCATGATTATCGTAGAATGTAATCTCAGCAGGAACTTCTAATTTAAAGAAATCACCATTTTGAATATCTCCATTGTAATGCTCTAGGTCGAATAGCGCTCTTAATTTATATGCTCTATTTGTAAGGATTTGATAGACTCCATTTGCATCTGGACTTAATTTTGTATCCGATTGATCAAGAAGTTCTAACCCTGAAATTACGTTTTGAAGTTCTTTTCCTTCAGCTGCTTTTGCTGAAGTGTTTCCTAAAAACACCAATGATAAAATCACCAATAAAGTTGCGAATAAACCAAACCATTTACTCTTTTTCTTCATAAAAACCCTTCTTTCTTTTAACCGTTTTCACTATCGTACCACAAACTTCATACTAAAGGCAAAAAAATAGAGCAAGTGGAATAATTTCCACTTACTCTACGCGCCAATCGATTGGCGTTTGACCTGTTTTTTCTAAAAAATCATTAATTTGACTAAATGGTTTACTTCCAAAAAATCCGCGGTAAGATGACAACGGACTTGGATGTGGTGCCTTCAAAATCAAATGATTCGGATTGGTAATCAGCTTCTCTTTCGATTGTGCTGGTTTCCCCCACAATACAAAGACGATTGGATGGTCACTTTGATTAAGAGAAGTAATGACTGCATCGGTAAAAGTTTCCCACCCTTGACCACGATGGCTATTCGCCTCGTGTGCACGAACCGTTAATACCGTGTTCAAAAGCAACACTCCTTGTTTTGCCCAAGCGGTTAAATCTCCACTCTTTGCAACAGGAATGCCAAGGTCGCTTTCAAGTTCCTTATAAATATTCAGTAATGAAGGTGGCAAGGCGATTCCTTTTTGCACAGAGAAACTAAGGCCATGTGCTTGGCCGTCACCATGATAAGGATCTTGTCCAAGAATAACCACTTTCACGTTATCAAACGGTGTGAGTTCCAAGGCTTTGAAGACATTTTCTGCAGCTGGAAACACTTTATGATGATTTCGCTCGCTTTGTTCAAAGGCACGTACTGCATGAAAATATTCTTTATTCTTCTCCCCGCCAATAACATCATGCCACGTTGTCATAGAGTTTCCTCTTTTCTCTCGTAAATTTCAAACGTATGTGGATAGACATTTTTCTCGTCCACTTCTCCTTCGAGTGATTTCACTTTGATAAAATCGCCCCACGGAAAATCCGTTGGAAAATACGTATCTCCCTCAAACGTATGATGGATTCTTGTGCAGTAAAGCAGCTCCACATGGTCTTTTAGAAGACGGTAGACTTCTGCACCACCGCACACATAAATGTCCTCGTGTTTGGCATCTTCGACAATCTCTTTTACATCTGTCACGACTTCAGCGCCTGGCACTTCATAATCGTCACTTCTTGTAAGAAGAATGGTTTGACGTCCTGGAAGCAAGCGACTCCCCATCCCTTCAAACGTTTTACGTCCCATGAGAATGGTTTGTCCCATCGTTACTTCTTTAAAGAATTTCAAATCATTCGGTAATCGCCAAGGAAGCGTATTGTCTTTTCCAACAAGCCCTTGTTCATCTTGAGCCCAAATATAAATTAACATCTGTTTCCTCCAGTATTACACGGCAATCGGTGCTTTAATCGTTGGATGTGGATTATATCCTTCCACAATCACATCATCTACATCGATTTCAAACATTGATTTTTCAGGATGTTTTAATACGAGTGTTGGTAATTCTCTTTCTTCACGCGCTAATTGTGTTTCTACTTGTTCCATATGGTTTAAGTAAATATGCGCATCGCCTAAAGTATGAACGAATTCGCCAACTTCTAAACCAACTTCATTTGCGATTAAATGTGTTAATAAAGCGTAACTTGCAATATTGAACGGCACTCCTAGGAACACATCCGCACTACGTTGGTATAATTGGCAGCTTAATTTACCATCAGCCACGTAAAATTGGAACATTGTGTGGCATGGAGGAAGCGCCATGCTAGGCACATCTTCTGGATTCCATGCTGAAACAATCATACGACGTGAATCTGGAGAATTCTTCAATAAGTTGAGTAAGTCTGCGATTTGGTCAATCGTTTCCCCTTTTGTTGTTTTCCAGTGACGCCATTGGGAACCATAAATATTTCCAAGTTCACCGAATTCTGCCGCAAAAGCATCATCCGTTAAGATTTTCTCACAGAAGTCTTTCTTCACTTCTTGGTATACTTCGTTGAACGCTTCGTCTTCTAAGCAACGACGTCCAAAGTCTGTCATATCAGGACCAGTGTATTTAGGAGAAGAAACATAACGCTCAAACGCCCATTCGTCCCAAATGTGGTTGTTATGTTCTAATAAGTATTTGATATTAGTATCTCCGTGTAAGAACCATAGTAACTCGCTCTTAATTAAACCAAACGCTACACGTTTTGTTGTTAACAGTGGAAATCCTTTTTGCAAGTCAAAACGCATTTGGTATCCGAACACACTCTTTGTGCCTGTACCAGTACGGTCTGTTTTAATCGTTCCTTCTTCTAAAATCTTTCT
This sequence comes from Streptococcus sp., assembly GCA_015264885.1. Lineage (GTDB taxonomy): Bacteria > Bacillota > Bacilli > Lactobacillales > Aerococcaceae > Granulicatella. The sequence continues at coordinate 22,065 of JABZYY010000005.1, read as the reverse complement.
TAGTAAGTCTTTATATTGTTTCGTCATATCTGTTCCTTTCTTTAATTCCCTGCTAATTCTGCTAAATATTCCCAACGTTCGTAAGCTGCACTTGCCGCTTCTTCCGTCTTGTCTAGTTCCTCTTGTAATTCTTGAAGTTTAGCAAAATCTTGTGCATGGACACTCATTTCCTCTTGCAAGAATTCCAGTTTTTCTTCGAGTTCTTGAATGGTTCCTTCAATCGTCTCCCATTCCTTCTTCTCTTGATACGTCATCTTCTTAGCCGGAGCAACTTTTGGTGCCTCCACTTTTTGTTCTTCCGCCTTAGGAGCTTCCACTGCAACTTTTGCTAGTGATTTTTCTTGTTCTAAATACTCACTCATCGAGCCATAGAAGAGTTCAGTTTGTCCATTTCCTCGGATAACAAATAATTGCTCGACCGTCTTATCTAAGAAGTAACGGTCATGGGATACAATAAGAACCGCTCCATTAAATGACTCTAAGAAGTCTTCGAGTACGGTTAATGTATCGATATCCAAATCGTTGGTTGGTTCGTCTAATAATAACACATTTGGTTTTGTCATTAATAAGCGAAGTAAGTAGAGTCGTCTTCTCTCTCCCCCAGACAAGGTATGGATATACGCTCCATGTAAATGTCTTGGGAATAAGAAGGTCTCGAGTAATTCTGAAATCGATGCTACTTCTCCGTTTTCACGTTTAATCTCTTCCGCTTCTTCTCGTAAATATTGGATTAGCTGTTTATCCATTGGAATATCTTCATCTTGTTGTTTATAGTACGCGATTCGAACGGTCTCACCGACAACAAATTGGCCACTATCAAATGGAATCTGGCCGGCAATGGCATTTAAGAAGGTTGATTTTCCAACACCATTCACCCCAGCAATCCCGATACGCGCTTGACTTTGAATAATCCAATCAAGATTCTTCACGATGGATTGCCCATTAATCGAAAGACTTACATCTTCCATTTGGAAGACACGTTTTCCGATACGCGCTTGGTCGAATTCCATCACTAGCTTGTCGTTTGAAGTCGTCTGCTTCACTTCTTTTTCTAAGGCTTCAAAACGATGAATTCGAGCCTGTTGCTTCGTTGAACGAGCCTGTGCTCCTTGACGCATCCATTCTAGTTCACTTAAATATAATCTTTTTTGTTTCTGACTCATGCGTGCCGCGATTTGTTCTCTTTGGCTTCGTTGTTCTAGATACGATTCATAATTTCCTTCGTAAGCTTCGATTCGCCCATTCACTAGTTCAAACATATGCGTTACCGCACGTTCTAAGAAGTAACGGTCGTGAGTCACGAGCATCATCGCGCCTTTATAATTGGCTAAATATCCTTCTAACCATTCGATGGCTTCTAGGTCTAAATGGTTCGTTGGTTCATCGAGCAATAGTAAATCAGGTTCTTCCATCAATACTTTTGCAAGGCCCACACGTTTCTTCTGACCACCAGATAGTGTGCCCACTTTTTTCTGAATATCCGTCAGTCCCATCTTTTGAAGAATCGTCTTGATTTGAACTTCCACTTGCCATCCATCGATTTCATTCATCTTTTGCTCTAAGACACTGTATCGTTTCGCAAGACTTTCCGACGTTGGATTTTCTCGTAATTGTTCCACCACTTCTTCAAAGTCATGAACGACTTTTAATGTTGGATGGTCGCCTTTATATAAAGCTTCGAAAATCGTATCTTCATCATCCAATTCTGGTTGCTGCGATAAATATCCAATTCTGTAATCGTTAGACGTTGTGATGTCTCCTGATTCGGCAAAATCAACTCCTGCAAGAATGGATAATAATGTACTCTTCCCAGTCCCGTTTTGACCGATTAAGCCTACGTGTTCTCCTTCATTAATAATAAAGGACACATCTTCTAATAATGATTTCGCACCATAAGATTTTTTCAAATGATCGACTCTAAAATCTTTCATGCAAACTCCTTTCAAGTCTCTTAATATAACCCTTGAATTTTCCCATTGTCATCAACACTAATTCCAAGTGCTGCCGGAATTTTAGGAAGTCCCGGCATTGTTAAAACTGTTCCCGTTAATGCGACAATAAATCCAGCACCGAGCTTAGGGACGAAAGAACGAATCGTAATATCGAAATCGGTTGGTCGTCCTTTTAATTTCGCATTATCCGAGAATGAGTATGGTGTTTTGGCAATACACACATTAAGATTGTTCCATCCCAATTTTTCGAATTCCTTCAATTGTGTTAGGGCTTCGTCTGAATAATGAACGTTTGTCGCACCATAAACGTTCTTCGCAATCGTCTCGACTTTTTCTTGGATTGTCGCACTCATATCGTAAGTTGGTTGGAAAGTAGCGTTGTTCTCACATAATTCGACCACTTTCTCTGCTAGTGCGATACCGCCCCGGCTTCCATGTTCCCACACACTCGTAAGAACACAAGTCACGCCCATCTCACGGCATAATTCCATAAAGAGGGCTTGTTCATCTTTTGTATCTGTTAAAAATTCATTTAAGGCTACAACAACTGGTAAGCCATAAGCTTGTACGTTTTCGATATGTTTTCGTACATTTTTGAAACCTTCACGAACCGCCTCGAGATTCTCACCAAGTGCGAGTTCATCAAGCGCAACGCCACCATGCATTTTCGTCGAACGAATCGTTGCGACAAGCACCACAGCATCTGGATGTTTTCCAAGAACAGGAACTTTAATATCGAGGAACTTCTGTGCACCAAGGTCAGCCCCGAATCCCGCTTCGGTCACTACATAGTCTGCAAGCGTCAATGCCATTCTCGTCGCCACGACACTATTACAGCCGTGCGCGATATTAGCAAATGGTCCTCCATGAACAATGGCTGGTGTTTCTTCCAATGTCTGCACAAGGTTAGGCTTCATCGCCTCTTTAAGCAGCGCAGTAATTGCACCTTCCGCACTTAAATCAAACACGGTAACAGGTTCTCCTGACTTTGTATACGCCACGAGAATATTTGAAACGCGTCGTTGCAAGTCGCTTAAATCACTCGCCAGGCAAAGAATCGCCATCATTTCGGTTGCGACCGTAATATCAAAACCGTCTTTACGCGGTGTTCCATTCACTGGACCTCCCAGTCCGATTTCAATTTCTCGCAACGCTCGGTCATTTAAGTCCACGGCTCGCTTCCAAATAATGCGGTTAGGATCGATTTCTAATTCATTTCCTTGATGAATATGATTATCGATGATGGCGGATAACAGATTTGTTGCTGTCGTTAGGGCATGCATGTCCCCTGTGAAATGCAAATTGATTTCTTCCATCGGAACAACTTGTGCATAACCTCCACCTGTAGCTCCTCCTTTGAGCCCAAGCGTTGGTCCTAGAGAGGGTTCACGAAGTGCAATGGCTGTTTTCTTTCCAATAGCCGTTAGTGCGTCCCCAAGCCCAACTGTTACTGTAGACTTTCCTTCTCCAGCAGGAGTTGGATTCATCGATGTCACTAAAATGAGTTTCCCAAAATTCTCTGGGTTATGAATATCAGTCTTATCAATCTTGGCTTTGTATTTTCCATAGGGTTCCACTTCATCAGGTGTTAAATAAAGCTTTTCGGCAATCACCGTGATGGGTTGCATTTGGTTTTCTTGTGCAATTTTAATATCTGTTTTCATGAGGTCACCTCGCTTGATGCATATTCGTTTTATTATACCATAATTTGAAGCAAAAAAAGAATGAGGATGCAATACACCCTCATTCATCTCTTATGATTTTAGTCTTCTTTTTTCTTGAATCCTAATACTCCAAAACCTGTTAACATTGCTGCAATTGCTGCACCAGTTAGAGAAGCCGTAGCTCCTGTATTTGGTAATTCTTCTTGTTTTGGTTCTTCTGGCGTACTAGTTGTTGTTTCTGCTGTTGTACCTACTGTTGTTTCTGCTGTTGTTTCTGCTGTTGTTTCTGCTGTTGTTTCTGCTGTTGTTGGTTGTGCAACTTTTCTGTACCAGTGGATGCGATTTCCTTCACGGTCTTTTTCTGTACTTACAAATTCATATCCATCGATAGTTGCTGGATCTTTCCAACCTTTGTCTGTTGCTTTAATTGATTCTTGTGTATCGATATCCTTATAATCTGTCACAAGTGAATCCAATACTAATTGTGCACTAGTAGAGTCACTAATAATACGATAGATATAGATTCCTTTAGAATCTTTACCGTCAATAGTAGCTGTAGCCACTGTTGAGACATCATACTGCATTTTTTCGATATCAATTTTAGATTTGTCGATGATATTAATTCGGTTTTTCCCTACACCAAAGAATACACCTAATTCTTTAGGAACATCTCCTGAAATCATTTCAAGTGTAATTTTCTTTGCACTAACAGAAGTCACTTTGAATTTTGGTTCTACACCTGTTGGGAACACATAAGCACCGTATTGGTTTACGCTGTAATTACTATATACAGGTAAGATGAAATAAGCTTGATGTGTATCGCCAACTTTAATTGCGTCAGCACCACTTGTTTTCCATTCAATTCCTGAAGCATCGTTGAATTCTAGTTCAACAGTTGAACCAACCTTCATTCCTTCACTTCCACGAACTTGGAATTGTGTAGACGTTTCATATGAGCCATCTGCATTGAACTTAATTGTATTTCCCGAAGGTGTGAAGTGAATAGAGTTTGTTTCAGTTGCAAATTTCTCTACTTTTGGAATATCCACTGTACTTGTTACAGAAGAATCTCCCACTTTAATCACTTGATTTAAAGTGTAGTCTTTATTCGCAATAACAGCTCCGTTATAAGCGTTATCTGATTTAATTGTGAACTGTGCTTGTTTCAACACATCAGGTTTTACCGCTTCAACTGCTTTTGTAAATGTGATTTTTAATGTAGCACGTGTTGATTCCAATTCAGCTTGTTCCATTTGAGCTTTGTTGTTCGAACCTTGACGAGCTTTATTAATGTTTTCGAAGGATACAATTTTAATGGTCCCAATTTTCTTTCCTTCATAAATAACATCTTTACCATCTAACGAATTTAACACCGCTACATTTTCCAATGTAATCGTTACGTAGTCGCCTTCTTTCACATCGTCATCTGTTAAAGAAACAGCGATATCTACGTCTGTATAGTATTCATAGTTCTTAATATCATGGTTTTTAATCGTACCTGTTACTTTTGCATTTACTTCTTTAGCAGCACGCGTTGGAGCCGCAGTTGTTGCTTCTGTCGTTGCAGTTGTTGCAGTTGTTGATTCTGTTGTAGCCTCTGTTGTTGCTGCAGCAGCTGTAGTCGCTTCTGTAGTCGTTGCATCTTCAGCAAATACAGATTTATCCGCTTGGAATGCTGTTAACAAAACACCACATGATGAGATTGCTAAAATAAGTTTTCCAATTTTACGAATTGATTGTTCTTTTTTCATCCAATCTTTCCTCCATAAACACTTTAGTTAGAATCATTTTACTATAAGTTTGTAAAATTTACAACTAAATAATTCACAATAAATTCGAAAAGTGTTTTCATAATTTTCATTTATTTCCAAAAGAAAGAACAGTAGCTTATACTACTGCTCTACTCCATGTTGAACTTTGTTTTTAAAGATATAATACGCAATCATGAGAGGCACCATCGAACCAAACCACGCCATTGGGTTGGCAACAGTTGCTCCGACGAAGCCGTACATATTTGAAAGAACCACTGCCGCAACAGAACGCATAATGAGTTCCATAATTCCAGCCAAGGTCGGTGTAAATGTTTTTCCCACCCCTTGTAAGGTATAACGGTAAATAAATAATAGCGAAAGGAAACTATACGTTGTTCCGTTCGTAAGGAAGAATAGTCGTCCTAACTCTACAACATCCTCATGTCCCTCTCCGACAAAGGCTCGAATAAGAATCGGACTAAATAGATTTAAAATAATCCCTACCACAATAGCAAATGTCAATGATAATTTGATACATTCACGCACACCAAGCCAAATACGATCGTATTTCTTCGCCCCAAAGTTTTGTGCTGAATAGGTAGCCATCGTGACTCCAAACGACATCATGGGAAGAATCGCTAACTGGTCAATCTTTTGTGCTGCTGTGTGTGCCGCAACCGAAGTCGGTCCTAACTGATTCAATGCAATTTGAACCATAATCGTTCCGATGGCAATAATCGAAGCTTGGAAAGCCATCGGGAATGAAATACGACAATGTTCCCTTATATTTCGTTTCGTTGCAACAAGGTCTTCCTTCGTTAAGCGCAATACTGGAATCTTATTCCAAATATAAACAACGCAGGCCACTGCTGAGAAGATTTGCGAAAGAACCGTTGCATAACCTGCCCCTTCAACTCCCATTCCAAAAACAGCAATAAAGACGATATCTAAAATAATATTCATCACACACGCCATTACTAGAAAATATAAAGGAGTTTTCGCATCTCCAATCGAACGGAAAATATTCGATAGTAAATTATAAGCCATTGAGGAGAAAATACCGCCAAAGATGACAATTAAATAATCATAAGCTCCATCAATAATCTCAGATGGTGTCTGCATGATTTCTAGAATCTGGCGACAGAAAATCATACTCAGTGCGGTTAATGCAATCGCCACAGCAATCGAAATTAAAATGGAAACATAAAAGCTATGTTTCACGCCCTTATAATCCTTGGCACCAAACCGTTGCGCTAATGGAATCGCAAGACCAGCCGTTAACCCTGTCGCAAACCCGATGATTAAAAAGACAATACTTCCAGTAGACCCAACCGCAGCTAACGCCTGCACACCAATGGTTCGACCTACGATAAAGGTATCCGCCATATTGTATAATTGTTGGAATAAGTTCCCAATTAATAGCGGGATTGTAAAATTCCAAATCAATTTTAGTGGTTTCCCACTCGTCATATCTTTAGCCATGAGACACCCTCCTCTTCAAAAAATTAACAAGTAATAGTATAAAACATTCAAATGAAAATGAACAGTAGTTTTGAAAAATTTCTTTTAAGAAAACGTCTTCTATGCTAAAATAGGACTGAAAAGAGGCGAATGTTATGGCAGATTTTGATAAAAATAGAATTGCAAAAATGCAACAATACTTAACAGATGTAACAGACCCTGAATTTAAAGGGAGCGCCACCGACAAAACTGTCGCTATGGCCGAATTATTTAATTACTATCATTCGGATTGGAAAGCTGATGCGAGTCACTTCGTTGATCAAAACTTAGAACTCTTCGACGATGAAAAAATGCAAATGCTCTTCAGAAATTCAAACAAGGGCCGCAAATCCCCACATACCATCATCCGACAAGAATCAAAAAGTAAGTATAAGAGACCTATGAGACCGGGGGAAGATTGAGGATGTGAGGGCGAACGCTCAGGACTGAAACACTGGACTGATATGCCGCAAGGGACTTTGAAAAAGTCGTGCGGACATATCAGGAAGTGGACGTCAGTCCTGTGAGCCCGAACTCAACTACTAGGCAGAAAGACAGAAGACAAGAAAAACCTCACAGTGTGAGGTTTTTCTGCTTTCATTGAATTTCAAATCATTCGCACTGCGAATGATTTCCGCAAAGTTTATTAGACTTTCTTGAATCGCAAGCGATGAAAAGAAAGTCAATAAACCACTGCGCGATACGAGACCGAGTTCAACTTTAAGGATGTAAGGCCACCTTAAACCACTGCACACCCCTTTGAATGCACCATGAAAATTATCATATATGATAATTTCACCATACGTATTTATCTGACAGAATTTATTTTATTGCACAAAAAAATCCCCACATCTGTGGGGATTTTTCCTTATCTAATACCTAACGCAATTCGTGCATAGCGTGACATTCTATCTGGGCTCCACGCTGGATACCAAACGAGTTTCACATCAATTGTTTTCACTTCTTCAATCTCTGCTAACGCACGATGAATCTCATCTGTAATAATATCCGCTAGCGGGCAACCCATTGTTGTCAGTGTCATATCCACTTGGCAATGCCCTTCTTCGTTCAAATCAACACGATAAATCAACCCAAGATTTACAATATCAATTCCAAGCTCTGGATCAATCACTGTCTCCAACGCTTCTAAAATCTTCTCTTGCATTACTTCTGCAGCATTTTTATTTTCTTCTGTCATCTTCTACTCTCCTATTGAAATACTCTTTGGAAAAAGTCAGCAACGGCTTCAAACACTTGATGTGGCACAATATGCCCTTGACCTGGTGTTTCATGCCATTCTACATTTTTCGCATATGGTTCGTCTTTAATTGTTTCATAAAATTCTTTATTTAATTCATACGGCACTTTATCATCCGCTGTTCCATGCCATAAGAATAATGGACGGCCATTAATATGTTCAGGATGTTTCGCAAGTGCCATCGCATCTAAGAAAGGTTTATTTTTTTCGATTTCTGCTTCTAATGCTTCACATTGTTCCTGCGTTGCTCCCGTCATCCAAACTGATGAGATTGTCCATTTAGCAAAACGAGCAGGATCCGCATTTCCCATTAAACTTGCCGCTGCTGTAATATCTGGATACTGATTGAATAAGGCATACGTTGAAATACCACCCATGCTCAAACCAGACACGCCAAATTTCGTTTCATCTAATAGCCCACGACTTCTGAATTCTTCTTTTAAAATAGGAAGTTCTTTAATGTTATTGGCTACAATTTCCCAGATTTCGCCACCAATCAAGCGCACACCACGGTCTCCGTGTAAGTGTTGGTCTGGTAAAACAGCACGCATACCGCGTTTTGCTAGCTCTACTCCAATCGTTACGACACGGTCTTTACTTCCTGTCCAACCATGGTAAAACACAACGATGGGAAGCACTTGGTCTTTCAAGGATGCATCTACGACTTCAGCGTATGGAATTCCATTTACTTCACGATAATCAATTTGAATCATAACTTCCTCTTTCTTATTTCATCTAAAATATGGTAAACTTATACAGATATTGTACTTGATGGAAACTTTGAAAACAAGTTTCCGCTTTTAGAAAACTATTTTGAAAGGAGAAAGAATGGAAAAGAAACTTATTGCCATCGATCTTGATGGAACTACATTAAACAACAATTCAGAACTGACACAAGAAACAATTGATACCCTTCATGCCGTGAAAAACTTAGGTCATGAGGTAGCCATTGTCACTGGTCGCCCTTACCGTAATTCAAAACAATATTACGACCAACTAAACCTAGGTGGCCCAATCGCAAACTTCAACGGGGCCCTCTGCCATATTCCAGGGATGCCGGATTGGGATGGAAAATACCATATCACTCTCGATTCAGAATTCGTACTTGATTTAGTGGCCTTTAACAAAACACTACCTGTCGATTACTTAATGGTCGAAGGAATGGAACTTGTGTATTCAAACATGGAAGAACTACCTGAATGCCCCTACTATCCAAAAGACCAAAAGCCAATCGTGATTGATAAAAACACAAAACTTAAAGAACAACCAACAGCCGTTGCTCTCTTCTCTGATGTTGAGAAACAACCAGAGATTAAATCAAAAATCTTAGACCGCTATGATAACGATATTGAAATCCGTACTTGGGGTGGAAGTTTCCCATGTCTTGAAGTGATTTCACCAGGCATTCATAAAGCGAAAGCCATTGAACACTTGTCGCGTTACTTTGGAATTAAACAAGAAAACATTCTTGCCTTTGGTGACGAAGACAACGATATGGAAATGATTGAATACGCTGGACATGGTGTTGCCATGAAAAATGGAATTGAAGAATTAAAAAACATCGCAAACGCGATTACTCCATTCACAAATGACGAAAATGGATTAGCGAAATATTTACAAGAGTATTTTGATATCCAGGATGTGAGAAATCGCGCTTAGAAATGGAACGTTGGACTCGAACGCCGGAAGGAACGTTAAACGTTCTGCGGACGTTTGAGGAAACGCACGCCATTTCTGCGATTTCGAACTCAACTACAGGAAAGGCGCTTAAGAAAAAACGATAAGGATACAGACAAAATTGTCTATACACCTTATCGTTTTTTATTTTGCTAAATAGACTGAAATAAATTGACTCACAATCGTGAAGTAAACCAAAACTGATGTTAAGTCGTTCACGGTTGTAATAAATGGTCCACTGGCAATGGACGGATCAAAGTTGAATTTCTCCAACGCAAATGGAATACAAGTCCCTGTTAATGCCGCTACGAAAATCGAAGCAAACATCGCAAAGCCAATAATGCCACCAAGAACGATGCTACCGTGCCATAGACTCACAATCCCGAATACCATTCCCCCGGAAATCAATCCGATACCTAGACCAGTTGCCACCTCTTGCACGAGTACTTTCCAGAAAGACTGTTCCTCTTCGTGAAGACCAATCTTACGAATCGCAACGGCAAGTGATTGTGTCCCTGTATTCCCGGCAGTACCAGTAATTAACGTAATAAAGATGGCAAAGATACTTGCTTGTTGAATAATCGGTTCGTAATGTCTAAAGAGGACCGCTGTCACCGTACCCATGATAAGGAGCGTCACAATCCCCGGTAGACGGTTGACAATCCCTGCCCACACGCCTTGGTGCGCTTCATCAACGTTTACCCCGGCAAGACCTGAATAGTCACTCGTCGCTTCTTCTTCGATAACGTCTAAGGCATCATCGACCGTGATAATCCCTACCAGCGTATTCGTATCGTCGACTACTGGAATGGCAAGGAAGTCGTAGTCTTTAATCGTCTGCACCACTTCTTCTTGCGCATCATTCACGTGTACTGTTACAACACGGTCAATCATGATATCCTTGACGAGTTTTTCGTCTGGTTTCACGATTAAGTCTTTCAACGTGAGAATCCCAGTTAAATGATTTTCATCGTCAGTGACATACACATAGTAGATGGTTTCAGCGTCTTCGGCAAAACGTTTTACCGTTGACATCGCTGTTTTTAATGTATCTGATTCATGCACGTAGATAAATTCTGTTGTCATCATCGCCCCTGCAGTATCATCATCATAGTTTAATAATTGACGAAGTTCTGTCGCCGTTTTATGCGGCATCAGACGTAAGTAGGTGCGGACATTTTCTTCCCCTACTTGCTTCAATACGTCTACCGCGTTGTCGGAATACATTTCCGCAAGCATTCGTGAGACATAGGCTTCATCCATCTCGCTTAAATACTCTTCAACATCTTCTACGTCTTCTTCTAGTAGTTCGAACACCATTGCCATTTCTTCAGGAGTCAGAAATTGGTAGGCTAATTTACGTTCTTCCAGCGTTAAACTCAAATAAATCTGCGCCTGGTCGTACGTATGATTCTCAAAGAAAATCTCACGGAACTGTTGTTTGTCTTCCGTTGCCAAGGTGTGTTGAATTTGCTCTAAAATATCTTCAAATTCATATACGATTTCGCTCAATGGTGATTCTCCTCTCTTTATTGCTTGTGGGCTTTAATCCACTCGTCCATATCTTTGGGCAGTGGCGCCACAACGGTAATTTCTTTTTTCGTCATTGGATGAATAAACGTAAGCGAATGACAATGTAAGGCTTGGCGGTCTAAAATCTCGTCTTTCACCCCACCATATAAATCATCTCCCACAAGTGGTGCACCCATCCATGAGAAATGAACACGAATCTGATGCGTACGCCCAGTGTGTAATAAAATCTCGACAAGGTCCGCTCCATCAAGCGTTTCTTTCTTCCAATATTCAGTTAGCGATGGTTTCCCATCTTCTGATACACAACGATTAATAATCGACCCTTCATGTCGGCCAATCGGCGCATCAATCATGCCATGTTCTTCGAGTGTAGCTGTGTCATGCACAATTGCTAAATACTTCTTCTCAATGGTTTTGTCTCGTAAGGCTTGATCCATCCACGCATGGACAACTCGGTGTTTGGCAAACATCATCACTCCCGTTGTATCACGGTCAAGACGCGTCACCACATGAGTAATTTGGTCCGCATAACCACGTCTCTTATAGTATCCTTTCACACGATTCGCCATCGAATGGTCTGGATGCAACTTCGACGGAATCGAAGCCGTTCCAACAGGCTTATTGATAATGAGTAAATAATCATCCTCATACAAAATATCAATCGGCACTTCACTTGGAATCACGGTCTCATGTTCTCCAGACGGCGGAATCACCATCGTTAGGACATCTCCTGGCTGAAGCGTCTTTAGGACAATCTCATGACGACCATTCACGAGGAGGTCCCCATGTGTTTTGACATGAGCAAGAAAGGTTCTTGAAATCCCCACTTCTTGCAAGAAGGACCGCATCATCATCGGATACTCGTATGGGTAATTCCACGTTAAAATCAACGGACTTCCTCATTTCCACGACAATTCACTTCACGCGAACCGATAAACGCATCTTCCACACGATCCCAGAATGGTGTATGACGATACGCCGCAAATGAAATGCGCTCATGACTAATCTGTAATTGAATTTCTTCAATCTCATTGGCATCATACGTTAAATGGTCAATCGCCATCACCATGCCCTCTTTACTTTCAGGACGTAGTGTTAAGACATTATCTTTCGCAAAAATCATTGGCGAACTAAGTGTACGATACACACGATTATTGATCGACGCCATCTCTGTCATCTGCATCACTTCTGCACGCGGATGCACAACGGCTCCCCCTAGAGATTTACTGAGACCTGTTGACCCAGTTGGTGTTGCCACACAAAGCCCATCTCCACGGAAGTTTTCGAATAACTCGCCATTAATATACACTTCGCATAAAAGCGTGCCATTCACTTTACGCAATGTTGCCTCATTCAAGGCTGCATAGCGAACAACATCTCCGCTCTTAAATTTCACATTCACATCGAGCAACGGATAACTCACACGCTCGCCTTTGTCTTGTTTAAGCGACTCGATTAATTGATCCACTTCATAGTTACGCCAATCCGTATAGAAACCTAAGTGACCCGTATGGATGGCCACAAAACGAATGCTGTCTAGTTGATTGCGGTAACGGTGAAAGGCGCCTAAAAGCGTTCCATCTCCACCAACTGTAATCACCACATCAGGATGCTCATCATCACGCACAAAACAACCTTCTTGGCATAAGCGGTCGAAGGCATTCATGACTTCTTTTGTTTTTTCTGTTTGGTTTCCATATAAACCGACTTTCATCATGAGTCCCTCCGTTTCTTACGTTTACGCTGATTTTCTTTATTAATCGCAAAAATATATTGCGCTTCTTGAATCTCTTCTCTAATTTGAGACATCTCTTCATCAAGTAAGAACGCCGCTTCTGCTGCACGTTCCAGACGTTCATGAATCGTATCAGGGAATTCCCCTTTATATTTATAGTTTAATGAGTGTTCAATTGTTGCCCAGAAATTCATCGCTAGCGTACGAATTTGAATTTCCACAAGGATTTTTTCTTCTCCTTCGATTCGTTGCACTGGATATTCCAATACAATATGGTACGAACGATAGCCACTCGCTTTTTTATTTTGAATATAGTCACGTTCAATGACGATATCAAAGTCATTTCGCTGACGAATCAAGCGAACCACTTCATAAATATCATCCACGAACTGACACATAATGCGAAGCCCTGCTATATCTTGTACACCTGCAAGGAATTCTTCTCTAGGAATATTACGAACTTGCATCTTTTCTACAATACTCTCTGGAGTCTTCACACGGCCCGTGATAAATTCAATCGGTGCATGCTTTCCTTCTTGACGATACTGACGTCTAATTCCCTTTAATTTAATTTTTAATTCCTCTATTGCTTGATAATACGGAGCTAGAAAGGCTTCCCAGTCTTCTACAAGGGGTGTTTCCCATGTTTCCATATTTTCACCTACTTTTTTTCATTTCCGTTCTCTATCATACCATATTTTATCAGGAATCATGACAAATTAAGGCGATTTTTTTCAAATCTGTTATAAAATGAGCTACAATAGAACACTAAAGGAGGAACGGATATGCCAGAAATTGAAAAAGAGTTTAAAAACTTACTGACAAAAGAGCAATACGAGGCGATTGCGGGCGACTATCAATCAGTCTTTACAAAGGACATCACTCAGACAAATAGTTACTACGACTACGAAGGTCTCCTCCAACAACATAAAATGGCCCTTCGCATTCGCATTGTCGAAGGAAAAGAAACCGGCGAAATTACGCTAAAGATTCCTCAAAGTAGCTTAGAGGTTCTTGAGTATACTGAAGTCCTTCCGGTAGACATTCTGAATGCGTATAATCACGACAAACAATTCACGCTTCCAACGTCCCTTCAAGAAACATTGGAAAATAAAGGCATTACACTTCAAACCGTGAATCAAACGACGCTTCTTACAACGCATCGCTTAGAAGGTGCCCTTTCCGAAAATGAGTGGCTTGTTCTAGACGAGAGCCACTATAACGGCAAGGTAGACTTTGAGATGGAAATGGAAGTCCGTAGTCTCGAACTCGGCGAACCGATATTTCTAGGTATTTTAGAGAAATACAAAATTGAACGACGCCAAGCAGAAAGTAAAATTAAACGTGCCTTGTCCACGAGATGAGTACAAACGTCACGCGTTGTGCATATTATTCTGACATTTCAACAAATTATGTTACAATGATATTACAAAGTTAGTTAGGAAACAGGGGTGTAGGATTTTGAGTACTTCAAAAACAAAAAATCTATCAGAACACACTTCACACGAAAAGATTTTCGAATTATATTTATTCGTGAATCCATTGGGATCATATTGTTATCGCTGTGAAAACGAACTATTAAAATTTGTTCGTAATTCTGATTTTAAAGTACATTACCAATTCGTAACGTTTCATAATTTACAAACGGTTAATCAATATATGAAAAACCAAAAGCTCGATGAAACGGATTTAGATTTAAGAAATGAAATCTATACAAAAATATATGATGCAGCTCTTTCGTATAAAGCTGCCCTCTTACAAGGAAAACGTCCTGGTCGTCAATTCTTATTTGAGTTGCAACACCAAATTCATCATCACAATCGTAAATACAGTAAAGAATTGTTAGATGAAATTTTAGATAATATTGAAATTGATAAAAAAATGTTTTACGAAGATAAAGCCAGTCCTGCTGTGAAAACAGCGTATGACCGTGACTTACAAATCGCACAAGAGATGAATGTAACGCACACTCCTTCTCTTGTCATCTTCGATAATTCAAATCATTCATACGGAATCTTACTGGCCAACAGTATTACTGCTGATACCATTAGTGAAATTTGTAATGGCGAGCCTCTTCCTGAATGCCCAGAAGTCAAACGACTGGTTGAAGTTCGCTCGCGCCACAACTTAGCAAAAGTCGTGAATATGAATCGTTAACATACAAAAACTCCTCCATTTGGAGGAGTTTTCTTTATATACTCTATATAACAAAACAACTCCGAGAGTAAGAACTCTCGGAGTTTGTTTTGTTATTCGTTCATAAGCGCTTCTAACTGAGTTAGACGTTGTTCGAATACGTCGAATGCGTCGTATAAGTAGTCTTTCTTCGTCATGTCTACGCCGGCTTTTTTCATTACTTCGATTGGAGCGTCGCTACGTCCTGCACGTAAGTAGTTTAAGTAAGCTTCTAAATCTTCTGGAGTACCATGTAAGATTTTATCTGATAAAGCAGTTGCTGCAGCCATACCAGTTGCGTATTGGAATACGTAGTAGTTCATGTAGAAGTGAGGGATACGTGCCCATTCGTATGCGATTTGTTCATCTTGGATGACATTTGCATAGTATTTCGCGTTGATTTCGCTATAAGCTTTTGCGATTGATTCTTGTGTTAATGGTTGGCCTTCTTGGTCCATTACATGAATCTTATGTTCGAATTCCGCAAATTGAGTTTGACGGAAAATAGTTGATTTGAAGCGGTGTAAATAGTTGTTTAAGATATATTTTTGCGCTTCTTTATCTGTATGTTTCTTCAACAAGTAATCTGTTAAGATGTTTTCGTTTGTTGTAGAAGCAATTTCCGCTAAGAAGATTGAGTAATCTCCGTATTGTTTTGGTTGTGTGTTACGAGTGAAGTAGCTGTGTGCACTGTGTCCTAACTCGTGAACCAATGTGAAGAAGTTTGATAATTCATCATGCCAGTTCAATAGGATGTATGGTGCTGTTGAGTATGCTCCACTTGAATATCCACCGCTGCGTTTACCGATGTTTTCAGCAACGTCAATCCAACGATCTGCGTATGCTTTCTTCATGATTTCATTGTACTCTTCGCCAAGAGGTTTCAAGGCTTCCACACTTGCTAGAGATGCTTCTTGGTAGTTGTATTTAATTGGAGCGTCTCCAGTGATTGGTACGTATAAATCATACATATGCAATTCATCTAAGCCTAATGCTTTTTGTTGTAATGCGATGTAACGGTGCAATAATGGTAATTTTTCATTTACCACGTCTACTAAAGCATCGTACACTTCTTCAGGAACTTGGTTTGAAGCAAGTGCTGCTTGACGAGCTGAGTCATAGTTATGAACTAAAGCGCTGAAATTATGACCTTTCACTTCTGTACCAAGTGTGCTTGCGAATGTATTTTTTAAGTTGATGTAAGGTTTGTATAGTGTTTCGAATGCTTCCTTACGAACATCTTGGTTTTTAGACTCGATATATACTGAGTAGTTTCCGTTTGTCAATTCAACTTTTTCGCCATTTTCAGTTGTGATTTCATCAAACTTGATGTCAGCGTTGTTCAATAAGTTGAATGTTTTGCTTGAGCCTTGGAACACTTCGCTAGCTTTTGATAATAAAGCTTCTTCTTTATCTGAAAGCACGTGACCTTTTTTAATACGCGCTGTTTCTAATAAGACACGGAAGTCTTCTAATCCTGGTTCTTGTTTGAAATACTCTTCAAATGCTTCATCAGATAATGCTAAAATTGCTGGAGCAAACCATGCTGAAGCACCTGAGAATTCGATGTATGTTGAGAACGCACGTTGATTTAAAACTTGGTTTTCATTGTTAGAAGTATCTTGGTCTGCTTTTAAATGTGAGTAAACATAAGCTGTTTCAATCTTATCATCCACTACGTTTAAAAGATTTAAGAATGCTAATAATGATTCCCCGTCTTTTAATGCTGTATCTTTTGCAGCGGCTACTGCTGGAATTTGTGATTTAACAAATTCTAAGTCCTTTTCAAATCCTTCATTTGATTCGTAAATTGCGGAAAGGTCCCATGTTAATTCTACTGGAACTTCTTCACGTCTTAATGGTTTTTTATTGGCCATTATAATCCCTACTTTCTAAAAAGTTGATAGTCCTAGTGTACTATGAAATGCATGCTTTGGAAAGGGTTTGAACCCATTTTTAAAGAAAAAGAGACCAAATGAACCGCTTTTGATTCATCTGGTCTCGTTGATTAGTCTTCAAGGAAAGTGGCTTTATCTAAACTATCTGTTCCGATAATCGCTACAAGAATGACATCTTCACGAATAAGGAAATCCGCAAATACTCTTGTATTCAAGGATTCGTCCTTTCCTTCACGATAACCAATTAAGTTTAAATCATAATCTTTACGTAAGTCTAAATCGCTTAATTGTTTTCCAACCCATGATTTTGGCGGATAAAATTCCACAAGCGAAATATTTCCATCAAGTGAAATCACTTCGGCCAGTTTATGGTGAAGAATGTTCTTCACGAGACGAATTCCTGTTTCTTTTTCTGGGTTTATGACACGTTGCGCACCCATCTTCGTTAAGATTTCTGTTGTCGTACGGCCCTTTGCTTTAGCAATAATTTCTGGAACACCAAGTTTCGTACAATGCATCACGGCTAGAATACTCGCTTCTAGACTAGACCCTGTAGCTACCACTACTGTGTCGCAGTCGCCAATTCCAATTTCTTTTAAGACTTCTTCGTCTGTCACATCGGCAATGACTGCCTTTGTGACAAGTGGTTCAATACGGTTAACGGTTGTTTCATCACGATCAATGGCAATAATGTCGCAATCATATTCACTAAGCTGTTTGGCAATCGTCATCCCAAACACACCTAGTCCTAAAATCCCAACTGTCTTTCTCATTACAATCCCTACTTTCTATCCAATTAATAATGGCGCTTTGGCATACTTCATCTCGAGTGCTTTCTTCTTTCGATTTGAAAAGCTTAATAGCACGGTCAACGGTCCAATACGACCAATAAACATCAACAACATAATCACAATTTTTCCAAGGAAAGATAAAGTTGGTGTTAAATTTGCAGTTACCCCAACTGTACATACCGCTGAAATAGTTTCAAATAAGGTATATAGAAGTGGCACATCTGGATCCGTTAAACTGAGCAAGAACAAACTCGTTAAAATGAGTGTTGTAAATACGATAAAAATCGTTAAGGCTTTTCTGGCCATCTCTTGCGAAATACTATGGTGTCTAAAATGAATCATTCCCTCATCGTATACTTCTGAGCGAATGAATAAGAGAACCACTAAGAAGGTTGTCGTCTTCACCCCACCGGCCGTCCCACCAGGAGATCCTCCAATCAGCATTTGAATACAATAAAGAAGAATACTCGTTGGATGTGCATTCGTATAATCAATTGTCGCAAATCCAGCGGTTCTCATCGTTACCGTTTGAAAGAAGCTCACGAGTACCTTATCGAAGAAAGATAGATTTCCAATCGTATTTGGGTTATTCCATTCGGTTAGCAAGGTTAACACCGTTCCACCAAGTAAAATAATTCCTGTCAACCAAAGGACAATCTTCGTATGATACTGCAAACGTCTGTAAAAAGATTTACGCTTTTTACTCTTCGTCGATTTTCGCATTTCAAGGTAGCTTCGTTTGAAATCAAACCAAACGGAAAAACCAATTCCCCCAAGAATAATGAGAGCAGCAACCACTAATGTCAAAAATGGATCCGTCGCATAGTTAATCAGACTATTAGAGCCTAAATTATCAAAACCTGCATTACAAAATGCAGAAATTGCAAAGAAGAATGCAGTGAAAATCCCCTTTGCTGTTCCTAGTTCTGGAACAAAGCGGAAGGATAAAGTAACCGCTGCAATAAATTCAATAAAGAATGTATATTTAAAAATCGTTTTTAAATACTTTTTGAAATCTTGGCCATCCTCACGGTTCAAACTATCTTGCAAGGCTAGTTTATCAACTAATGACATCTTCTTCCCAGCATCATAGAGGAAAAAAGCAATAATACTCATTAATCCTAATCCACCGATTTGCATTAACATCATACAAATCACTTGTCCAAAAGTATTGTACGTCTCGGCTACTGGTTGCGTCGAAAGTCCTGTAACACATACCATCGATACAGTTGTAAACAAGTGGTCAAAATACGAAGCTTTTGACGTCGCGATTTGCGAAATCGGTAAGTTTAACAGGAATGACCCCACCAAAATCACAATCGCAAAACTGGATGCAATTCTTTTCGGAATCGAGTCCTTAAATAAGAAACGAATCATCTTCGTCCCTCCTGTCCTAATCAAAAATAATGTGCCCAAAAAAAGAGCAGAATATATTGGATATTCTACTCTTCCTATCGGCTAATTACAACCGTTACTATTTTCGTTTAAACTGTTGGAAAATTATTCCACCACTTTATATTCTTTCGTTTCACCAAAAAACTCATCATATAACGCACGGATGGCTTTCTTTTCGTATTGGTCTAAAATACCAAACATCATTGAAACCTCAGATACCCCTTGGTTATATAATTCGATATTGATTTGAGTACGAGCAAGCGTTGAAGCCACACGAGCCGTTGTACCGACCATGTTGACCATCCCTTCCCCTACTAACATAATCAGGCAGAGGCCACGCATATAGTGCGCATCATCCACGTCTAATTCCGCATAGAAACGTTCCACAATCGCATCGAGTTGCTCGTCTGTTGCGTCTTCCCCACGGATAATAATTGTCGCATCATCAATCCCTGTTGGAATATGTTCGATGGAAATGCCTTCCTCTTCAAAAATTGTCAATACTTTACGAAGGAACCCAATCTCATGGTTCATCAAGTATTTCTTCACATAAATACTTACGAACCCTGGCGAACTTGCAATCCCTGAGATAACATTTGGAGAAGTAACCTTCCCTTTCATAATGTAAGTTCCGCTTGCTTCTGGGTTATTCGTATTGCACACGTGCACTGGAATTCCTTTCTTAATAGAAGGAAGAAGTGCTTCTGTGTGGAATACTGAGAATCCGGCATAGGACAACTCACGCATTTCTGTATAAGACAATACATCGATTGCATGTGGTTTATGCACGATTTTTGGACTTGCTACATAGATGGCATCCACGTCTGTAAAATTCTCGTACTCTTCGGCGTTCACGGCATTAGCTAAAATCGAACCTGTAATATCAGATCCACCACGTGAGAATGTCACAACATTCCCTTCTTTTGTCACTCCGTAGAATCCTGGGAATACAATCACTTCATTTGTTAATTGTAAGTACTCTAATTCTTGATAGCTTTCTTCTAAAATACGAGCTTCTCCTGGAGTGTCGCTCACCCATAGTTTGGCTTCGCGTGGTCCTACATATTTCGCCGCAAGACCTTCTTGGTTAAAGTATGACGCAATTAAGCGTGCGTTTAAGTCTTCACCGCTTGCTTTATACGCATCCATTAAATAGTCCGAAGCTAAGTCGTTTCTTTCTTTTAAGTTTGCAAAATGGACACGAACGAGTTCGAATACTTCTCGTTTTAATTCCAATTCGTCACAAATTTCTTTATAACGCACTAAGATTTTCTTTAAAACTTCTTCATCATAATTCCCTTCAATATGAGAAGTTGCTAATTGGATGAGAAGGTCTGTTACTTTTTCATCGTCTGATGTGCGCTTCCCTGGGGCTGAAACCACCACGATTTTACGTTTTTCATCAGCTTTGACGATATTAAAGACCTTTCTTAATTGTGTGGCATTGGCTAAAGAGCTTCCACCAAATTTAATTACTTTCATATGACACTTCCTTATTTTTTCAATGGTACTAGACTACCAAATTAATGAAAAGAACGCAACATATTTCCACTAATCGAATACATTTGTCCGCAAAAAGAAAACAGTCTTGAAAACTTGTATTTATTTGTAGAGTTTGTTAGGCTTAAGGAAAATAAATAAAGGAGGTCACATCATGTCAAAAATGTTACATACTTGTGTCCGTGTTCAAAATCTAGAAGAAAGCATTCGTTTCTACGAAGAAGCATTTGGTTTTAAAGAAACTCACAGAAAAGACTTCCCAGAACACAAATTCACAATCGTTTACTTAGCATTCGAAGGTGACGATTACGAATTAGAATTAACATATAACTACGGCCACGGCCCTTACGAAATCGGCGACGGATATGGTCATATCGCTATCAGCGCTAAAGACCTAGAAGCTCTTCACGCTGAACACGTTGCGAAAGGCTATGACGTTACAGAATTAAAAGGTTTACCAGGACATCCTGCAAACTACTATTTCGTAAAAGACTTAGATGGATATAAAATCGAAGTGATCCGCGAAAAATAGTTCATACATGACATTCCACACACCCTCTGCTATAATATGTTCTATGCGATGAGGCGACACGCAGTACATAAGAGACTGCGAGTTATGTGGAACAGGCGTGCTTAGGCACACTACCGGATGTAGCTGTTTGTAGTTCGTGATGTGAACACGACCTACTCATCTGAAAAGATGCCACGCTAAGACTAGGAGTTCCTAGTCTTTTTTTATAGTGAAATTATGATACAATAGCAATGAAAATTATTAGACATAGAAAGAGGAAGATTCATGAAACAATGTCCATTCTGTCATGAGATGATTGACGAGCAAGAAACACTCTGCCCTTACTGTGGAACAGTGCAAGACGAACTCTCACAACCGGTGTCAATTGAACCAAACGAAGGTGTTCAAACCGACCTTTTAGACGAAAATAACGAACCTACTCCATCGTTTACAACGAAAGTAGAAGCAAGTATCCCAGAAGAAGATAATAACCGTAGCTCACAAGAAAACCGTGTGAAGAATAACCGCCTAGCCTATGCTGGTGCGTGGAACAAATTCAAACGCTTCTTCACTTTCTTTGGAGAACGTTTAGTCCAACCGACAAATCACTACTCACGTAAGCGTCAATATAGTCGCACTTACGGATATGCATTGATTATCCTTGCGACAGTGATGTCCGCATTCGTAACGACTCACTTGATTCATTCACTCATTGGTCATTACCA
>JABZYY010000059.1:273-7234 GCA_015264885.1 Streptococcus sp. | reverse complement strand
GACTAAGTCATGTTGCGACCCTACTAACCGGACCTTCACATAATCCTTCTCGTCTAGTTGTCCGACTGGTTGGAAGGTGATTTTATCCGGGCCAAAAATAGCCTCTAAACGCGATTTTACACCTGTCGGGATAATCACGAGACTTCCCGTTAAAACGGCCACAGGAACGTCTAATTGGTGCTCCACAAGCTCTCTACGTAGAACTTCAAAGTAAGGCAATACGCCCAGTTGGCTATATTGAACTTCTGGATTCCCTAAGTGTACCTCAAAGTCTTTTCGGATGAAGTCGGTTAGAATCAGTTGTCTCAAGTCGTTGCCTAAGGTTTCATATTCAGCCTTAAAGATTTCTCGGACGGCGTTTAATTTTCCAAGCGATTGATTTAATAGTTGGTCGAGTTGTTTATTGCGAAGGAGCTGTACTTGTTTACGGTCAATCAATCCGAGCGATTTCAACTCATGCTTCAATTCTTTACAGTCTTCTTCGGATAAATCATACCAATGCGGCACGTCGAATAACATTCCTTGTAAGAGGATTTCAAACCACGCCAAATCAAACGTCGGAAGGAGGCTCGCCCCCAGTAATTGTTGGAAATGTTTCGGGAACTCGATTCCTTTATGTCGTAGGAAAATCAGTGTTGCCGAGAGATACTTCGGCTCATCTAAGAGTTCATCTTCCGAGATGATGCCATCAAGCGCGCGGCTAGTTCTCACCGCCTCACAAAACATCGAATCAGAGGATAGATTTTTCAAGAATGCTCTCTTCTGCGTAGAAAACTGATCGAGTTGTTTCTCTTCTTCCTTCGTTGGGAAAGAGAAATACACATAGTCCTGGTGCGGACACAAACTGCCCTCTTTAACGAGTTCTGGGACGGTAATTTCTTCATCAATTTCCCCACACATGGCCACATAACGTTCCCACAGTGCAGGTTCTCCTTCATATGGCGGTGTTGCCGTTAGCGAAATCACATTTATATCCGCAAAGGATTTACGGAAGGTTTCTAGACTCTTCCACCATTCATTTCGCAAGTGATGACACTCATCGAGGCATAATGTTCCAAGATTTGCTTCCTTAAAGAGCTTAATAATATCCACGTCTTTAAAATCAAAGTGCTCGTTCTCGACCACATCGTCCGTATCCTCTACTTCCGCGTCGCCTTCCAGACGATTGATGGCACTGTGCAAGGCTTGATACGTCGCAACGGTGATGGTCTTTGGCTGCTTCAGATTTTGCGAAATCATTTCATCGGCTAGACTCGCATCATCCAGAAACGCCTCACGAATACGGTCCACCCACTGCTGGCGAATCGTCACAGTCGGTACTAAAATAAGCGCAGGATTACTATTGCGACGGATAAATTCGATTCCTAGCGTCGTTTTCCCAGAACCTGGAGCTGCCACCAAATGAATATGGCCATCCGCCATAATCGTATCGCTCTTTTCTAAAATGCGCTTTTGATACGCTCGCCACTCGCCTTTAAAAGATAAGTGTTCGAACATGTAACCCCTCCTTTGCTCATTCATTATACCATCAGATTTCTTCTTTTAATTCGATTTTGATAACACTGTCCACCTCATCTGGCAATGGATAGGTGTAAGCCCCAATTTCTCCATATTGTGCAAAACAAATGTCTTGAAAAGCTAAAGTAGTCCAACTGTTAGAAATTCTTACTTCGCTACCATCATGGACAAAACTCAACCGTTCAATCTGCTCTTTATCGATTCCTGTTAACGCAATCGGACCAATAGGTTGTTCAAATACATGAGCGTAAAGATTTTTACCATCCTTAGTATAATAGCCCCATTCTGGTTTTGGTAAATTCACAAATCCCCCACGATAGATTGATTCGCCATTTTTCTTCATCCATTCTCCAATGCCGTGTAAAATCTCAATGCTCTCTTGTGGAAAGCTCCCCTTAGCAGTTGGGCCAACATTTAAAATCATATTTCCACCCTTACTAACACATTCCACCAGTTTACGAATGAGTACTTTAGGGCTCTTATAGAGTTTGTCACTTGGGTTATAGGCCCAGTGATTATTCATTGTAAGACACAATTCCCAAGGTAATAACTCTCCCTTATAATTCCGAATCCCTTCATGTGGCACGATTTGTTCTGGACTAACAAAGTCTCCAGAATAAGAATGAATCTCTTCTGTTGCAATACTTCCAAACCCTTCCCCGGAAGTCTCTAATCGGTTATCAACGACAACGTCTGGTTGATGCTTTCGAACAAGATCAATTAGTTCACTCGCTTTCCATTTTTCACCAAACATCTCTGCATATGAAAAATCAAACCAAAGGATGTCGAGCTTTCCGTATTTGGTGACAATTTCTTCCACTTGGTGGTGCATGAAGTCCAAGTAACGCTCGAAATCAATCGCTTCGCCTTTAAAAGTTTCATTTCCTCTCATAGGATGATGTCGATCTGAGTACTTCGGATAATCTGGATGATACCAGTCCAGCAGACTAAAATATAGTCCGACTCGAAGCCCTTCAGCCCTTACTGCCTCTACAAATTCCCGAACCAAATCTCTTCCAAAGGGTGTATTGGTAATTTTATAATCTGTATACTCGGAATCAAATAAACAAAATCCGTCGTGATGTTTAGCCGTCAATACGACATACTTCATTCCCGCTTCTTTAGCAGCCTTTGCCCATACTTTGGCATCGAATTCACTTGGATTAAATGCGTCAAAATAAGGTTGATAGTCTTCAATTGTCATCTTTTCATTACTGCGAATCCATTCTCCCCTTCCAGGAATCGCATAAAGACCAAAATGAATAAACATCCCAAATCGAGCTTGTCTAAACCATTCAGTCCTTTGTAAAATGATTTCTAAGGAATTCTCCATTTCCCTCCACTCCTTTACATCAATACATTCAACTAATGTTATTCTAGCACTCTTCTCTTTTCAATTACACCTTTTTCTTGAAAGAACAGGATTGCCTTTTAATATAATCACAATACAAAAAATCTCTTAGATAGGATTACCTTCTCACAAGGATTTACAGTAATCCAGAGATATCTAAGAGATTTGTTCTATTAATGATTCATTCTTTTTTTCTGATAGTCCTTTGAGACTTTCATCAAAGTCTCGTACGCTTCTGCCAACTCTTCTTTTAAAGTGGCATCTTTCAAGTACGACTGCACTTTGGCAATCACTTCTTTTTCGCGATTCGCATCTAAAATCGCAATGCCATTTTCTTTTTTAATACGAGCGACATCGACAACGACTTGCATGCGGCGTTCAAAGAGCGCTACAATCTCGCGGTCGATGGCATCAATTTCTGCACGTTGTTTTTCTAACAAGAGATTTCCTCCTCATTTAAATTCCAAAGAAGACGCCTAATGGGTAGCCTACAATAATCGCACTAGCGGCACTGAGTAAGAATAGGCCTCCTCCGTATACGAAGGCATCTTTTGCATTCGTCCAACCAGAACCGACCGAAATCGCTACATACGGCATGCTTGGTGGTGTCATGAAGGCAAGGCTCGCCATGAATCCAATCAAGCAGGCAATGGTTCCAGCTTGGACGTCGACTGAACCTGTCGCATAGACAGTCGTTAATACGGTTGTGACGACCGATACGGTTACTAAGTTTGAAGAGACATTCGTTTGTAATCCTGCCCAAAGGACGAAGATAATTACGACAAGAATTGGAGCTAATGTCGCAAATACAGGTACGAGTGAACTTTCAAGAAGTCCGATGACTCCTAATTCCGGTTTTGTGACAAGAGTTCCCATGCTTAGAGTCGCTCCTACCAAGAACATACTTGGCCAGTACACACCCTTTTGCAGTCCTTCTTGAATCGATAAGAGTGGTTTTCCATCAAATGACAGAATCGCCATCAGGATAACTCCAATCATCGGTGGGAATGCCATCCCTGCTGTTTTTAGGAAGGCCGCAACGTCCGGTAAGAATCCTCCTACGAGTTCTGGAAGTACCCATAATAAAACGACTCCCATGAAAATCAGCACTGTTGCAGTTTCGCGCTTTGATTTGGCAGGAAGTGCTTCAAGCGATTCGAGTGGTTTCATTTCTACAGTTGACAAATCCACTCTCCAAATCGTTCTAAGAACAACTCCCATCGCGATAAAGAGCACGAGCCCGGCTGGAATTCCAATCATCATATATTGCGCGTTGGAAATCGCGATTCCTGTTGCACTCTTATAAAGCGCCATGGCGGTCACAGAGAAGACGTGATTGATTGGCGTCATCGCAGTACCGATTGCCACCGTGGCAAAAAGTGCGATAAGGAGTACTGAAGCTTCTCTATCCCCTTTTTTCAACCCAAGAACGGCCATGATTTCCTCGTAAATCGGGAAGACAATCATAAAGAGAATCGTCGGCGAAATAAAGAGACTAATAGCAAGAACGCTGGCATAAAAGGCCCCGATAAAATGCCATGGAGACTTCCCTGCAAAGGAGCTGCCGAGCGCACGCGCGACGAAACGTCTCAGTGCGGGCGTTTGTTCCAAAGCGTAAGTCATTAAGAATGTAAACAATAGGAAGACAAAGGTTGTGTTCCCAAACGACAGACTGAAAATCTGTGAGTAATTCACTCCAGGAAGCATCCCGATGCCTAACATCACATAGCAGAGAACACTTGGCCAGTCTGTTGCGACAAAGAGCCAAAGTAGAAGGCTGCTAAAGAAGATGGATAGAATGGAAACGGTCGGTGCCGCTAGTCCAAAGAATGTTCCTTGTGTAATGGTTAAATAACCGCTCATTCCCATGAGAACGGCGCTCAGTGCAACGATGAACTGTTGCAACTTAGTCCATGTTTTTCCTTTCATTGGTTCACCTCATTCTTATCTATCCTACCTCATTTTTTCATAGATTGCTATTGGAAATAAAGAGTTTCTGGAAATTTTTGAGCAGTTTTCTACTATTATATAGAAGAAATTTTCCTCTAAACAAAAAGCCGGACACGAAGCCCGACTCTAGATTAATGTTCTAATTTTAAGGTTTGTGCTAAACGTTTGTACATTAACATCGCAAGTACGCTATTTAGGCCAAACTTCACGATATTAAATGGAAGCAATGCAAATGCCATTAATGACCCTAAGTCTGTTACAAATGGGTTTAATGCATGTGCTGCAGCCACGATTTTTTCCATTGGGAAGTTCATCGCTGTTGCGTAAAGTGGGAACATCACGAAATAGTTCGCTAGCAGTAACACCGCTGTCGCTGAAATCGTACCGATGACTAAGCTAATCACCGCTGATTTAAAATTACGGCGGCGTTGATAGTAAAGAACTGCTGGTAACATAAAGCTTAAGCTACCGATTAAGTTCACTGCCTCTCCGATTCCAAAGGTCATTGACCCATTATAGAAGAAGTTGAGCAACACTTTGATGAGCGCAATCAAGCTTCCGTGCAATGGTCCTAGAAGATATCCACCCAGCAATACTGGTAAATCCGAGAAGTCGAGCTTCACGAATGTTGGAATAAACGGTACGTTGAATGACAACAGCATTAACACTGTACTAATCGCACCAAATACTCCTACTAGAACAATTTTTTTAGCCGATGTTCTGTTCGACTTTCTTACATTTGTACTCATGGTACGTCCTCCTTCATAGGGCGAAGGAAATTGCACTGTTTCTCAGTTTCAAAGAAAAAAGCAGCATTGAAATGGACCTTTCAATACTGCTCGTCAAATAGACTTGTTGAAATAGTGCCATTTTCTCACATCTAGACTATACTATCGGTTCTGGAATTGCACCAGATCATGCCAATCGGCTCGTGGACTATACCACCGGTCAGGAATTTCACCTTGCCCCGAAAATGTTATTTATGTTTGTATTGTAGCACCTCACTGTCCGTTAGGCAATCTCTCTGCCTCAAAAAGGTGATTTTATGCTGTTTCTCCACTAAAAAACTTGGATGACGTTTATCATCATCCAAGTTCTTCTATATTTATTTCTCTTCTTTTTGCTCTTCAAGTCCAAGTCGTTCAATGCTTTCTTTAGACGCTGAAAAGCTGACTTTATCATCTTTCTTAATCAGTGCGGTATCCATTGTTTGATACAAACTTGGCGCTTTTTCACGACTTTCTGCGTCATCCAATTTGAACTTTTTCACATCTATTTCAATAGTGAAACCTATTGCATTTTCACCATCTGACGAAGTGACTTTTACGCCCTCAATATCTTTCATTTGATTCACGAGTTCATCTCTTTTTTGACGTGTTTCTGTTGCAAATTCCTGAACCCCTGATAAACGTAATACTACATCGGTTGTTAGAGATATAACTGTGTCATTTCCTTTGTCATATACATAGGTATAAGTAACTTTCGAAGTATCTGTTTGTAAAACAAAGACTGATTTACTTTCTGAACGGCATCCTAGTAATACAAATAACGCACCCAATAGTACAATGGATAATTTCAAGATTTTCTTCATTAGAAAATTCCCCTTTATTTCACTTCTTTAAACTCGTATTCTAGAATAGCGTCTTTAGATAATTGGTAGCTAACCATATTATCCTTTCTTTTCAACGCTGCATTAACGGTGTTATAGAGTGTTGGTGCCTTCTTGCGACTTGTCGCATCATCGAACTTAAATTTATTAACGTCGACTTCAATCGTTAGCGTAATGTAGTTATTATCGTCCTTTTTAGTGTATGTAACACCTTCAATTCCTTCCATCTCCGATACAATCTCGTCTCGCTGACTACGAACGGCTTCTGTGTACCGTTCATCTTTGGTGATATCGTAAATGATTTCCATCGTTAGTTTAGAAACTGAATCTTTCTCTTTATCATATACATAGGTTAATTTCGTCTTACTAGCAGTCTCCTGTAAAACAAATTCACTTTTTGTTTCTTGGCTACAACCTAGTAAAACAAATAAGGTCCCCAATAATAGAATGGATAGTTTCAAGATTTTCTTCATTCAAATACTCCTTAAATCTGACTTGCCTTTATCATAGGAAATGAACTATCGATTGTCAAA
>JABZYY010000059.1:0-263 GCA_015264885.1 Streptococcus sp. | reverse complement strand
ATATAAAAAACTTGGATTCCATTCACTGAAATTCAAGTTTCTATCCGACTATTTCACTTCTTTAAATCCTTCTTTTAAAATACTCTTTTTAGATTCTTCAAAGCTGTAAATATCATTTTTCTTTATTACTGCTGTATGAACGCTACTATATAGAGCTGGCGCTTTAGCACCTGCCTTTCCATCCTCATAGTTAAACTTCTTAAGATCCACTTCAATCGTTATCTTTAGTTCTTTTGCGCTATCAGATTGAGTGACTTTAACCC
>JABZYY010000058.1:7028-7301 GCA_015264885.1 Streptococcus sp. | reverse complement strand
GTTTTAATAACACACGTTGGCTATAGATAAGTCCAAATGTGGCATCCATATTGCGTAACATATTTTCTGGGAACACCGTCAAGTTTTTAACGATATTACCGAAACGACGTAGCAT
Organism: Streptococcus sp.; assembly: GCA_015264885.1. GTDB lineage: Bacteria > Bacillota > Bacilli > Lactobacillales > Aerococcaceae > Granulicatella. The sequence goes on along the minus strand of JABZYY010000058.1, from coordinate 7,186 downwards.
ATAGTTGAGTAGAATCGTGCTATCTGGAATAATAATACGTTCAGCTGAAGAATGTGAAATATCACGTTCATGCCAAAGGTTCACGTTCTCATACGCTGTGACCATATGCCCTCTGATGACACGAGCAAGACCCGCCATGTTTTCAGAACCGATTGGAT
>JABZYY010000058.1:0-7018 GCA_015264885.1 Streptococcus sp. | reverse complement strand
TGGCCTTTTGCAAAGAACTCTTCTACTTCACGTGTTTCAGATTTTTGTAATCCACGGATTTCTGTCGCAAATTTCTCAATACTTGTCGCAATTAATGCAATTGTAGAAATATAATCCGCATGCAAGTCACGAGACAAGATCTGTGTAGAGATTTCTTGAGGACGAATCCCTAATTTGCGACATACATATGCTTCCACTTCTGGAGAAATATTCGCAAATGTTCCAACGGCTCCACTAATCTTACCAGCTTCAACACCTTGTGCTGCGCGTTCGAAACGTTCGATATTCCGTTTCATTTCTGAATACCATAAGGCTAACTTCAATCCGAAAGTGGTTGGTTCAGCATGAACTCCATGCGTTCTTCCCATACAAACTGTATCTTTATAGGCTAGTGCTTTTTCTTTAATGATTTCTAGGAAGTCTGCTAAGTCTTTACGTAAGATGTCGTTAGCTTGTTTTAATTGATAGCCGTACGCTGTGTCTACTACGTCCGTACTCGTTAAACCATAGTGAACCCATTTCTTTTCTTCTCCAAGACTTTCAGAGACACATCTTGTAAACGCAACGACGTCATGTCTTGTTTCTTCTTCGATTTCTAAAATACGTTCAACTGTGAATTTCGCATTTTTACGAATCTTCTCTACGTCTTTTTTAGGGATTTCTCCTAATTCTGCCCAAGCTTCATCGGCTAAGATTTCGACTTCGAGCCAACAATTATAACGATTTTCATCAGACCAAATTTTCGCCATCTCTGGACGTGTGTAACGTGTAATCATGATTTCCTCCTAATACAATTCCATCGTAATATGTGAAATGCCAACAATGTCATACGGTTCTGAAACAACCTCAAATCCAAGTGATTCATATAATTTTACTAAATGCGCTTGTGCATGGACTTCAATGACAGTATCCACAAACCACTCTTTGCATACTTCTTTAGCGCGTTCTAACAATGCACGACCTTTTCCTTTGCCTCGGTATCGATTGTCTATTAGGACTCTACCAAGAAGGACTTTATCTTTTTCAGGAATAATGCGTAAATAAGAAATGACTTCTCCATCATCATTCATCTCAAAAAGATGCCAAGATTTTTTATCCGTATCGTCAATTTCTTGATAATTCAAATCCTGGCCGACAATAAAGGTTTCGATTCTGGCTTTGTAAATCGCAACAATCTCTTCCTTCGTTAGTTCATCAAAGTTCTTTAAATACCACATCGAGAATCAACCTCTCTTTGTTTTGAAATAATCTCTTGTATCTTGTTCGTCTTGTTTTAATTGAGTGATTAACGCATCGATTCCGTCAAATTTCAATTCTGGTCTTAAGTATTTTAACCATTTCACACGAACCGGAAGATGATAAATATCTTTGTCAAAATCGAGCAAGTTCACTTCAATCGTTACTTTATGAACGTCATCAAAAGTAGGGTTAATTCCGATAGACGCCATACCAGGAATCCATTTACCTTCCACAAACATTTCCACAACATACACCCCATTTTTTAGAAGGAATGTATCGTTAGAAACTTCAATATTGGCTGTTGGGAATCCAAGCATTTTACTGCCGCGCCCAAAACCGTGAACAACAACCCCATCCATGATGTAGTCGTATCCTAATAATTCGTTTGCTTGTTCGATATCACCTTGTAGCAATAAATCTCGAACTGCTGTTGAACTTATCTTTCCGCTATCGTTCTTTTGCTCATCAATTGTGATAATCTCAAAGCGATTCGAAGCATATTTCGGTAACAATTCCATATTCGCGATGTCCCGTTTTCCGTATGTGTAGTCAAATCCAGCTACAACCACTTTCGCATTTAAACCCACGATGTATTGATCAACAAATTCTTGTGGTGAAAGTGCTCCAAACTCTTTTGTAAAATCCACTAAATAGAAGATATCTACACCAAGTGATTCTAATAATTCCTTCTTACGTTCTAGCGGCGAGACATATTGAATGCTTTCAGGATCAACGTTTTGGAAAATAACAGATGGATGTTGATTAAAAGACATCACTGCTGCTTTAAAGCCGCGTTCCTGGGCAACCTTTTTCGCTGTAGTAATTACTTCTTGGTGTCCTAAATGAATCCCATCAAAGAACCCTAAAGCAAGGACAATTGGCTCTTGAACAATACACTCTTCTTTATAAGGGTGTGTTAACTCAATCGTTTGCATTCTTCTCTCCTTTCTAAAACATTTTAATTGGTTTTAATAAGCCTTTTTTCGTAGGATGAGGACCGTAAATCGAAATAAGTTCCTCTTCAAAATAACATGCTGTCGGTGCTACAATCTGAGGAAATTCATCTTTTGTTAAAATTGCACCATTTTTAAAACGAATGTATTCATCTTCTGTTAAGTCGATTCGAGGATAGTCTTCAAATACTAAATCAACAGGAATTAAAGCTTCTTGTGCTTTGTCGCTTTGTGCAAGTTCATTTAGCTGTTCTAAGGTAATGCAATCGTCAGAATGGAAAGGACCACTTTTCACACGTGTTAATTGCGACATATGCGCTTCAACACCCAATGCTTTTCCAAAATCAACAGAGAGCGTACGCACATAAGTCCCTTTGCTGCAACTCACTTCAAATTTCCACGATTGTGTCTTCGTTTCACTATTATAAACTGGTTCTGAAATACGTTTGAAGTCATAAATGGTCGCCTTTCTTATAGGACGCTCCACTTCTTCTCCTGCTCTTGCGTATTCATAAAGACGTTTCCCGTTCACTTTTACAGCAGAATACATCGGCGGGATTTGAGTGATTTCCCCAATAAAGCCTTGCATTTTTTCATCAATCTCTTGAACTGAAAATGGCGTTTCGATTGGTATTGTTGAAACAACCTTTCCATGAGCATCCTCTGTCTCAGTTGAGAAGCCTAATGTAATTTCTCCCTGGTAGACTTTATTGGCTTCATGAAGATTCTCCACAACTTTAGTCGCTTTGCCGATACAAATTGGTAGGACGCCATCCACCTCAGGATCCAGCGTTCCAGAATGACCAACTTTTTTCGTTTTCAATATTTTTCTAACTTTATAGACACAGTCAAACGACGTCATGCCTTTCTCTTTCCATAACGGAAGGATTCCGTCCATCCCATTCATCCTTTCACGCTTTACATTTGCTTATTTATTGTATCATAATTCGCACTTTTCCACATAGATTATGAATATAGCTTTTTAGGCGAAAAATATGGTATTATAGATGAGTAAACTTATTTGATAGGAGTGACTTTAATGTCAAGAGTATATATTGTAACGGACTCAACAGCAGACTTAACTGAAGAAGAAGTTAAACAATTTGAAATCTCTATCGTTCCAATGAATATCTCAATCGATGACGAAAACTATATCGATGGAGTTACTATTACAAAAGAAGAATTTAAACAAAAAATGATCGCGAGTGCTGAACTTCCAAAAACAGCTCAACCATCTATCGGTCGATTCGTAGAAGTATATGACGAACTTGGAAAAAATGGCGATTCTGTTATTTCAATTCAGATGATGCGTTCCATCAGTGGTACTGTAGACGCCGCTCGTCAAGCAGCCGACATCACAGAAACAAATGTCACTGTTGTCGATTCAGACTTCACTTCTAGATCTATGGGAATGATTGTTAAAGAGGCAGCTAAGGCAGCACAAGAAGGTAAAACTGTAGAAGAAATTCTTGAGATTGTTGAAGATGCTAAGAAACGCACTACTCTTTATTTAACAGTAGTAAACTTAGACAACTTAATTAAAGGTGGACGCATAAGCCAATTGATGGGAATGTTCTCAAACTTATTAAACATTAAATTATTTCTACAAGTCATTAATGGCAAGATTGAAATTATCCAAAAAGGACGCGGTCTAAAATCACTTCAAAAGAAATATGACGAGATTTTTGAACAAATGAAATCTGCTCCGAATGGCATTCAAGAAATCGGAATTATGCATGCAGGATTAAGTGACTTTAACGAAGGAAATATTGCTCGTGTGCGTGAACTCTTCCCTGATGTGCCACTCACAATTGTAACAACTTCACCAATCATCATGAGCCACACAGGCGTTGATGCAATGGCGATTACTTACCTAGAAAATAAATAAAAATAAAGCAACTAACTCTGGCTTTCAGAATTAGTTGCTTTTTTTGTTAGTTTAAGATTTGTCCAATAAAGATACCCACATAAGTACCAATAATGTATCCTAGTGTCCCTACAAGCATTGTAGGAGCTACGAAACGATGCCATCCTTTAGAAATAGCCATCGCTGCAGCTGTTGTTGGTCCACCAATATTCGCGTTTGAAGCAAGAATCGCTTCTTCCACTGTGAAACCAAAGATTTTTGCACCAGCAAAAGTCACTGCCATGTTCACAAAAACCATGATAGCACAGAACACCAATAATAATGGAGACTTCTCGATAATCGCTCCGATTGAAGCAGGAATTCCGATGACTACGAAGAATAAGTAAATCAAGAATGTTCCAATTTCGTTTGCCCCACTAATCTTCTTGAAGTATTTCGCAAAAATCGTTGAGCAAGCTACTGTTAATGTTGTTAGAATTAAATATTTATTCGAAACTAATTGAATAAGACTGTTATCACCTAGACCTGAAATAATTTCAGATAATGTAAAGCTAATAGTTACGATAACAACAGAAATAGCAAAAACAAAAGCTACATCTTGAACAGTAATCACAGTGTCTTTGCCGTAAGCTTTTTCTTCATCCTCTTTCACACCTTCAGTATACGCAAATTTGAAATGCTTCTTAAAGAATCCAATCGAAGGAATCATCAGTAATATTAAGAAGTAGAATACCATTAGCAAATTATCTGCTACTGTAGCTGCAGAAATAAGTTCTTTTGGAATTTCAAAAGCGGATGAAACAGCAACAAAGTTTACTCCTCCACCAATATAACTTCCAACCATCATTCCAGCAATATGGTTTAGTACAGGGATTGCTTTAGACAAGGCTAAATATCCTAATACTGCCCCAAGAACAGTCCCTACAGAACTGATTAGGAAGATAGCTAATAATCGTCCACTTTCTTTCCAAATTTGTTTTAAATCACATTGGAATAAAAGCATCGGAATTGCTAATGGAACAACGACTCCCCAAACTTGATCATATACAGGTGAATCTGTAGGAATAACGCCTAAATTACTCAATGTTGCTGCCATTAATAGACCGATAATCGCTCCACTGATTTTTGCAGCCCATTTATATCGATTTTCTAAAAAGATACTGATAGTCGCAATCCCTACGATAATAGACCACAATACCCATGTATTATTTGCATCAATCATAAAACACCTCTTCTGGCTCTTTTAATACACACGAAAATTACCATATATGGTAATTTTTTACTAAAAAGGCAAAAGAGTTGTTTCTTTTTGATGTCCTTTTGCCTTCAAAAATATTATCTTTGTTCGTCTTGTTCTTGAATAGATTTTAAAAGCTCATCAATATGATTTCCGTAATCCACTGATTCATCGCGTTTAAAAATTAATTCTGGAGTTTTGTACAATGATAGACGTTTCCCTAATTCACGACGGATTAGGCCTTTTGATTTTTCTAAGCCTCGTTCAGTCGCTTGACGTTCACTAGCTAGTTTTTGAAGTGTTGTGTAGTAGATAGTCGCAATTTGCAAATCCCCAGTTACTTCTACTTCAGTAATTGTAATTTCTTGTACACGTGGGTCACGCACTTTTTTAGATAAGATATCATTTACTTCACGTAAAATTTCCTGTGACACACGTCCAACTCTAAAGTTTGCCATTTTGTCTCCTTTCCAACGAAAGAGGCACTGCAATCAGTCCCTCTTCGTTCTAGTTAAATCATAAATTTCTTCTTTAATTTGGTCGATTCAAACCGTATTTTCGCGCACTATTTGTATAACAGCTTGACCTCCTAGCTTTGGCGTCCACTTCGTTAAGCTTCGTAAAATCTTTGCGATTTTCCTCTCCTTAACTCCAGTGTTCCAAAGCTAAACAGTCGGTCTCGCACTATTTTCTTTTAATCTCGACCATTTCGTATGCTTCGATGATGTCGTCTACTTTAATATCGTTGTAGCCTTCAATCATGATACCGCACTCGAATCCAAGTTTAACTTCTTTAGCGTCGTCTTTGAATCGTTTCAAGCTTGCTAATTCACCTTCGTAAATAACAATGTTATCACGGATTAAACGAACTGAGCTTGAGCGTTTAACAACACCTTCTAAGACGTATGAACCAGCAATTGTTCCAAGTTTAGATACAGTGTATGTTTCACGAACGATGGCTTGACCAGTGATTTTCTCTTCAAATTCTGGATCCAGCATCCCTTTCATCGCTGTTTCAATTTCGTCGATTACGTTATAGATGATACGGTGTAAGCGAATATCTACTTGATCAGATTCAGCTTGAATTTTCGCTTGCGGCGTAGGTCTTACGTTAAATCCGATGATAATCGCGTTACTTGCAGTAGCAAGAGTAATATCGCTCTCGTTGATTGCCCCTACAGCTGTATGGATAATCTTCACGCGCACTCCTTCTACTTCAATCTTTTGTAAGCTTGATGCTAATGCTTCAACAGAACCTTGTACGTCAGCCTTGATGATGACATTAACTTCTTTCAATTCTCCTTCTTTTAATGTAGAGAATAAGTTATCTAATGTAATGCGGCTTGAAGCGTTACGTTGTTCGATTAAGGCACGTTTCGCACGTTCTTCACCGGCTGAACGCGCAGTCTTTTCGTCTTCGAAGACTACGAAGCGGTCGCCGGCTTGAGGTGAAGTGTTAAGACCTGTAATTTCAACTGGAGTCGCTGGTAAAGCAGTTTTCACACGACGTCCTTGGTCATTCACCATTACACGGACACGTCCAAATGTATTCCCCACAACGATTGGGTCCCCAACTTTAAGAGTTCCTTCTTGAACTAATAATGTTGCGATAGGTCCTTTAGTTTTATCTAAACGAGCTTCGATAACTGTACCTAAAGCTAAACGATTTGGATTAGCTTTTAACTCTTGCATTTCAGTTACTAATAAAATATTTTCTAATAA
>JABZYY010000057.1 GCA_015264885.1 Streptococcus sp. | reverse complement strand
CAACCATTTCGTTAACGTCTGTAATGTTTAATTTGTTCATTAAGAATGCTACTAATGAAGCATCGATATCACCAGAACGAGTACCCATTGTAACCCCTGCTAATGGAGTGAATCCCATAGAAGTATCTACAGATTTACCGCCATCAACCGCAGTGATTGAAGCACCGTTACCTAAGTGGCAAGTGATGATTTTTAATTCTTCAACTGGTTTACCTAACATTTCAGCAGCGCGGCGTGAAACGTAGCGGTGGCTTGTTCCGTGAGCTCCGTATTTACGAGCTTTGAAGTTTTTGTAGTATTCCATTGGAATGCTGTATAAGTAAGCTTTCTTAGGCATTGTTGTATGGAATGAAGTATCGAATACAGCAACACTTGTAATGTCTGGTAAGATGTGTTTGAATGCGCGCATTCCTACCGCTTCAGCTTTGTTGTGTAATGGTGCAAATTCTGCTAAGTCTTCAACTTGTTGGATAACAGTGTCATCAACTAAAGCTGAATCTTTGAATAATTCTCCACCAGCAACGACACGGTGACCAACACCAGTGATTTCGTCAAATGAAGAAATAATGTTTAGAGCTACTAATTGTTCTAATAATTTTTCTACCGCAACTTCGTGGGTTGGAATATCTTCTACCACTTCAAATTTTTGGTCGTCTCCATAGCTGATTGAGAAGATTGAATCACCTAATCCAATACGTTCTACTAAACCTTTAGCCACTACTTCTTCTTGTGGCATATTAAATAATTGGAACTTCAAGCTTGAACTTCCTGCATTAATCGCGATTGATTTTGACATGCACATTCTCCTTTAATTTCAAATTAAGCCCGTTAAGCGGGTCTAACAGATTTATTATAACATTTCTTGTACCCATTTTTCGAATGTTAGAGTGAATTTTCTAAATTTTTCTCTGTTCTTAAATTCTGGGATATCTCCAAGGAGCACTTGACTCACTTGTTTTGCGCCTTTTCCACGTTTTTGAACGATTAAAAGCGACTTACTAAATTGCACATCTTTGAAGAGATTTCGTGGAAATGCCAACATGGCTTGCACGTATGTTTCTTTTTGTAAATAAGAAAGCAACTTCTCTCCTTCAGATGTATCAAAAAGGTTCGTTGGAACGATAAAGAATCCAACTCCTGCCTCTTTCAAGTAATGCACTTGTTGCTCGATGAGTAAGTGATGCGCGAATGAATGCCCTTCGTCGTTTTTCGTTTCAAAACGAGCGGCATTTGCATCTACTGGATAGTAACCAACTGGTAAATCACTGACCACGAAGTCTTGCGGATCCACGAGTGAATCTTGCAAGCCATCTTGTAAGGAAGTCTTCACATCCAATTGCTCTAAGGCGAATGCTTGTAAGGCTAAATGCACAAGCACTTCATCATTATCGATGGCTGTCGCACTAGCAGTTTTGCCAGCAGATTGTAAAAATAATAGAATCGTGCTGAGTAAGTTCCCACTCCCTGCAGCAAAGTCTGCAATTTGCAATGATTCGTCTTTCTTTGTCATTTGGTCGATCATATACGCCACGAGTAAACCGATAGCATCCGGCGTCATTTGATGGTTCATTTGTAAGCCATCTTCTTTAGCGGCTTTTAAGAACGTGAATTGAATCATACGGCGAATCTCTTCACTCGAATAGCTTGTTAAATCTAATTGTTTATACGCTTTGTTTAATTCTTCAGCGACTTCATTACTTGGCAATCCTTCGACTTGTTGCGCAGTGTTGTTATTGACGATATTTTGTAACGTCTCACCTAGCGCCTCTACATTCGAATAACCGATTTCTTGTTGAAGCACCTCTACAGCTTTTGCCAATTCTTCGAACGCTTTAATTTCTTTACCTGCTTCGATAAGAATCCCTCCTTCTATTTTTTAAGAGTCTTTGAGCTTTGAATGATAGGAAATAGATTCATTCACATTTTTTTTGCTAGCAAAACTACGCAGAACGTTCAGATTCTATAATAGCAATACTAGCGATTGTACTCAATGTGAATTACTGACTCTGGAAATTCATTTCCTAGAGTCAGTTTGAAGCTTGAGAAGAAGGAAGACGTAAGGCTTCCTCCGATACAGCTAGTATAGCTATTATACAGTAATCTGAAACGTTTGAAGTAGTTTTGTTAAAATCTCATTTTTCTTAAAAAAAAGGATGTGACTGAATGTCACATCCTACTCAATATTATTCAGCAGCGATTACTGGATATACAGATACTTGTTTTTTGTCACGGCCTTTACGTTCGAAACGTACAATTCCGTCTACTTTAGCAAATAAAGTATCGTCTCCACCTCTACCTACGTTTTCACCTGGATGGATTTTTGTTCCACGTTGACGGTATAAAATTGAACCACCTGAAACGAATTGTCCGTCAGCACGTTTAGCACCTAGACGTTTCGCTTGTGAGTCACGTCCGTTTGATGTAGAACCGCCCCCTTTTTTATGGGCGAATAATTGTAAATTCACTTTTAACATAGTTGTGCACCTCCTTGATTGATTATGCAACAGTTACAGCTAGAAAGTCTTGATATTCCGATTGAATATCTTCTAACCCTAGTAATAGACTATTTAATAAAATTTGAGTTGTATGTTCTTGCTCTTTCGTCAAGTCTTCTACAACTTCCATATATAAGTAACCACCCTCCACCTCGTCGACTTCGACAATCGGTTGGTATCCTGCTAACTTCTCAATACTGTTCACAGTTGTAATGGCTAAAGCCGATACCCCTGCGCAAACGATATCTGAACCATGTTCACTAAAGTTTGCATGCCCAGTCATTTCAAAGGAAACGATACGTTGGTTCTTCTTGTGTACAGTCACTTGAATCATCGTGATTAAGCGTTGATTGCGTCAATAACAACTTTTGTATAAGGTTGACGGTGACCTTGTTTACGGTGTGAGTCTTTACGACGTTTGTATTTGAAAGTTACAACTTTCTTTTGACGGCCTTGTTTTTCAACAGTTCCTTCAACAGTTGCACCTGCTACGAATGGAGCACCAACTTTAACGTCATCTCCACCTACAAATACTACTTCTTCGAAAGTTACTTTGTCGCCAGCTTCTGCGTTTAATTTTTCAACGTAGATTGCTTGACCAACTTCAACTTTAACTTGTTTTCCACCAGTTTTTACGATTGCGTACATATTGCACCTCCTATATTTTAGACTAAGACTCGCCAGTTTAAAGTGCCGATTCCGGTCTTTTGTACTCTAATCCGAGCGGTTGTAGCTGTGGTGCTTCACAATTACAACACGACTATTTTAGCAAAAAAGAACGCCCCCGTCAACTCTAGTGAATAACGGGGGACGTTCTTATTTATCCTACTTTAAAGGAGTCGAATTCGACCCCTTTAAAACTTTATATGTTGAAAGAAATTCCGTACTGTTTTCTATTACTCTGTGCCTTCCACCAACTGAATTTGCAGAATCTCTTCCACTGCAATTCGGCGGTAGCCTTCTTCTGTCTTCAGCGAGATTTCACTCTCGTATAATTCACTCACTTCGCCAATGAGCGTTTGGCGCATCATCCGATACGGCACCGTAATACTGGCTTGCAACTTCCCTACATACAATTGCGACAGCAACATCCATTTTTCTTCCATCGTCAGCAGACTCGTCTGGTCAGCACGTTTCTTTTCATCTTTTAGGGACGTCGTATGTTCAGATAGGAAAAATCCCATCCACTTCGCCATGCCGCGATCCTTGTGCTCTCTTGCCGAGCGATACGGCAAATACGCTCTTTCCATTATTTCAAACCGTCTAATCCTCCAGCGGAATGCCCTCCGACTAACTTACTTCTAGCCACCACGCGCGAACCACCTTCCAGCGCGTTCCCTTTTAAAAGCGAGGTGAATCCGTATTGGTCACGGACCGTATCAATCGCCGTCTGGAGCCTTTCTTCTTTTTCAACTGCTTCAATATCTTCGAATAGTGAAATGAGTCCAAAGCTTTCTTCGACAAATCCGGAATACCGCACCGCCACATTACGCACCGCACCTCCTTTGTATTTCTTACGAAAGAGTTCCAAGACCACTTCCGATAACACCGAAGTGCGATTCGTCGGGTCAATCTTGCGTTGCGCCTGTATCGACGACAAGCCCTCGTCCTTGGAGTAGCCTACGTGAATCGAAACAACCGTCGCCTTCTTCTTAATCCTGCGCATTCGAATCGCCACCTGCTCCGCCATCTCGCGAAGCACGATTTCGATATCGCGCTGGCAGACATAGTTGCGCGGAAGCACCTGCGAGTTCCCGAGTCCTCTTGATTTCGGACGATATGGCACATGCACATTACTCTCATCGATGCCGTTTGCGTGAAACCATAAATCGAGTCCCACGACGCCAAGCGCTTGTTTCAATCGGTCAGGATTGGCATTGGCAAGTTCGCGAATCGAATAAATCCCGAGCGCATTCAACCGCTTCTCCATCCGCGAGCCAATGCCCCAGAAGTCTGTCATTTCTGAAATTCCCCAGACCTTCTCTTCGACATCTTCATACGACCAGTTCGCTCTCATATGCGGAATCTTCTTCGCCTCATTATCGAGCGCTAATTTGGCCAAGAGAGGATTCGCGTTCGACATTCCAACCGTCGAGTAAATCCCCGTCTCCTTCCAAATCGCCCGTTGAATATCCGCAGACACGCGGTCGAGCTTTTCCCGTCTAGACAAGGCATCATCCGGCACAAAATAATTCAGCGATGACGTTAAATCGATAAACCCTTCATCAATCGAATAGGGAAAAATATCCTCTGGCCCACCGAAGTTTTGAAAGACGCGTTGAATTTGCATGTTCACCTTAATATACTCGTCCATCCGAGGCGGTACGATATGCGTCACCTTCGCCCAATTTTCGATAAAGCGCACATATTGCGGCGTTACTTCGATTCCTTGTCGGCGTGCATTGGCGTAACTAAAACGACGTGTTTTGACATCAAAGGGCAACTCGTAGGCACGACCGACATTGGATTTTCCGAAGACCTTCTTGAACGTCGGGGAGGATGCTAAAATCAACCCCGCCGAATTATCCGCACGACTCATCACGCATAGCGACGTCTTCAATGGATGCAGCCCCCTTGCCACACATTCCACACTCGCGTAAAAGGACTTCATATCCACAAAGGCAATGTCGCTTCTTGGTTCCTTCGAATAGTCAAAGCAGCCCATCTTTATCCCTCCAACGGTATAAAGTTTCCAACAATCATTCCTACCACTCGTGGTTCTTCCTCGTACGGAGCAAATAAATCCGCATAGTCCGGGTTAAACGATACTAAACGCAACCCGTCCCTTTCACGGTACACGCGCTTAATAAACGTCTGACTGTTCCATACCACCGCATAGACCGCTCCATCATAATCGAATCCCGTCTCACGAATGAGCGCCACCGATCCATTGTGGTAGCGTGGTTCCATCGAATCCCCCGATACCCATGACGCAAAATCATGTGCCAACTCTTCATCGTAGTAAACCGTATCGTAGTCTCGGTCGTTGTAAATCGTCGCCCCAATCCCGGCCGACATCTTCTCGTACACATGATACGCGACTAGTTTCTTCTTCATCGGCACTACTTTTGGCGTTTGTTCCTCGGTTGCTAACGCTCTGACATAGCGTACCGCCTTCTCTTTGTTGGGTGGCGTGAGCGTATGGTATAATCGCACAATTTCTATTTCTGTAAAATATCCCTTTGGCACAGATAGAAGCTTCTCCAGCTGTTCTACCTTATCCGCAGCTGGCACCTTCACTCCACGCTCCCAGGCAGAATAAGCCTGCTTAGAGACACCGAGTGCATTGGCGAGCTCTTGTTGCGTCAAGCCCTGCGCCACTCTTCTCTCTTTTAATTTTTCTGGTTGATACATCGTACACCTCCTGCAAAAACGTGTAAACCTATTTGGTTGACTTTAGTATAAAACAGTCTCTCATCACTTGCAAGCAGAAAGATTGTTTAACTTTTGGAGCCTGCGAATCCTAGCGGATTTGGCCATAAAGGCTGTAATGGGGCACCGGCTTGAGCCAAAGTCTCAAGCTCTACCAAGCTTCAAACTGACTCTACGGGAATTCCCTAGAGTCAGTAATTCACATTGGTTGCCATCCCCCATTACTGCTATTATGGCATCCGCTGGATTCTACGGCCTCAATCTTTCCACTTCATTTTTCGAAGTGTAACATATATGCTACATTTTACTTTTTTTCATGCAAAAATGGCGCGAGAAAATTTTATACAAAGAACTCATTTCGACACTTCGGAAAACCAACAAATTTTGTATAAGCGTGCTCCTCACTTTATAGGAGATCCCTTTACAAATGGATCTCTAGCCAATCAATCACTTGATTGCTGACTGCCGTTCGATAAACCAGCTGAATAACTTTTATATCATTCAATCACTAGAAATTCAGGCGATTATATCCTAAAAACTCAGTTTTCGGAATAGATCCAATAAACCCCGTCGAATTTATTTTTCAATTTTTTTGGACAAAAAAAGAAACGAAGCAACAACTAGCTGCTTCATTTCTTATAGAATTTTATTACATTTCTAAACTAACGAATGAATAAGGAACTAATTCCTCTAGACGTAATTCTAGAATTTCGCCTTTTCCATTCAATAAAAATACAAGAGTATCTGGTCCGCAGAACTCAACCATCACTTGACGACAAATGTTACATGGTGGTAAGAATCCTTCTGTTTCCCCCGCAACGGCAATCGCTAAAATATCGCCTTTACGATAGCCTTGTGAAGCTCCGTAGAAAATCGCGCTACGTTCTGCACAGTTTGTCACTCCAAACGATACATTCTCAATATTCGCTCCCGTAATCACACGGCCATCTTTATATAACACCGCAGCGCCTACAGGGAATTTTGAATACGGACAGTAAGCATTCTTTAAAACTTCTTTCGCTTGCTCCATCAGAGCCACTTTATCAATTGTTGTCATGGGTTGTACTCCTTTTTTGTGTTGTATTCCTATTATACAGATTTTATAAGGAGTTTCAACATTTCTCCCTGCCAACTTTTTACTAAAATTCCGACTCCAGTCCTATGTGTACACTCCGCAACTGTGGTACACTAGGGATATTGATGAAAGGAGCTTGGTGATGCTACAACTACAACATATTTCAAAAGTTTATCATACAGGTAACCAAGAGTTTCACGCGTTGAAAGATATCTCGATTCGTTTCCGTGAAAATGAGTTCGTCTCGATTCTCGGGCAATCGGGTTCAGGGAAAACCACCCTATTAAATATCATCGGTGGACTCGACCAATATACATCGGGTGATTTACTCATCCAAGGAAAATCAACAAAGCAATTTAAAGACCGCGATTGGGATAGCTACAGAAACCACACCATCGGATTCGTCTTCCAATCGTACAACCTTATCGGCCACCAAACGG
>JABZYY010000056.1 GCA_015264885.1 Streptococcus sp. | reverse complement strand
AAATAAGGCATCTGTTCGATGAATTCACCTGGAGTTTTCGAACGTCCCCCTTTATAATCTGCATACATTTCAGTACGGAAAGTCGTCTTTCCAGCATCCCATGCAACGAGGACATGAGTCGGTTTTTCAGAGTCTAAAATGGACTTAAACATACGGTGAAATGAATAGAGTGCATTCGTATGTAAGCCATTGGAATTTTTAAAACGGTTTAAATCTAAAATTGAGAAAAATGCGCGGAATGCTAAACTGCTTCCGTCTACTAATAATAATTTTGGTTTTGCCATAATATGCCTCCTAATTTGTCATTACCAGTGTAACAAATAAACAATCCTATGAACACTAAAAAGAGCGGTATCCCTTCGTCTTCAATACTAAGATGCATACAAAAAGACCTGGCAACTGCCAGGCCTGAATCCATCAAACTTTAGTTTTGTGTTGGAGAAGTATTTGATAAGAGTTTTTCATAAGCAATCTCATATTTTTGAACGTCCCCTGCTCCCATAAACACGATTACTGCGTCTTTATAGTTTAATAATGGAGATACATTATCAAGAGGTAATACTTTCGCGCCACCTTTAACCAGTTTTGCTAAGTCTTCGATAGAAACATCCCCTGCTTCTTCACGAACAGATGCAAAGATATCACATAAGTATACGTGGTCCGCAAGTGATAACACTGCCGCAAACTCTTCTAAAAGCGCGATTGTACGAGTGAATGTATGTGGTTGGAAGACCGCCACCACTTCTTTATCTGGATATTTTTGACGTGCCGCATCTAATGTTGCACGAATTTCAGATGGGTGGTGAGCGTAGTCATCGATGATTGTCACGCCGTTAATCACTTTTTCAGAGAAGCGACGTTTTACTCCACCGAAAGTGCTGAATTGCTCAGCTAATTCATTACGGTCTAAATCATTTAAGTAGTAGAATGCGATAATCGCTAATGCATTAAGGATGTTGTGGTCTCCATATGTTGGAATATAGAAATGACCATATAATTCGCCTTTAATATACGCATCGAAGTAGCTTCCGCCTTTTTCTTTACGAATATTTTTAGCAATCACATCATTGTTTTCACCAACACCGTAATAAGTAACTGGCACGATGGCATCTAATGTACGTAATCTCTCATCATCCCCGCAAGCGATGATTCCTTTTTTCACTTGTTTACCAAATGCTTCAAAGGCACTTTGAACATCTTCGATATCTGTATAGTAATCAGGATGGTCAAAGTCGATATTAGTCATGATGGCATAGTCTGGACGGTACGCCATAAAGTGACGTTTATATTCACAAGCTTCTAAAACGAAATACTCTGAATTCTCAATCCCTTTACCAGTTCCATCTCCGATAAGGTAACTTGTTGGTTCCATTCCACTTAATACGTGAGATAACAAACCAGTCGTACTTGTTTTACCGTGTGAACCAGTAATCGCTACACTCTTATATCCTTTTAATAATTCGCCTAAGAATTTGTGGTAACGAACCACTTCTACACCTTTTTCACGCGCAGAAACTAATTCTTCATGGCTATCTGGAAATGCATTCCCTGCAATGACAACTTGTCCTTCTTTAATATTGTCAGCGCTAAATGGTAATAATGTAATTCCAGCTTCTTCCAATCCTTTTTGAGTGAAGAAGTATTGTTCTAAGTCTGACCCTTGCACTTTATAGCCTTCCCCATGTAATACTAAGGCTAATGCGCTCATTCCTGATCCTTTTATCCCCGTAAAGTGATAAATCTTACTTTTATCCATTTTTTCTCCTCGCTTTTCTACTACTGTTTTTTTGGATGAACATATGGCAACTGACGTTCATGTTGCTCCTGTTCCATAATCATCGATAACGATTTTTTCATCGCGCGTCTTTGTTTTCCCGTTAGTGGTTTTTCCGGCGCTTTTCGTCTTTCAACTTTTGTCTCTGGCAACCCTTCTAACAACGATTCTTGCACGACTTCAACATCTGATTCTTGTTTGCGTTTAAAGGCTGGAACATAGCCTTTTGTTGCGAAAACTTGGCTTTGTACTGGTTTCTCATAAGAGGTGCCATTGTACTCCTTCAAACGTTTTTCGATTGTATCTTCTTGCTCATCAACCGACACCAATAAAGCTTCTTCTTTTTCGAATAAAATCAAGTCCGTACTATTTGGCAATAACTCATTTTCTAATTCACGATAAGAAACTTTTGGTGTTTCCTCTTGTTCTAAACCTCTAGTACTCGAAGGTACCGTACTTGGTTTAAAAGGTTTTCGTTGATTCGTATTCAAATAAGAAGTCCAATCTACACGCGGTTTATATTTTTGATGACCTTCCGTCGCTTTTTCCTTAAATGAACGAAATTGCGCGGGTAATTGATGCTCCTCTTTTTCAATTGGTTGTAAGAGTGCTGCATCAGGTTGCTCATCAAAAGGTAAGGATTCTTGTGGAGTCTCATCTTTTCTCGTTGCATCAACTCGCGTCATTTCTTCGACAACTTGATCTTCAAAAGTTTGACCTTGCTTCAAGTAATTTGGAAAAGCAGACTTTTCACGTCTTGATTGCAAAGAAGCGAATGAATCGTTTTTCTCGTTAAATGGTTCATTCATGACTCCCTATCCTCCTTTATTGTAAGTTTAATGATTTAAATGGCGTTCCAACAGGAGTCGCATCATCTAATACTAAGATTCCTTTTTTCGCTGGTGCATTTTCTAATCCTAATTCACGTGCTGAGCAAAGCATTCCATAACTTGCAACACCGCGTAATTCACCTGCCCAAATAATAGCGCCACTTGGCATTACGGTACCAGGTTTTGCAACGACCACTTTTTGTCCTGCTTTTACGTTTGGCGCTCCGCAGACGATTTGTAACACTTCAGAGTCACTTACTCGTGTCATTGTCACATGTAAGTGGTCTGAATCTTCATGATCCACGCAACTTTCAACGTAACCAACTACAAGTGCATCTTCTGGTGTTAAATCTAAAGAAGAAACATCAAATCCAGCTTTTTCAATTAACCCTTTCACAACTTCTTGTTGCTCGGGAGTTAAGATTTGTTGTCCATCTTCTTCAAATGAAATCACTTCAGAAATCTTTTCAATATTATATCCTAGAACTTCTTTTGACTCACGAACAAAGACTTGAGTCACATTCCCTTTTTTCTCATAGTCAACGTCGTAACGATTTGCAGTTCCGCTTGTTAATAATAACGTATCGCCGATTCCCTTTTTGTTATAAAAACTTAACCACATATATTGTACCTCTTTATTCTTAATTTGTTCTTCCGTCTAAAATAGTGTTCACTGTGCTACGGTCTAACGCACGGATTGTTTGGATAACCATTTCGCGTGCTGCTTCGTAGTCTTTAATTGAGAACATTGTTTGGTGTGTATGAATATAACGAGCACATACCCCAATCACTGCACTAGGAACTCCTTGATTCATTAAATGTGCTTTACCAGCATCTGTTCCACCTTGAGAAACAAAGTATTGGAACGGAATGTTATGTGTTAATGCAGTATCTTCTAAGAATTCTTTCATACGAGGAAGAGTCACCATACCTGGGTCTAAAATACGTAATAAGAATCCTTGGTCTAAGTGTCCAAACGTTTCTTTCGAACCATTAATATCATCTGCTGCTGAGCAGTCTACAGCGAAGAATAAATCAGGATTGAACTTCGTCACACTTGGACCTGTTCCACGTAATCCGACTTCCTCTTGCACGTTGGCTCCAGCGATTAATGTGTTTGGTAAAGTTTCATCTTTAACAGCTTTTAACGCTTCAAGAACGACTGTACATCCATAACGGTTATCCCAAGATTTAGAAATCATACGTTTCTTATTGGCAGTCCAAATGGTTTCTACATCTGGAACAATTGTATCTCCTGGACGGCATCCATATTCAAGTGCCTCTTCACGTGAAGTGAATCCAGCATCGAATAAAATATCGGTTACTTTCACAGCAGATTGTTGACCACCAGCTGCGCGTATGAGATGTGGTGGGATTGAAGAAGAAATAATTGGATAATCTCCATTACGAGTTAATAAAGTAAAACGTTGTGCTGAAACTACATATGGGTTCCATCCACCTAAAGGACTTACTTTGAACATTCCGTTTGGAGTGATATTTGTGACCATGAAACCAACTTCGTCCATGTGTGCCGCAATCATAATGCGTGGTGCATCTTCTTGTTTGCTATCACGAACCCCAAAAATACCGCCAAGACCATCTTGTTCAATGCGGTCTACTAAAGGTGTTAGTTCGCTTCTCATAAAGTCGCGAATACGACCTTCATGCCCACTCGTCCCTTTCATTTGTGTTAACGTTTTGATTAATTGTTCTGTTTTGGCTTCCATTGTATCCTCTTCTTTCCTACTTCTATAAAACATCTTATAAACGCGCCAAAAGCTGGAGGAACTCCAGCTTTCTTTGATTATCCAATTTTGTATAAATCAATAACGGCTCCTGTTTTTGCATCTGCATAAAATTCGTATTGGACTAGTTCATTATCTTCTTTACGAGTAACCCCGCCATAATAAACTTCCCCATAAAATTCTGGGCTATCCACGAATACAGGTTCCATCTCAATCCAAGAGCCTTCGATAGTACCTACTACTTGAAATAATTTACGTACATTTTGAACAATAACATCTCCATTGACGTTTTTGCGTTCAAACCATTTTGAAGTGACCCATGCTCCAATAACAGCACCTGCTGCTAGAAGGAAACTTGCACCTTTGAAACTATTTTTTGATTCCATATGAATCAGGCTCCTTTATTTGTTATTCAGGTTGTTTAAAAGCTTTTCTATCCTGTGGGAAAATCACTTCCACACGATAAATTGGATGACCTTTTGCTGAAAATTTCTCTTCATATTCTGTCATCACATTTCCTGGGAATTCCACTTGATGTAAATCTAACCAAACTTGTTTTAACACAAGTCCAAATTGCGAGAATGAAGCAAGGCTGTATTCAAACAATCCTCGGTTATCTGTCTTGAAGTGTAATTCTCCAAATGGTGGTAAAACTTTTTCATATCCGACTAAGAAACTCTCATGAGTCAAGCGACGTTTTGCATGACGTTTCTTTGGCCATGGATCTGAGAAGTTTAAGTAAATTTGGTCTACTTCACCATCTTCGAAGTAATCCGTTACTTGTCCACCGTTCACATGTAATAATTGTAAGTTTGGAACATCTGCTGCAAGAGCTTTTTCAAGTGCGACCACTAGGACACTTTCTTGAATTTCAATTCCAATATAGTTAATGTTTGGGTTTTGTCGAGCCATACCGCTCACGAATTGGCCTTTCCCAGAACCAATCTCGATATGGATTGGATTGTTATTGCCAAAACGCTCATGCCATCTTCCCTTCCATTGTGCTGGATCTTGGATGACCATTTCTGGGTGAGAGGCTAAAGCATCTTTTGCCCAAGGTTTATTTCTTAATCTCAAAGTCTAACTCCTGTCTATTCTTCTGTGGGTTTTCCAATACGATTATTATAAATCGATTTCACCAAAAGAATTTTCTCGTTCATTTCAAGGTAACGTCCCTCGAAGTGCGTTTTCTTAATATAATTCAAGCAATTCATTAGAGCATACCATTCAATTCGTTGATAAATATTTGTAGACAGTTGTAAGCCATACATATCTAACCATTCACCCCATTGATGAACCGGAATGTACTGCGTCAAAATCATCGTCAAATCAGAAACCGGATCGGCAAGACGAACCATTTCCCAGTCAACTAGGTAAAGTTTCTCGTCTTCAGCTAACATAAAGTTACGACGATCAAGATCCCCGTGACAAACCGTTTTTCCAACTTCGCTAACAAGCGGAATGGTTTCAATTAAGTAATTTAATACTTCGTTTAAGAAACGATGAGTTTGTAATCCTGACTGTAAATTATTTAAATATTCATCGATGAATTTTTGAGTGCTATACTCTTCACCTTGAATTTGTTGTAACATTTGTAAAAGATTTGGGGATTGGTGAATCTGTTTTAACAGCTCAATGACTTCGACGGACCCCATTTCTTCCTTAGTGAGGGATCTTCCAGACAACCATTCTTGAGCTGTAATGACATCACCATTACCCGCACGTTTGGTCCATATTAACTTAGGAGTGATACCTTCACCCGATAGCACCGCTAAAAACGGTGAAGCATTTCTCTTTAGAAATACACGTTCATGGTCTTTTACTCCCATGTACGCTTGACCGGTGTCCCCACCAATTGGATGGAGATCCCATCCTGAGTCCATGTTATATTCCATCTATTCCATCCCTAACGACAAATTCTGTTTCCTTCAATAAATCTATTCTTTTATTTTATGTTTTTATAGCATTTGAGTCAAGTTTGTGCGCTACTTTTAGCCTACAAACTTAAATTTTTCTTCTCTTCTTAATAAATCGAAAACGTAAATAAAATTGCGTAAAGAATACTCCAAAAATCGGATAGAAAACACTTCCTACTAAACCAATTAATTCACGCATGCCAATTGCAGAAGAAATACCGATCACAATCCCAGATACCACCATTGTTAACATAAGAACAGATAAATCATCTTGAAGACGTGTGTTGCTATCTACAAGAGAGGCAAAATGACTATTTTGCGTATTCGCGCTTTGAATCACTCCTACAAGTTGGAATCCTAAAAGCATCATAAGTAACGCGTTTACGATAAAGTTCCAATAATACGGCTGTGAGAATAACGCCACTACAAAGCTCACGACTGCCAGTTGCAATAATAAACTCATATATTGACTTGTTCGAATGACCGTACGACTTACTAAATAGCGATGCCCACTAGGTTGATTTCCAACAAGCATCTTCAATACGCCATCGAGATAAGTTCGACGATGTGCGTGAGGCTTATGCAACATTGGTACATCGACAAATAAGGCAAATAAACGATAAATACGTTGTTGTCTTTCTAATTCCATTTCAATCATTTTATCAAATTGGTATACGAACGCAGCTTTCCCATAATATTGTTCGACAAAGATACTTAGAAGTACTGGAATAACTAATAATACAATTGACCAACCTTCAGAAATCCATAAAAACATTCCAAAGAAGTTTGCTACTGCAATCATATAAATACCGAGTTTTTCCATCCATGTAAAATGCAGTACTCCACGGTAAGCGTATTTCGTACAACGGAATAACAAGTCTTTAAAGAACACTTGTAATAGGAATAATTTAACGAACATACTTAAATTCGTTCCAAAGGCTTGTGCCACAATTGGAAAAATGATTCCTGTTGATGCCAGCATCACAAGTATCGGAAGCATCCAACTTCGAAGAATGGCTTTTTGTAAATACGCCTTAAAGTCTTGTCCTACTACCGATAAAAAGATTCCATCAGCTGGTTCGAGTAACGTTGCTACCCCACCAAAGAATGGAACACTCGCTAGTAAAGCTC
>JABZYY010000055.1 GCA_015264885.1 Streptococcus sp. | reverse complement strand
CCTGGAGCAGACGAAAAGTTTAAAGAAATCGCTGAAGCTTATGAAATTTTAGGAGATGCACAAAAGCGTGCAGCGTATGACCAATACGGCCATGCTTCTTACGATCCAAATTCTGGATTCAGTGGAGGCGGATTCGGTGGTGGATTTGAAGGGTTCGGCGGGTTCGACGGTTTTGGCGGTAGTGGAAACTTTACTGGCGGATTCGAAGATATCTTTAGTAGTTTCTTCGGTGGTGGAGGTAGTCGTGCAGATCGTGCGAATATGCCACGTCAAGGGGCCGATCTTCAATATGTCATGGATTTAACATTTGAAGAAGCCATCTTTGGTAAAGAAGAAACCATTCATTATCACCGCAGCGACGAATGTCAAACCTGTCATGGTACTGGTGCAAAACCTGGTACGCATCCTACAACATGTTCAAAATGTCATGGTGCAGGTGTGATTAACGTTGAAAGAAATACACCATTCGGTCGTATGATGAGCCAAACAACCTGTGATGTGTGTCATGGTACGGGACAAGAAATTAAAGAAAAATGTCCAACCTGTCACGGTCATGGTCAAGTAGATGAAACTCATAAAGTGAAAGTAAAAGTCCCTGCTGGGGTTGAAGATGGAAATCAAATGCGTCTTCAAGGCCAAGGGGAAGTTGGTTTCAATGGTGGCCCTTATGGTGACCTCTATGTCATCTTCCGTGTTGGACAAAGTAAGACATTTAACCGTCAAGGAGCAGATATTTACTATCAACTTCATGTAAACTTTGCTCAAGCGGCTCTTGGTGACGAAGTGGATGTTCCAACTGTTCACGGTAAAGTGAAATTAAAAGTCCCTGCTGGAACACAATCAGGAACAATTTTACGTTTACGTGGAAAAGGTGCTCCAAAACTTCGCGGAACAGGAAACGGTGACCAACATGTAGAAGTCATCGTAGACACTCCTAAGAAACTGACAGATAAGCAAAAACAAGCGTTACAAGTATTTGCTAGTGAGGCAGGAACGGACCTTCATAATGGAGAAGAGAACTTCTTCGACAAAATGAAGAATGCCTTTAAAGATACATTTGAATAAATAGAAAAAGAACTTAGCATTTGGTTGCTAAGTTCTTTTTTACTTTATTTAGAAGTAACAGCAAGGCGACGAATAATTCCTTCGTGCTCAGGATATTTCTCTAATAATTCGTCTTGTGTATAGAGTTTGAAGTCTTCGTATTCAAAACCAGGAGTAACGCTACAACTCACAATCGCAAAGTCTTCTTCGTTGTCCGATTCAATAGTAGATCCAAAGATGACTCCAGCAGGAACTGTAAATTGGAGCTTTTGTCCGTTTCCAGGTCCAATCTCAACCGCTACATATGTACCATCTGGATGAATCATATGCACGGTAAGCGCATGACCGAAGTGATAGTACCAAATCTCATCAGAAGAAAGTAAATGGAAATGAGATGGGTTTTGATTCGTTAATAAAAACAGAATAGAGGTGGAGAGTGCACGGATACGATTATCTGGTAATTCTACTGTTTCAATCGCTTTATAAGTCTGACGGAAATAACCACCTTCCACATGTGGTTCTAAGTCTAATTCTTTAATCCATTCTTCTTTCGTTTTCATAGGAGACCTCCAGTCATTATTTTCTATTATTATAGCGTAACTTTTTCTACTTGTGAATTGTTGATAGAACGGTAATTATGCTATACTAGTACTATTGGAAAAGAAAGGAGAAGAGTCATGAAAGATAATATCGCTTTAATTGTTTCTAATAAAGACGTTAAGAAAATTAGAGAGCTTTTTAATGAGAATTATCCAATTGATATCGCCTTGGCGTTAGAAGAAGTCGATGATGATGTTTTAAAGAATTTCATGTTCTCTATCTCAAATACCAGATTAGCTTCAATCTTAGAAGTTGCTGAACCTGAATTCCAATTACGAATGCTTGAGAAACTCCCATTTAGACGGGTAGCTTTACTATTCCAACAAATGTCAAACGATGATGTCGTGGATATTTTAGGAAATTTACCTGTTGGAATCCGTAAACGTTACATCAATATGATGAAACAAAGTTCTCAAGATGATATCCAAACGATGTTAAATTACGCTCCGGATACTGCCGGAGGGATTATGACCACTGAGTACATTACGGTAAAAGAACACTTAACCGTTGAAGAAACATTATCTAAATTAAGAGAGATTTCTCCAAACTCAGAAGTCATTAACATTATTTTTGTGACGAGTTTACAACGGAAATTAATCGGTTGGATTGATATTCGCGATCTATTTACACACGATTTAGACGAGAGTTTACATGACGTGATGCATACGAATATCATCTCTGTTTTACCAGAAGAAGACCAAGAAGAAGTGGCTCGTATTTCAACGAAGTACGACTTATCTGTTGTACCTGTAGTCAATAAGCAAAATGTGTTACTTGGGATCATCACCATCGATGATATCGTTCACGTCTTGCAAGAAGAGCACCACGAAGATATGTTATTAATCAGCGGGGTTGAAGGAACAGAACGAATCGGTGGACCTTTTAATGAATCGATTCGAAAACGGACACCTTGGCTATTGATTAACTTGATAACTGCCTTTATGGCGAGTGCAGTTGTCGGTTTATTCCAAGATACCATCGAACAAGTGGTAGTTCTTGCGGTCGCAATGCCAATTATTACTGGGATGGGTGGAAACTCAGCCTCTCAAACATTAGCACTCGTTATCCAAGAGGTAGCGATTGGACAATTAACGTGGGAAAAAGACAAGAAGTATGTATTAAATGAAATTTGGCTTGGATTAGTCAACGGAATTATCACAGGGATTTTTGCAGCGATTGCGCTCTACATCCCATATCAAAACTTTTTCTTATCGATTATCGTTATTTTAGCGATGGCGATGAACTTAATGGTAGGGGCGTTCTTCGGATTCTTCGTACCTTTACTTTTGAAGAAACTAAATCTAGACCCAGCCATTTCATCAACGATTTTTGTAACAACAGCTACAGACGTATTAGGATTCTTTATTTTCTTATACTTAGCTGAATTGTTCTTGCCATTATTATTGTAGTTTGATAGAATGATTTGAATTTTATTGTAGTAGTGTATTAAGGAGTTATTCATGAATTTAAAAGAAATGAAAGAAAGACAGAAGCGCATTCGAAACTTCTCGATTATTGCGCATATAGACCACGGGAAGTCAACGTTGGCCGATCGTATTTTGCAAGCGACTGATACTGTTGCTGACCGTGAAATGCAAGACCAACTATTAGACTCAATGGATCTTGAAAGAGAACGTGGGATTACGATTAAATTAAATGCCGTCGAATTAACATATGATGCAAAAGACGGTACGGAGTATATTTTCCACTTAATCGACACTCCAGGGCACGTGGACTTCTCTTATGAAGTATCACGAAGTTTAGCAGCCTGTGAAGGTGCGATTCTTGTCGTAGATGCTGCTCAAGGGATTGAAGCACAAACATTAGCGAATGTGTATTTAGCCATCGATAACGACTTAGAAATCATACCAGTTATCAATAAGATTGACCTTCCTGCAGCGGACCCAGAACGTGTTCGTACGGAAATAGAAGATGTTATTGGAATTGATGCAAGTGATGCTGTTCTTGCCAGTGCTAAAGTTGGGATTGGGATTCCAGAAATCTTAGAACAAATTGTAGAAAAGGTTCCTGCACCAACTGGAGACTTAGAAGCACCATTACAAGCGCTGATTTTTGACTCAGTCTATGATGCGTATCGTGGGGTTGTCTTAAATGTCCGTATTCAAAACGGTATTGTTAAACCTGGCGATAAGATTCAATTAATGAGTAATGGAAAGACTTTTGATGTAGTGGATGTCGGTATTTTCTCTCCAAAACCAATCAGTCGCGATTACTTAATGGTTGGGGATGTAGGTTATATTACGGCTTCCATCAAGACTATCCAAGATACTCGTGTAGGGGATACTGTTACTTTAGCCAACAATCCTGCAGCTGAACCGTTAGATGGATATCGTAAAATGAATCCGATGGTATACTGTGGTTTATATCCAATCGATTCATCGAAATATAATGACTTACGTGATGCGTTAGAAAAATTACAGTTAAATGATGCGGCGCTTCAATTTGAAGCAGAAACATCACAAGCGCTTGGATTTGGTTTCCGTTGTGGTTTCTTAGGATTACTTCATATGGACGTTATTCAAGAACGTTTAGAGCGTGAATTCGACTTAGATTTGATTACAACAGCTCCGTCTGTAATTTATCATGTACAAAAGACTGACGGTACAGAAGTGGTGGTTTCAAACCCTGCTGAAATGCCAGACCAATCTAGTGTACAATCGATCGAAGAGCCTTACGTAAAAGCATCTATCATGGTACCAAATGAATACGTAGGTAGTGTTATGGATATTTGCCAACGTAAACGTGGAACGTTTGTGACAATGGATTACTTAGATGAATATCGTGTAAACGTGATTTACGAAATGCCACTTTCAGAAATCATCTTCGATTTCTTTGATTCATTAAAATCAAGCACAAAAGGCTATGCGTCTCTTGATTACGATTTAATCGGATACCGTGCAAGCAACCTTGTGAAGATGGATATCATGTTAAATGGTGAAGTAGTCGATGCCTTAAGTATTATTGTGCATAAGGAATTTGCTTATAATCGTGGTAAGGCAATTACAGAGAAGCTTAGAAAACTGATTCCTCGTCAACAATTCGAAGTTCCAATTCAAGCAGCGATTGGGAATAAGATTTTATCTCGTACAAACATTAAAGCATTGCGTAAAAACGTACTTGCAAAATGTTACGGTGGGGATATTTCACGTAAACGTAAACTGTTAGAGAAACAAAAAGAAGGGAAGAAACGTATGAAGCAAGTGGGTTCTGTTGAAGTTCCGCAAGAAGCCTTCATGTCAGTTCTAAACCTTAACGAAGAAGAAAAATAATGAGTTGTAAAAGGGCGTTAATAGCGCCCTTTTAATTTCAAAGAAAGGGGATAGTAATGGAAAAAGAAAACAAACATTTTTATAGACAAATGCTTGCGATCGCAATTCCGGTATCGCTACAAAGCTTATTAACGTCATTTTTGAATACGCTAGATACAATTATGATTTCCTCTCTTGGGGATGCTAGTATCGCGGGAGTAGGTCTTGCAAACCAAGTATTTTTCTTATTTACATTAATTTGCTTTGGGATTCATACAGGTTCGGCAGTGCTGTTTTCGCAATATTGGGGAATCAGGAATACGCATAAAGTTCAAGAAGTCAATCAAATGTCACTGATTTTATCAACAGTTGTCAGCGTTGTGTTCATGCTTCTTGGGTTATTATTCCCATATGAAATTTTACATATTTTTACAAAGGATCCACTGGTGATTCAAGCCGGCGGGGATTACTTACGTGTGGCTGCTTTAAGTTATGTATTTACAGCGTGGAGTTTTGCGATGACAAACGCTCTTCGTACGACTGGTAGTCCTAAAGTGCCACTTGTTGCGACGATTTGTAGCTTTATTACAAATGCATTCTTTAACTATGTATTTATTTTCGGTAAATTTGGGGCACCAGCTCTTGGTGTTGTTGGTGCTGCAGTAGCTACTTTAATTGCTCGTGTCGTGGAAGTGAGTGTTCTTTTTGTTGTGGTATTTTCATACAGTGGACCAATCCGACTTCCAATCGGTCGATACTGGCATCATATATCAAAGGGCCTATGGATGAATTATTGGATTACAACGTATCCAGTTATTATTAATGAAACATTCTGGGCACTTGGACAAGTGTTTTATAATGCAGCGTACGCAATGGTTGGAACACAGGCGACCGCAGCGATTCAAGTGGCGGTTGCCGTGCAAAACCTTTCCTTTATTCTTGTTCGAGGAATTGGTAGTAGCTGCAGTATTATGCTTGGAAACCGAGTGGGACGTAACGAAGTCGAACAAGCTCAAAAAGAGGCGAAACGCTTTGTTACGATTTCCCTTGTTGTTGGAGTGGTCATTGGTGGTATTCAAAGCCTAACACCACATTGGACACTATTAATGTTTGCACATCTAAGTCCTGAAGTGTTCCTTATCGGTCAACAATTACTCCAAATTATGGGTGTGATTTTCGTATTTAAAACATTAAACTCAATTATCTTGGTAGGGATTCTTCGAGGTGGTGGAGATACGCAGTACGGTATGAAACTCGAAATGGCTTGTGTTTGGCTGATAGGAGTACCTTTAGCGTTACTTGCTGCTGCAGTATGGCACTTCCCAGTACAATTAGTTGTTATCTGCGCTGGTGTTGAAGAGTTATCTAAAGCCTTTATTGGATTACGAAGAGTCTTTTCTGGAAAATGGATTCACCGATTAGTTGAAGCATAAAAAAGAAGATCCTATCGGATCTTCTTTTTTTAGTTTGGTTTTGTAAATGAAAGCAGTGGGTAATAGACCCCTGTTGGATCACCTTGCAAGATCGAAATATGTGTTTGATCCGCGCGAGGGAAGACACGACCAGAAAAGACCATTTCTCCATCATTAATAAAGATTTCAAAGACAGAATTATCAATAAAGATACGCGCAGTAGTGTCTGCTGGAGCAATTGGTGCTGTACGAACACTACTATATTCTGTAGCAAAGGCTTCTCCAACTTTACTACGATCAACTACAACCTCACCATCTACAAGATTAAAGATGAGAGATAGTCCATTGCCATCCTTGTCTGAGAATAGAACAAATTCATGAATCATATCGCCTTCTAATTTAAGATTTAACTCATAGCAATTTGAAGTGTTTTTAATATATTTATTAAATGGAAGCGAAGATTGACGAAGTTTTTCGATTCCTTTAACAGGAGTTTGATACAACTTCCCATCTTTAATAGAGAGTTCTTTCACTAATGATAAGATCCCTTGGTGTTCATAAACATCGCTAGGATAAGAAACATCTGGTAATCCAAGCCAGCTAATGCAAAGAGCACGACCGTCTGGTGCATTAAAGGCTTGAGTAGCATAGACGTCAAAACCATAATCTAATTGATGGAGCTCAGAAACTGGTGTGATTGTTGCATTTTCTGGGTCGAACGTTTCTCCGATTTTATATAAGTTTGGATAAATATTATCGTATTGGAATACATCTTTATCTAGTCCTTGAGGGCAGTAAATGAGTACGGGTTTGTTATCTACGAATACTAAGTTCGGACATTCCATCATATAAGCGGTATTGTCATTCTTAAAATCTAGATTTCCAATTTCTTCCCAATTGGTATAATCGTTATTAATTGCTCGGTAGAGTCGAACGAACCCTTTTTTATCTAGGTTTTGACCACCTACAATCGCATAATAATGATCTTTATATTGGAAAATTTGAGGGTCTCTAAAGTGACCAGTAGCATCACTAGGCTGAGGGATCAAATCTTTTCCAAGTTTTTCAATATGGCCGTCTTTATCCATCAGTGCCCCTAATTGGTAAGGGTGGCGAACCCAATTTTCATCTCTCACATTTCCTGTATAAAATAAAAAC
>JABZYY010000054.1 GCA_015264885.1 Streptococcus sp. | reverse complement strand
GAATATGTGGTCTACCGAAAATGCAGGCATCCTTGATTACACGGCAGAAGTGGAATTATGGACCAGAGCTGGCCACATTAAAATTGAATTGAAACGCGGAATCGATATTCGCGAGTTCGAACGCTTACTGGCAGAGTATATTTTATAAAGAAAAAGAGCCACTACATTTTGTAGCGGCTCTTATTTGTTAGGCTCTATTATTTGTTGAAAGAATTTTTAATTCCTTCTACTGCGCCTTCAACGCCTTCTTTAACGTTTTCGATAACTTCTTTGGCTTTACCTAAACCTTTTTCTACTGCACCTTCTGTTTCAGTGCTTTTATCACCAGTAACTTTACCTAAAACTTCTTTTGCAGCACCTGATGCTTGTTGTAATTTATCTTCTAATGACATTTGAAGACCTCCTTTGTTATTTATATTAATAAGTCTAACACTACTAAATTTATTTACAAAAGTTTCTGCTTGAGAAAGTGTTCGTAAGCAGATGTTTTAAAGAGAAGTAAAGACTCATGCTAAAATAATTCTAAAGAGACTCAAGGAGGAAACCAAATGACAGAATATCAATTACCACGCGTTTGGAGCGCAGCCGATAGCAACCAAGGGAAATTCTCAGGAATTAACCGTCCAACAGCAGGAGCTCGTTTTGAACAAAAGTTACCTGTCGGAGAAACAGATTTACAAGTGTATTCGCTTGGCACACCAAACGGTATTAAAGTGACGATTATGCTGGAGGAATTACTCGAAGCAGGCGTCGACAAGGCAGCCTATGATTTATTCAAGATTTCAATTATGGATGGGGACCAATTCGGTAGCGACTTTGTAGCGATTAATCCGAACTCGAAGATTCCAGCACTCTTAGACCGCTCAGGGGATGAACCGATTCGCGTCTTCGAGTCAGCGAATATCTTACTTTATTTAGCAGAAAAATTTGGAAAATTCCTTCCAGAAGACACAGCTAAACGTACAGAAGTCTTAAACTGGCTCTTTTGGCAAACTGGAGCAGCACCATTCTTAGGAGGCGGATTTGGACACTTCTTCAACTACGCACCAGAGAAAATCGAGTATGCCATTAACCGTTTCACTATGGAAGCAAAACGCCAATTAGACTTACTCGACCAAGAGTTAGCCAAACGCCCATATATCGCAGGAGACGAATATACGATTGCTGATATCGCGATCTGGTCATGGTACGGACGCCTCGTTCAAGGACACTTGTATCAAAATTCTGCAGAGTTCCTTGATGCGCAAAGCTACAAGCATTTAAACGAATGGGCAGACAGAATCGCAAAACGTCCCGCTGTACAAAAGGGAGTAGAAGCGGAGTATAAATTAATTAAATAAAGAAGGGTTAGTATGATTGAATATAAAAACGTCGCCTTGCGTTATGATGAAAAGCTCGTTTTAAAAGACGTGAACTTAAGCATTAACGACGGCGAATTTATGGTGTTAGTGGGGCCATCCGGTTCAGGGAAAACAACCATGTTAAAGATGATTAATCAGTTGATTGAACCGACTGATGGAAATATTTATTTAAATGAAAAACGAATCAAAGAACATGACCAACGAAAATTACGCTTAGAGACGGGCTATGTTCTTCAACAAATCGCGTTGTTCCCGAACTTAACAGTGGCGGAAAACATCGCGCTCATCCCTGAAATGAAAGGGTGGAAGAAGGAGCAAATCGCTGCAAAAACAAAGGAACTACTTGACAAGGTAGGCCTTCCTGCAGACGATTACGCCAATCGCCTTCCAAGCGAACTCTCTGGTGGGGAACAACAACGGGTAGGGATTGTCAGAGCGATGATTGCAGAACCGATGACGCTTCTCATGGACGAACCATTCTCGGCCTTAGATGCCATCTCTCGTAAGCAACTTCAAGAACTCACGAAGGCATTGCACCGGGAGTTTAAGATGACGACGATTTTCGTCACACATGATACGGATGAAGCGTTGAAGTTGGCTGACCGTATTGCGGTTTTAAAAGATGGAGCAATTCAACAAGTTGCACCACCTGAAGAAATTCTAGAGCATCCTGCAACGGAATTTGTCGCAGAATTGTTCAAAGGAGGTGCCGTTCATGCATAATCTCGTAACGACCTTCCAAGAGCGTTTTAGCGACTGGACAGTAGCATTAGGGCAACATTTACAACTCTCGCTCTTAGCCTTACTGATTTCGATTGTGGTGGCCGTTCCATTAGCGGTTGTTTTAAGCTCGTACAAGCGCTCTGCGGCATTTGTCCTTCAACTGGCAGGAATCTTCCAAACGATTCCGTCCTTGGCGCTATTAGGTCTTTTTATCCCATTTATGGGGATTGGGACGATACCAGCACTCACAACACTTGTGATTTACGCGTTATTCCCGATTTTACAAAATACGATTACGGGGCTTGAAGGAATTGACCCAAGCTTAGAAGAGGCCGCCATTGCCTTTGGGATGACGAAGTGGGAACGCCTGAAGAAGTTTGAGATTCCAATCGCGATGCCTGTTATCATGTCAGGGGTACGCACCTCTGCAGTCTTCATTATCGGGACAGCCACTCTTGCAGCGTTAATTGGGGCAGGGGGACTTGGCTCGTTCATCCTTCTTGGGATTGACCGTAACAATGCCAGCTTGATTTTAATTGGGGCTATCTCTTCAGCGCTTCTGGCGATTGCGTTTAGTACATTGTTGAAATGGATGGAACATGCGAAATTAAAAACGATTTTCGCAACCTTTATCGTCCTATTTGCGGGACTTGGTGCGTCTTTTGTTTCTGGGATGATGCCTTCGATGGGCCAACAAACACTGATTATTGCCGGTAAATTAGGACCCGAGCCAGAAATTTTAGCGAATATGTATAAGCTTTTGATTGAAGAAAAAACAGAGTTAAAAGTAGAAGTGAAGCCGAACTTCGGGAAGACGAGCTTCCTATATGAAGCCTTGAAAAATGGGGACATCGACATTTACCCAGAATTCACAGGAACGATTACGGAGAGCTTGTTGAAGCCAGCGCCAAAAGTGTCGCATGACCCACAAGAAGTGTACGAAATGGCCAAAGAAGGTATCTTAAAACAAGACGGATTAGCGTTCTTGAAGCCGATGGAGTATCAAAATACGTATGCCGTTGCAGTCCCAAGAGCCATCGCCGAAAAATACGGACTCAAGACGATTTCTGACTTGAAGAAAGTCGAAGGGCAATTGAAAGCCGGATTCACGCTGGAGTTCAACGACCGTGAAGACGGAAACCGTGGACTTCAAAAGGTGTACGGATTAAACTTAAACGTCGCAACAATGGAACCAAGCTTGCGTTACCAAGCGATTCAATCGGGGGACATTCAAATCACCGACGCGTATTCTACGGACGCAGAAATCACGCGCTATGACTTAGTGGTGTTGGAAGACGACAGACAATTATTCCCACCGTACCAAGGCGCACCATTAATGAAGGAGGCGTTGTTGAAACAACATCCGGAATTGGAAGGTGTGTTGAATGTTTTAGCTGGAAAGATTACGGCGGAACAGATGAGTCGCATGAACTATGAAGTGGGAGTAGAAGGCAAGTCCGCTGAAACAGTTGCTCGCGAGTTCCTACAAAGCCAAGGATATATTAAGTAGGAAACGGTGTTTCCATAAAAATACTTTCGGACCTTTTGGTTGTTGTAGTAAAGATAACTGCTACACCGGGTTGAGCCTTAAGTCTCAACTCCTAGCAAGCTTCAAAGAGCGGGTAAAAGTTGAAAACTTTAACCCGCTCTAATTCACATTGCTTGTTTGTCGCGGTTATCTTTACTATAACCCAAAGGTCCTTCGTCTTTTATGGAAACACAACCAATGTAGAGATCCACTTTAAAAAAGGCAACAATTTCAGTCGATATCGATTCACAGTTCTGCCTCCATTTTAGGGGGGGATAGAAGGAAAAAAGGAATGTAGTCTATAGGGACTGACCCCAAAAAGTGAGAATTTAATAAAAACAGCCTAGGGCTACCGTCTCCGGTATTCAATCGGAGACAGGTAGTCCAATTTTTGTTGGATTCTTTTTTCATTATAATACTTGGTTGAAGGAACAACTGCATCTACATGTTTGAGTCTATAGGTGTGAACAAAGGTATCCACGCTATGTATCCTTAGTTTCACTCTCATTACTTCTGTAAATTCTCTCAAAAAATCATCCGATACCCAATCCAGTTTCAGATAATAGCTAGCTTCCCTAGCAAGACGATAACGGTTATGGGTAGCGTCTGTATAATAGTGTTGGTAATAGACCTTCTGTCTATTTACTTGTTTCACCTGTTTTACTGAACCACGATTAATTTCACGAGTAATAGTAGAGCGATTTCTCCCTAGTCTACGAGCAATCTCAGCAGGTTTTAGTTCTACACTTAAATAAGCTTCAATTTCTCCTCGATCAGCTTCAGATAAGTGTTTGTATGATTGATTTGTGTTAGAATAATTAGTGGAGATATTCATCTTCCTGTATACTGTTTTTGGCAACTCTAGTATATCGGATGAACATGTCTTTTGTGTTGCACTTCATTTTACAACAGGGAAATTTAAAAAAATTAAGAAAAAATCTTGACAACTTAAATATATGTGATAAAATTAAATCATTAAGGCTTGCCCTTAAAAAATAAAGGAAATTTGAAAGGAGATAAAACATGAAAAAAGTTTTATTGACATCAGTAGCAGTTCTTGCAGTGTTATCAACAGCAGCTCCAGTATTTGCTTCTGACAATTCATATAGTTCAAACGCATTGATTCAAAAACATTATGTTTCTGAACGTGATATTGCTGATGAAGCAAACACACAAGTTGCACAACACGAAGCTGAAATCAATGCAGAAGCTGAAGGAAAGGAAGCAGTTGTAGCAGCTAAAGCAGCTCTTGAGGCATACGGTTCAGGTCACCTTTACGGCGAGTACGTTGCAAAACTTGAAGCAGCTCGTGCTGAAGCTCGTAACGAAGTGCGTAACAAGTATGTAAGTGAACTCCAAGAAAAATTCCGTGAAGTAGCTATTGCTGAAGGAAAATACTGGAACGATACAACTGGTGTTCAAGACAACAAAACAAAAGAGATGCGCGATGCAGAAGATAAAGCTCTTAACCATGGTGAAGCAGCAGCTGACCAAGATGCAACTACACCAGATGCAACTAAACCAGGTGTTGCAGACCAAGCTCAAAAAGCAAACGAAGCTGCTAAAAAAGCTGGTGTAACTGCTAAAGCAAATCAAAAAGCTCTTCCAAAAACACACGCTGTTAAATAATTTTATATAATAAATAATTTTATATAAAAAGTAGCCAATCACTGAAACTTGGTTTCAGTGATTTTTTTAGTAAAAGTTGAAGGAGAAAAAGATGAGTAGACGTTCTACGACAAAGAAATCACCAATTGCTAAAATAATTGCTTCTATCGTTGCAGTAGCTATCATTGCTTTAGCAGGTTTCTTTATCTATAATAGCTTCCTAGCTCCAAGTGGAGATAAGCTAAATGATGCAAAGGTTACTCAGGAGGCTCCAAAGCAAACCGATACTGCTAGTCAACAGGAGGCTCCAAAGCAAACTTATACTGCTAGTCAAGAAGAAAAAGAATATCTCGCTAATAAATTTAAAGGCTTGCTTGCAACAAACTCTGAAACAGTTGGTTATGTATATATTCCTGGTACACAGTTAGATGAACCAGTCGTTCAAACAACAGATAATGCGACTTATTTGGATAAGCGCTTTGATGGCGTTATCGAACCTTTAATGGGTGCAGTCTTTATGGATGCTGATAACAAGAAGGACTTTAGTGATCGATTGACTTGGTTATTTGGTCACGCTCGTGGTAGTAAAGTGCCTGACCACCGCATGTTTAAAGATGTGAATTACTATAGCCGCCAAGAATATTTTGATGAACACCCTTATGTTGTCATTGAAACTCCAGAGAGAAAGTATTATTATGAAGCTGTTGCTATGATTATTGTCCCAGAAGAAACAGCTTTTTACCGTACTTCTTTTGATGATGATGCGGATTTTGAGAAACAGCTAAATATTATTTATGATACTGCAGAGGTTAAAAAACCAAATGTTAAGGTATCAGCTAAGGATAAATATCTTGTTCTTTCTACTTGTCGTGAAGAGGATGACACGATTCGTGCCAATCTCTATCTTCGACAAATTCCTGACTCAGAGATGAGTGATTTTGTCAAACAACATGGAGAAAGCCTTAAATATAAACCAACAAGAGAATAACCTTTAAACAAAAACTTTGTGAATCCTCTTAGAATTAAATGAAATAGTTTAATTCTGGGAGGATTTTTGGTTCTATAATTTATATTTAACAGCTAATTTTAAACAAAAATAAAGACAAACTCCGCTTGAGTCAAATCTCAAACGGGGTTTGTCTTCAGTCTGAGGGATGTAGTTTAATCTACATTCCTTTTTGCTTAATCGACTTTATAAAGAAAATGTTCAGGCTTACCTGAGTAATCTTGACCAGCATATAAGCGGTCGCGAGAATTATCGGATTGGGCCGGTGATTTTGTTCCATTACCGTTATTGACCTCAGGTGCTTCAGCTCCAGCAGGTATTACAAGAATGAAGAACCCACCCATACCTGATTTGGTGCGAACACCAAGTCTTAAGACTGTGCCGTCTTTTTCAGGTTTCACTGTAAAGATTTCTGAATACTCATCCACTAGTCCATTTTTATCAAATACCAACGTAGTACCTTTTGAGTTTCTCCAAGTACCAGCTAGGCTAGAGTAGTCGCCGTTTTGGATTTCGACAATGTTAATTCCTTTTTGCGCACTGGCTTCTTTCTTCGTTACAGGTTTTGTATAAACTGATTTGTAAGTAAATTCATCTTTCTTAATCGATTCAGGTAATCCTTCCGGTACTTTTTCACCTTTAGAACGGTCAATTTTCCATTCATGGGTTTGTTCTAATTTCGTTCCAGTAGAATCAAATTTATATTGAATCATATGAATATTCTGTCCAGCACTCGAAGAAGTAGACATTAAAAGAGAGCCGTCTACGAGTGTGTCTAATAGAACGCGTTCCCCAATGGATGCCAGGTTAACCTCTGGAGAAGTTAAGCGAATAACTTGTCCATCTTTAAGAGTATAGATATCCAGTGGAATATGATTTCCATTTTGAAGTATAAACGAAATAATGAGTTCATCCGTACCGTTTTTATCTAAGTCATAAAGAGCATAGTCGATGCCTGTATAAATTTCGTTATTTCGTAAAAGATAGGCAATCGAATTAATCGATTCATCAAACTTACCGGTACTATTCTTCGTAACAGTCGCATATTTTGAAATAATCCCATCATACAGTGAGTAATCAGGTTTCACTTCTACCGTCGTCGAAACGGTTGTTGTCGTTGTTTCTGTTGTCGTCTCTACAGTCGTCGTTTCTTCAGGGGCTTTTTGTGATTGACACGCCACCAAGAAAAGACTCGATAAAAGAAGAGTAGACAATAATTTTTTGTTTCCCATAAGATTCCTCCACACACAAACTTTGAACTTTTTATAAAGAAATTATAACAAATAAATGAACGGATTAAAATTGAAATCATATTGGCTAACAAAAAACACCTCCATGAACTCTGGCACTGACCCCCGTAAATGAGAATTAAATAAAAACACCTCCAAGTTGGATTTGGTACAATATTATCAAATGCACATGGAGGTGTCTTTTTATGGTTAAAAAACGTGTAGCCTATTC
>JABZYY010000053.1 GCA_015264885.1 Streptococcus sp. | reverse complement strand
AATCCAAGCCTATGTGGCACAGGAGAGAAAATAAGCAAAAGAGGAGTAAGACACTTGTCCTACTCCTCTATTTTTATCTCACAAATACCAATTTTTCTGGTGTGGATAGTTCCGCATCAAACGTAAATCCGTCTTCTGCGAAAGCCTCCAACTGCTTCACGTCTGTTACTTGTTCGCTCATGGCAAACCCTACTAGCAACCCGCGCCCTTTTTTCGATGTCGTAGAGTGTTGTTTCAACGTTCCATCTTTACGCTCGTAAAATTCCACGTCTATCCAGTTGTAACGCGAGCGGTCTAGTAATGTGCTGAACTCATCACTGGCACAATTCACCACCGTTTCACCTTCTTCGAACAACTCTGCCCACTCCGCTTTCCAATAAGCCTTCAAGCTCTTTCCGTCCACGCGCAATGGTCTCAACATATCCAAGCGATACGGCTTCACAAAAGCATCCGGCGCCACAGCCCCATATAGTGCAGACATGATGCGCACATGCCCGCTTCCATAGCCTAAACCCTTGTTCCATCCCTCTACTTGCTTCAACCAGCGAAATGCCAGTCCGTTGTAGAGTTCGATGGCAGGCGCAGCCCCTGCTACCTTCCACCCTTCGATGAACGCTTTGTTTTCATCGAGCAACTTCCCTTTGACCCCTAGCACTCGCGCAAGCTCCTCTTTGGGCACCGCACTCACGGCTTCGACCACTTTTGCAGCAGCCGGGCTCACTTCCCAGTCTCGTTCCTCTAATGCGTCACAATTCATTTCCTTTGCAGGCGATAGTATTAATTTCATTTCGGCACTCCTTTTCATTGTCCCCCTTAGTGTACCCTACCCGACGTATTTTGACAAAACACAAGGAGCAATTTATACTGATTACTATCAACCTTAAAGGAGAATTCTATGCACGTTATCATCAATTCCATCGCATTATTTTATCTATTACCATTCATTAGCGTTGGAGTCTATACGATTGGAACGCAAAAACATTCACTCGCCAACTTCCTACTATTCATTGGAGGGATCACGGCACTTCATTCCGCCCGTTTGATTTACGAAAAATCAGTCACTGGATATATCTTCTGGATAATCGCTTGGGCAGTCATGTTATACGCGTCTTATTGGAATAACCAGCACGAAAAATCCTATAAAACAGAAAACCAAATGCTTGAGTTTGTTGTCTGCTTCGTCAATAGAAATCCATTTCCGGATAAAATTAAAGACCCAAACAAAGCACGTGCCATCGTTGCACTTGTTATCACATTTTTAATGATTATCGCTTAACAAGGAGGGCCTCATATGGGCTATGTATTCATCATCTTTTTTATTCTTAGCTTCTTTATCGTCACATTCGCGTTCTTGCATCTACTCGCAGGTGGCGCCGCTCTTCTAAAAGGAGACAAAACAACAGGAAACATCCTCGTTTTTGCAGGAGGTCTCATCGCACTTCCTACAATCCCATTACTCGCAGTGTTACCTGGAATCCCATTCCTTACATGGATCCTTGGGGCAACGCTTTGCTGCGTGGGAGCATACAAGAACGGAAAAGAAAAAGGAAACATCAACAAATCACATCACGCTATCCGCATCACTATCGCAGTTCTTCTCACACTTGGATTGGCGCTTGTTTAATCAACATCAAAAATAGCGTACGGAAAATTCCGTACGCTATTTCTCTATCTACCACACCATAATAATTGTCCCGGTCGCAATCAGTGCACACCCAATGAGTGACTTCATAGTGAACGTATCATGCAAGAAGAAAAAGGCCAGTATCAACGTGAAGACGATACTCAATTTATCGACTGCCGCTACCTCTGTTGCACTCCCCATCTGAAGCGCCTTGTAGTAACAAAGCCACGAAGCCCCCGTCGCAATCCCAGATAAAATCAAAAAGATCCAACTCTTCCTGCTAATTTCAGACAGCCCAGACTGATTATTCGTCACAAAAACCATCAGCCACGACATCACAACGACCACAACCGTGCGTACCGCCGTCGCCAAATTCGAGTTTACCCCATCAATCCCAATCTTCGCCAAAATCGACGTCAACGCCGCAAACACTGCTGACAATAACGCAAATACAATCCACATAACCCAGAACTCCTCTTTCATCAATTCTTCCTCTAGTATACCCCTACTTCCTCCTCGTTCCAAGCACCCCTTCATTCAAACGTGTCTTCTTCGTTCATTTCCACTATAATAAAGACGAAGGCAAACACTCTTCCCTTCGCATCATTTTTCGGATTTGGAGAAATCATTATGGTTACTACATTCTCTATGATATTATCTTTAGGTTTTAATGTTTACTTCTTTCCTATCTACCATATAATGAGTGGACTTAGAGCCATTTTTTTCCTTAAAAACCTTAAAGCTGGCTTATGCCTCATTATTGGCGGTTCAATCCTTGAAGCAGTTGCTTATTACGGCTTTTATAGCGCCGAAACCATCCCCTGGCTTCAACAAAGCGCTGGCCTTCTCTGGCTTCTCGGCGGTATCCCATGCTATATCGGCATTTATTTGATTAACAAAAAAATGAACAAAGTAGACCTTGTTACCTTTATCATCCTCACCATATGCTTCGTCCTCGGACTCATCGCTGTAATCAACTAAATCTAAACCAACAAAGACTCGTCCGAGAGTCTTTTCCTTTTTAGCACTCCTTAAGCAGTTTCCAAAGTTTCAGCATCCCATCTAGTTGAGCTCGCCATCGCAGAAATGGCGTGCGTTTCCTCAAACGTCCGCACGACTCGTTCCGAGTCCTTTGCGGCATATCAGTCCAATGATTCTGGCCTGAGCGTTCGTCCTCGTATCCTGTTTTTCGGATGGTCCGGTGGTCGACGAAGCAAATTTTAATCGTTCAAAAGCCAGACCCTCTCGTTTTTCGCTCAAAAAATAAAGAAAAATTCGGTGAACCATTGTGTTTCGAAAAATAGAAGCTTGCGAGTTTCTTTGGATTCCATCCAAATGCCTAAGGAGGATAAACGAAAAGAATCAGTTTATTGAAAGAATAGTGGGACTAAGCATTAAAACGAATTAGGGGACGTAGGAATTTATTCCGTACGTCCCCTTTGAGGCTTTAAAGGTGCAAGACCAAGGCTTGCACCGGTGCCCCACTATAACTCTTTCAATAATAAAACTGATTCTGAACTCGGTTATCCGACAATGCACTCATTCCCCTAAAATCCAAAGAAACGAAGCGAAGCTTCGCCTGTTCTTTCAAGCACACACTCATAACACAATGGTTCAACGAATTTTATCCTTTTATCAAGTTCGGTTATCTTTTTTATTTTTTTGCACACAAAAAGCCGAGAGGATTCTCGGCTTTTCAAGGCGATTATTTGTTTGCTAATAAGTCGCGGATTTCTTTTAAGTAATCTTCTGCAGTTGGTGCAGCTGGAGCAGCTTCTTCAACTTGATTTTTCTTAGCTAATTCAGAAGCTTTGTTCATACCTTTAATGATTAAGAACAATACAGCGCCAACGATTACGAAGTTGATGATTGCAGCGATGAAAGCACCGATACCGATTTGAGCAGAACCTAAACGGAATGAAACTGCTGCGATATCTCCTGTGTTTGCTACCATAGCGATGATTGGTGAAATGATATCTTTAACCAATGAATCAATGATTGCTTTGAAAGCTCCACCGATGATAACCGCTACTGCTAATTCAACGATATTCCCGCGCATTAAAAACTCTTTAAACTCTTTTAACATAAATGTTTTCCTCCTTTGTTTTTTAGGTTAAATAATTACCTTAAACAGAATACTAAAATTAAAACTAAAATACAACTAAAAACATTCAGAAATTTACACTTTTCGTACATAATTTTGCGGAGTGTATTTTTCTACTGAAAATCCGACTTCTTCCCCTGCAGCCATACGAGCCAAACATTCGCCAATCCAGACACCGCTCGTAAGTCCTGAAGAGCCCAAACCACTCGCCACGAAGGCATTTGTCGTATTTGGCACTTCGCCAAAGAACGGTAAAAAATCGGAAGTATACGCACGCGTTCCCACGCGCACCCCTCTGCGTTTGGCATTTTTTAGACTTGGAAGACTCGCGCACGCTTCTTCGTACATGCCGTTTAAAAGTTCTTCATCTGGAACCAAATCGAAACCTTGCGTATTTTCGTGAGTCGCACCGACTAAAATCTTACCTTCTGGGAACGGAAGAATATCAATCTCACCGTGCAACATGCACACTGGCCATTTCGACGTATCTTCGCTCGTCTCCAAGGTGAGTTCAATCAACTGACCCTTTTGCGGACGCACATCCACGTAGTAGCCAAGCGGTTCGAGCAGTTCTTTCACCCACGCACCACTAGAAAGGACCACCGCATCGAAGGCTTGCACCTCGCCGCCAAGACGCACACGGACCTCTTCGCCAACAGCTTCTAGCGTTACTTTTTCACGGACCACACGAGCCCCGTTTTTCTCGGCCTGTTCTAATAGAAGCGTCACAAGCAACTCGCCATCCACGCGACCACCGCCGCTACTATAGAGCGCACCGTCTGGATTCGACCAGCCCGGAATCACACTCGCCACGTCTTCTGGAGTTAAGGCACGCACCTCACCAATCATCGGCGCATCGACGCGTCGCTCCACGGCCATCTCTTCGACCTTTGCCAATTGCTTCTCGGTATGCTTGAAAATGTACGCCCCGACTTGCTCATACGGCAATTCACTGACACCGTCCTCGCGCAACTGATCCATCAACTGCGGATAGTACGCCGCCCCATGTGACACGAGTTGGTACCAGTCTTTATTACGTCGTTGCGATAACCATGGGCAAATAATCCCGGCAGCCGCCTTCGTTGCTTGGCCCA
The DNA here is from genome assembly GCA_015264885.1 of Streptococcus sp. Taxonomy (GTDB): domain Bacteria; phylum Bacillota; class Bacilli; order Lactobacillales; family Aerococcaceae; genus Granulicatella. The sequence continues at coordinate 2,917 of JABZYY010000053.1, read as the reverse complement.
CGCCCGCGTCAAATACCGTTACATCGATTCCTTTTTTGCTGAGCTGATACGCCGCAGTCGCTCCGACGATGCCAGCCCCTACGATTGCTACTTTCTTCGTCATCTTCTTCACTCCTAGCTGAAGTCTCTTGTTTCAAATTGCCCTTCGCGTTCGAACCACTCCGCCACCGTTAACAGCAACGCCTCTTGTCCACGTGCCGCCATTAACTGTACGCCGATTGGAAGTCCTTTTTCGGTTAAAAAGACTGGCAAACTAATCGCTGGTGCGCCCGTAATATTGGATAATTGCGTAAATGGTGTGAGCGCAAGCGTTCGGTCAAACATGCGCCAAATCACGCTTTGTTGTTCCGGCACACTCAGTTCGTCCATATGATTCAATGCGTGGCGCACCGATTCTTCCATCGGGAATTGCGTATGCAGCGGAGCCACATCGCTCACACTCGGCGTTACAATCAAATCGTACTGCTCATGCACCTTTTCCATCGCATGCGCATACGTGTCCCATTTCGACAAAGCCGCGCTATAATCTTTTGCTAAAATACGTTCCCCGGACTGGTAAATCCCCCAGGTCATGAGTTCCATATCGTCTTTCGTGAACTTACGGCCAAAGCTTGCCTCCATGCCTTGGAACATCGCCGCCGTCTCCACACTATTCATCACGTAGTAATTCTTCATCACTTCGACGCCGTCAACTGGCCAGCCAATCGGTTCGACCACACAGCCCAGTCCCTCTAGGAAATTCACGGCTTTCCGAAGCGCCTCCTTGGCTTCCGGAGCGACCACACTTTCAATAGGAGATTTCTCAATCACGCCTACTCGAAGCGGACGGTTTGGCATAGCGTCCCAGTCTTTAATAAGCGGTGTTAAAAACGGACTATCCTTTTGCTCGACTTGCATCCATTTCAACAACTCGCGGGTATCACGGACCGTCTTCGTCATCGCAAAATTCACCGAAGCGCCTTGCCAGCCACGATAGTTACCAGGGCCAACAGGAATGCGACCACGACTCGGCTTCAACCCGATTAAGCCCGTAAAGCTCGCTGGAATTCGAATCGAACCACCGCCGTCACTCGCCCCCGCAATCGGAACAATGCCACCAGCCACCGCAGCTGCCGCACCACCGCTGGATCCACCGGCATTGCGATTCAGGTCATACGGATTATTCGCAGGGCCCCAGAGTTGCGGCTCCGTCATATTCTTAAAGCCAAATTCTGGCGTATTCGTACGTCCCACGATGATAAAACCCGCTGCTTCCAGACGCTTCACGAAGTTATCCGTGCGGCTCACAGGAATTCCCTTCAAGAGCTTACTTCCCGCACTTGACGGTTCCCCTGCTTGATTTTGCCCGAGGTCCTTCAAGAGAAGCGGCACCCCGCCAAACGGTAAGCCTTCAAACGATCGCGCCTCCGCTTCTTCTAGCGCACGCTCTGCCTGCAAGTGCACAACCGCGTTTAAGCTTGGATTTCGTTGTTCAATTTTCTCTAATGTCTCTTGGACTAATTCCTTTGGAGATACCTCGCCACTAGCGACGGCCTCTCTCATCTCGATGGCGTCTTTCCACATAGTTTCACGTCCCTTCATGACTTCCTTATTGTACAGTGAAACGGAAAGTCGGTAAAGGCTCACGCAGTCATATAAGCATCGAGCACGGGATAAAACGCTAGAATTTTTCGGAAACAAATTTCGGAAAAACGACCTCTGTTACCGTTTATTCCTGACTTTTTCAACGCGATTTTGGAAATTGAAGAAAATATGAAGAAACTATTGAGAAATATATAAAAATTGGTAGTAAAAATTTATATTTGTGATATAATAATACATATAAACTTCACCGAGAACATTGACTAGACGGCTTTTTGCAAGGGTTTCTCTATTTTTTTGGAGATTTTAGTTAAAGTTCTCACAAATTAATACCTTTAGGAGGAAAAATAATGAAAGATTTCATCAAAGGAAGACTCTCGAAGTTACTCTTCGTATTGTTCATCCCGATGTTATTATTCATGCTGGCCCCTCAATCAGTGGTGAACGCAGCAGACGTTAGTAATAACATCAGTTCATTGACGGTCTCTTCAAGCGAAATTACAGACGGCGGACAAACGACCGTTAAATTTACGTTTGACGAACACGCCCAAAAAATCAAAGCTGGAGACACTCTTGAAGTGACTTGGCCAAGTTCAGGCACTCTTCACGGGACTGGATTTAAGAAAACCATCCAATTGACCATCGACGGCAAATACGTTGGGGACATGGTCATCAAAGACGGTTCTGCAAAAGTAACGTTCAACGACGGCATCACTGGCCTTGAGAACGTTCGCGGTTGGGGTGAATTCGAAATCGAAGGTCACAACGACACAGCAACAGACAAAGAACACGTTGGTAAATTCACCATCGTGAGTGGAGACAAAACTGTCGACCTGAACGTGAAGAAAATGGCGACTGGCGTAAACAACGCTCCATTCTTCTTAAAAGCCGGGGATATGCACGCTGACGACCCTGACAACATTCTTTGGGCAGTAACGATTAACGCGATGAACTTAGAAGTAGACGGCGACGTTCGTCTCGAAGACGAAGTGCAAGGCGGACACAAATTAGACCCAAACAGCTTTAAAATTACAACAACAGGAGCAAAACCTGGCTACTATTCAGGCGCTACAGCGATTGAAGATTTCAAAGCAGCGTTCCCTGGATCAACATTTACAGTGGATGCTTCAGGAAAATTTGTAGTGACGATTCCTAAAGACTTGATCAACAAGACTGGCGTTCTTATTTTCTATCGTACAAAAGTAGAAAATGAAAACCAAAAAGAATTCAAGAACAACACAAAAGTTTGGTACCAAGTGAAAGGTGAAACCGCAGTTGTGGCGAAAGAAGTAAACGCATCTGTTGCTAACATCAATGCAAACGGTGGTGTTGACGG
>JABZYY010000052.1 GCA_015264885.1 Streptococcus sp. | reverse complement strand
CCTATGATCTTTCTCTAAATCCCAACTTAGAACAGGTTCAAAGGATGCTAAATATAGCTTTCAAAAAATTCCCTGATGTTAATGGATTGATTCTTCATTCTGATCAAGGTTGGCAATATCAACACGCATTTTATCAAAGGTCATTAGAAGAACGAGGGATTATTCAATCAATGTCCCGAAAAGGAAATTGTTATGATAATTGCATTATAGAAACATTTTTCGCCAGAATGAAGAACGAAATGTTCTACGGTTTTGAAAAGGAATATTCTACTTTTAAGGAATTTCAAACAGCTGTGGAAGAATATATAGATTATTACAATAACAAAAGAATTCAAGAAAAAACAAAATGGATGCCACCTGTTCAATACAGGGAAGCATCCATGTGTTCAGCTTAATTTAAAAATGTGTCCAGGATTCTGGGTACATATCATTTCGCCCGGCCTTTTTTCTATCTGTCATCCTTTTCCCGCAATCCATTGTTAGAAGAAGTAAATAAAGTAGAACGTTGCGAATAAAAAACACCAATTGTGGTTTCGAGGAACCTCTTCCTATCTCAGCGTCTGCTTTGTCTCTCACCCTTCCTCTGCAATCCATGGTTAGAAGAAGTAAATAGAGTAGAGCGTTGCGAACAACACCAATTGTGGCTTCGAGGAATCTATTCCTATCTCAGCGCCTACTTTGTCTCTCTCCCTTCCTCCGCAATCCATGGTTAGAAAAAGAAAATAAGTAGAGCGTTGCGAACAATACCAATTGTGGTTTCGGAGAATCTTGCGGATTCTATAGTAATAGTGATGGGAGTTTGCATTAAAATGAGGGAGAAAGACAGAAATGGCCAAAATAGAAGAAACTATTTTGGCCATTTCGTTTTCTTTCCCCCACAAAGTTGAATAGGGACGAGCGAGTTACATGTAGCGAAGCTCGTTCCATTCAACCACTGTGCATAGGGGACGTAGGAATAAAATTCCGTACGTCCCCTTTGAGGCTTTAAAGGCGAGAGACCTTAGGCTCGAGCCGGTGCCTCATCTTCGCCTCTCATCCATTCTCCCGCATTCCATGGTTAGAAAAAGTAAATAAAGTAAAGCGTTGCGAAAAAAACACCTAGGATTCTATACGAGTAGTAGTCGCGAGTGTACTCGATGCGAATTACAGACTCAGGAAATGAAATTTCCTAGAGTCTGTTTGAGGCTCGAGAGGTCTGAGACCTTGGCTCAGACCGGTACAGCCATTACTACTCGTATGAAAAAATCCTAGGTGTTTAGAAGAGCAACGCTCTTCACTTATGATGTTTATTGTTTATTATTTTACTTCAACACGTTCTAACCATGGAGTTGCAGTTTCGCCTAAAACAACGTTAAGGTCTTCGATGTTCTTACGTCCTTGATTTGCTAACCACGCACGACCAGCTTCTTCCCCTTCAGTCGCAAATACAGCTACAGCATCTTTCCATGTTGCACGACCACATAACACACCATTGAAAGTAGAACCAGCTTCTTTCGCAAAGCGTAGAGTTTCTTGGAATAATTCAGCAGAAACACCAGCACTTAAGAAGATGAATGGTAGGTCAGTAATTTCAGATTGTTCTTTGAATAAACGTAATGCTTCTTCGCGAGTATACACAGGTTCAACGCCTTCTTTAGTGAAGCCTTCTACGAAGTTCATGTTTACTGGAACTTCTACTTTTAATACGTCAACGTTGTAACGTGGGTCAGAGAAGACTTTCATTGCGTCGTTTACTTTATGAGGTTTCACTTTTGCGTATGCAGCTGATTTTACATCGTCGTCACTTGCTTCGTAAGAAACGATTTCTAAGAAGAATGGAATATCTTCTGCCACACATTCGCTACCAACACGTTCTACCCACGCATGTTTGATGTCGTTGATTGCTGGATCTTCGTCAATATCATAGTATAAAAGAACTTTAACTGCGTCAGCGCCTAATTCTTTAATACGTTTTGCAGACCAGATTGGAAGTAAGTCTGGTAAGCGGCCGATTTCAGTTGCGTCGTAACCAGTTTTTTCGTAAGAGATTAAAAGTCCGCAGTCTTCGTGGCGTAATTTTGCAGCTGGAAGACCGTATTCTGGGTCTAAAAGAATTGAAGAAGAGAATTTTGTTAATTCTTCAGAGATTAATTCTTTGAAGCGGATGATGCCTTCGTCACCTTTTACATTTGGGTTTCCTGCAGCAATCATTTTTTTCAATGAACCACGTTGGTCAATTGCTAAAGCGCCGATGACATGGTTTTTGTTTGAAAGTTTTACTAAGTGATCATATTTTCCTTTTGTTAATACTAATTTTGACATAATAACACTCCTTAATTTGTTTTTGTTTTATTAAGCTTCGAAATAAGGCTTACCGTCTAAGTAAGTCGCTTTGAGTTGTAAATCATCGTCTAATACGATGAAGTCCGCTGCGTACCCTGGGTCGATGCGTCCGCAAACGTCGTCGATACCGACTGATTTTGCAGGAACAAGGCTGGCCATTGTAAGAGCTTCGTGTGGAGTCGCAATGCCCCATTTCACAACGTTTTGAACCCCTTGGATGAGTTCTAGGATACTTCCAGCAAGGCTACCGCCGTCTTTCAATCGAGCCGTACCGTCTTTTACGATAACAGGGAATTCTCCAAGCATCGATTCGCATTCGCCCATACCGCCAGCACGCATGCAGTCTGTAATCAGAGCTACATGGTCGTGACCGCAACATTTCATGACGATACTTGCGCTCACTGGGTGGACGTGGTGACCGTCGCAGATGAGTTCGTCGAATACGTTTGGCAATGTGAGTGCCGCGCCGACAACGCCTGGTTCGCGGTGATGTAAGCCACGCATTCCGTTGTAAGTGTGAACGAAGATATTCGCACCGGCTTCAACGGCGTTTTTACAATCTTCGTAAGTGGCATCTGTATGTGCAAGAGCGACATAGATGTCTTTTGTTTTCGCGTGTTTGATGAAATCAACAGCACCTTCACGTTCAGGCGCAATCGCGATTTTCTTCACCCAACCGCCAGCGCGTTCTTGCCATTCATCCAAGATTTCAGATTTAGGGTCGCCCATGTATTTAGGGTTTTGCGCGCCTTTGTATTTTTCACAGAAGAATGGACCTTCTAGGAAAATCCCTCTAATTTTAGCGCCGCCAAGTGTTGTGGCGTTATCGCCGACTGTTTGGCAGACATCCGCTAATAATTCGCGAGATGCGGTTAAGGTTGTTGGTAAGTAAGAAGTAACTCCGCATGAAGGAAGTCCTTCTGAAATGGTACGAAGTGCTTCGACGTCGTTATCCATGACGTCAGCGCCTTTGAATCCGTGGATATGTGTATCTACAAGACCTGGGGCAATTTGATAGTTACCGTAGTCGATAATCGTAGCGCCGCTTTCTGGTTTTTCTGTTTGGAAGGCTCCGAAAGTCCCATTGTCTAAGATTGGTAAGTACCCTGGGCCTTTCACTTCGTCTTCAAAATAAAATGCTTTGGCATAAATATAAGTTGTCATAGGATCATCTCTTTTCAATAAAGTTATTTATGCTTCTAATGGGTGAATCGTTACTCCTTTAACGACACGGTTCACAGTGCCTGTTGGTGAAGGAGTGTCTGGTTTGTTTCCAACTTTGATAGAAGAAAGTAGAGAAACGGTTTGTCCAAATACTGCATATGGAAGTGCAAGGTAAGCATCTGGAACGAAACGATATTCTTTATCGAAGCTGAAAGATAGGCCTTCAAAGTCACTTTCTGCATCCACTCCAACCGCAAGAACAAGGCGTGCAATTTGGTCGCCGTGTAATTCGTTTAAGATGTCGATGTCGTATTGACGTGTATAGTCGTCGTTCGATACGAATACGAAGGCTAGAGAAGAGCCGTTTACGAATGATTTAGGACCGTGACGGAATCCCATTGAAGAATCGAACGCTGTTGCGATTTGTCCAGCAGTCAATTCAAGAATCTTCAATTGAACTTCGCGAGCAAGGCCGCTGAGAGAACCAGAACCTAAGTAAATCACACGGTTGTAGTCTAAGTTCACGTAATGTTGAATCACGTCTTCACGTTCGAGGACGCTTGATCCCATTTGACGGATGGCTTTCACGAAGCCTTCTTTTTCTTCAAGTGAGTGTGCTTCGTCGAATACAAGAAGCGCTGTAAGAGTCATACAAGTGAAGCTTCCTGTCATCGCAAAACCAGCGTCGTTAGAGCGGTCTGGCATCATTAAGAGTAAGTTGTTTGTATCGTCTTTAGCAGCAACGGCTAATTTTCCTTCTGGCGCACAAGTGATGGTGATTTGATAGAAGTCGCGCACGATTTGTTTGCCAAGTTGCACACTGGCAAGACTTTCTGGTGAGTTCCCGCTACGTGCAAATGAAACAAGCACTGTAGGAATTTCTGCTTTGAAGTAGTCATGTGGATTACTTACAAGGTTTGTTGTTCCGACTGATTGGAAATCAAAACGGTCTTCATTTCCTGTACGTTTTAAGTAAGGAAGAATCGTATCTCCCACATATTGTGATGTACCCGCACCTGCGAAAATCACGCGAAGTTTTCCTTCTGGTAAACGGTCTAAGAAAGCAGTGATGCGTTCTAAGTTTGCTTTGTAGTAATCAAAAGCTTCTTTCCACAATTCTGGTTGTTGGCGAATTTCGCGCGTTGTAATTTCTGCAGATAACGCTTCTAATTGACTAGTTGAAAATTGAAACATAATACCCTCCAAATATTTTTTTAGTTGTTTGTGCGATAGTGTCTTACTTTGTAGAAGAATTGGTCGCTTCTGGCAACACTAATCGTATATTCGATGATGCGATTTTCAGGATTTAATGTGGTTCGCATAAACCGTAAACAAGCGCTGTGCGGATCCACATCCAAGACTTCCGCTTCTTCCGGCGTGAGAATGCTCGCTGAGAATTCTTCGTCGGCGTAGTGGATTTGCTGATGAAAATCATTCGCAAACACTTCATATAAAGATTGGCCTTCTAACTGCGTCTTCGTTAAGGTTTTGAAGACGTCGTATGGTAAGAAAGTTGTTTCTTTCATGAGTGGAATGCCATCTGCATACCGAATGCGTTTCAGACGAAAGAGCTTGTCGCCAGCTTCGATTCCAACGAGTGGAGCGATAAATTCATCGGCTTCGTAACAATCCAGCGAAGTAATTTTCGTGGAAGGGACTTTGCCGAGTTCCTTCATCTGTTCCGTGAAACTGTAGCCTTCCAGCAAGTTTTGGCGTTCTTTCCATTGCGTTGAAATGAACGTGCCTTTTCCATGACGCTTATAAATATATCCAAGCGTCTCCAATTCCTTCAACGCTGTTCGAACGGTGGTGCGACTGACATTATAGACTTTTGTAATTTCGCGCTCCGAAAGCATTTTTTCGTGTGCTTTTCCCTTGGTCTTAATGAAGTCGATCAACGCTAGACTCAGTGTTGAGTAAAGTGGAGAAGGTTTGGCTACCATATCGGTTCCTCCTTTCGTAAAAAACTCTTCTACAACTGGTCACTACCAGTTAATACCATTGTAAGTTTTTTTAGTGCTTTCGTCAATAGCGTTTGGCGAAAAATAGAGGGATTATGCGGAGTTTCAACCGAATTTCAGGAAATTGAAGAAAAATACCAGGAGAGAATATTTTGAGTTTTCTCTCCTGGCGAGTGGGTTAGCCTGCTAAATGACTATTTAATACTTCTTCAAGTTGTTCAGCAGTTGTAGCGCCTAATAAAGCTTCTTTGACATCAGCTTTCATGAGCATACGAGCTACGGTTGCTAATAATTTAAGGTGAGTTGTTCCTGCTTCGCCATCTGGAATTAATAAGCTGAAGATGAATGAAGTTGGTTTTCCATCCATACTGTTCCAATCAATTCCATCATTAAGGCGGACAATGACGATTTTTGGAGTCGTGATGGCACTTGATTTTGCATGTGGAATTGCAAATCCGTCCATCATTCCTGTTGTTCCTTGTTGTTCACGCTCTACAAGTCCGTTGTACACGGCATTTTCGTCTGCTGAAACGCCTAGTGTTACAGCTTTTTGTGCGATGAAACGAAACACTTCTTCTTGAGAAGTAAGATTTTCATTTAAGAAAATAGATTCTTTACTAATTAACATTTTCAACCTCCAAAGTTCTTTCTAAACGATTGTTGATTATTCAGAAAGTGGTTTACGAGTTGCTCCAAGAACAAGACCGCCGACAACAGAACCAATTGCAATGGCTAATACCCATAAGAATGGATGTGTTACAACTGGTAATACTAAGAATCCACCGTGAGGAGCAGGTACTTGTACGCCGAATAAGTAAGTTAAGATTGCAGCGATTGAAGAACCTAACATCATTGAAGGCATTGCGCGAAGTGGATCTTTGGCAACGAAAGGAATAGCCCCTTCAGTAATGTGAGTTGAACCTAAGATGAAGTTGACTAAACCAGCATTACGTTCGTTAGTATCGAAACGGTTTTTGAATAATAATACGGCAACAGTTGTGATAAGTGGAGGAGCGATACATGCTGCAGAAACCCCAGCCATGAATGCTGTATTTCCTTCACCAAGAAGAACTGTACCTGTAACGTATGCGGCTTTGTTTACTGGGCCACCCATATCAAAGGCACACATACATCCGATTACAAGACCTAAAAGAACTGGGTTTGAATCTTGGAATCCTTTTAGGAAGTCCATTAATGATTGGTTAATACCAGCCATTGGACTAACGATGACACTCATAAATAAACCAGTAATGAATACGCCTAATAAAGGATATAAGAAAATAGCTTTAAGACCATCTAATGTTTTTGGTAGTCCTTTGAATAATTTTTCTAAAAGAACTACTAAGTAACCAGCGAAGAAACCACCGACGATACCGCCAAGGAATCCTGCGCCCCCGTTACTTGCCATTAAACCTGCGACAAAACCGCTCACTAAAGCAGGACGGTTCCCAATGCTTTGTGCAATGTAGGCTGCAAGAACTGGAGTCATTAAGCCCATTGCCAAACCACCAATTTCTTTTAATTGAGCAGAAAAGGCATTGTATGTTTCGTGATTTGGATCGAATGAGTAAATTCCGAATACGGCAAATGAAATCGCGATTAGAACCCCACCACCAACAACGAATGGAAGCATGTGAGATACACCGTTCATCAAGTGCTTGTAAATTTCACGACCAATAGAGCTCTTACCAACGTTAGAAGATTGTGGAGCTTCTGAAGCTTCAACAGCTGCATCGTCAGAGTGGTATTTCACAACACCTTCTCCGCGAAGAGCTTGTGCGACTAATTCGTCGGCATTTTTAATTCCTTGTCCAACTGAAACGTCGATAATCTTTTTGTTTACGAAACGTTGTGGTTGAACGTCCTTGTCAGCAGCGATGATGACTGCTTTTGCATTTGCGATTTCTTCTGGAGTCAATTCGTTTTCGACACCGATTTGTCCGTGTGTTTCGACTTTAATTGTTACTCCTGCTTTTTTAGCGGCTTGCTCAAGGGCTTCTTGTGCCATGTAAGTGTGCGCAATCCCTGTCGGACACCCAGTGGCAGCGATAATATCATATTTTGTCATAGTTTTTCCTCCTTTATTGTTTCCGAGTTAGGATACTCGTTTGATTTGTTGCATTAATGTAGGAACATCCGAGAAGTCTGTCAAACCAGGTCTAAAAGCGGTTGAGCTTCCCGCTGCGACGGCTTTGATTAGTGCTTCTTCATCGGATAAACCTTGTATCTTGCTTCCAACGAAGGTCGCAAGTAGTGTATCTCCTGCACAGGCAGTATTGACTATTTCGCCTTTTGGTGCTGTGACATGAATCGTTTCAGTTGGTGTGAAGAGAATGGCTCCCTTGTCTCCTAAAGAAACGATAACGTTTTGAGCACCTTGTTCGAGGAGTTTACGACCGCAGTCCTTAATTTCCTCAAGGCTAATGTCCTTCAATCCAAACCATCCGGCTAATTCTTCGTCGTTTGGTTTGATGAGATA
>JABZYY010000051.1 GCA_015264885.1 Streptococcus sp. | reverse complement strand
GAAATAGAAGTGGTGCTTCTTATTGGTTGGGTAAAATCCTTACGGATTTCTTCAAGGTAGAGTGTTATATCGGATAAACTGAAAAGAATCAGTTTTGATATTGAAAGAGTTATAACGGGGCAACGGCTCGAGCCTAGGTCTCTCGCCTTTAAAGCCTCAAAGCAGGAGTACGGAAGAACTTCCTACTCCTGCTAATTCGCATTTAATGCACTTCCCCGCTATTCTTTCAATAAACTGATTCTTTTTTTGTTTATCCTCTATTTAGATTTCACCCGTAGAATCCGTAAGAATTTTACCCTATGCTTGATTTCAGAGATAAAAAAATGCCCGATCAATGGGACCGCTCCGGAGAAGTAAAAAGGGCCCGGGTGATACAAAGGTGCTAAGAAAAAAGGGCCCGAGCAATTCGAAGGCGGAGGGGAAAAGAAAGGGTGGCCGGGTGAGGTAAAGGTGCCAAAAATATTCCCCGAATAATGTAAAGGGTCCGAAATAAAAACAGAGTGCCCGAGGAAGGTGTTTAGTCTCCTGCTTGGGCACTCTGTTATTGTTAAATGATAATGTCGTCGACAAATTGTTTGGCTTCTGACAAGCTCATTCCTGTTACGTTACGTAATTTTTGAATGGCTTTAATCGGTTGGCCATTGCGTTTCAATTCACGTAAGTACTCTTCTAATTCTTCTGGGATGTACGCTTCTTCTACTGGTGTACTCTCTTGTGTTGATGGGTTTTGTTCCACCGCTCCGCTGGTATTTGGCTTTGTGCGGAACGCAAGGGCGATTACCGCCACTATAATAACAGCGATGATAACGATTAGTAATTCCATGGGTTTCTCCTATCTTTCTACTTCTTTCCAAAAATCCTCATGACTCATTAGCACTAAGTCTTCATCTTTTCTTTTTTCATAATGTTGAATGCTATTTTGAAAAGACTCTTGATGAATCTTCTCGAGTAATGAACTTTTCAGTAAATACGATAATTCCTCGCCTTTATACTTGGCAAATTCATTAAATATACGTTCTTCTTCATTATTTAAATGTAATGTGATTGTACTCATGTCTTCTCCTTTTAATGACGAACACTATAACGTTCTTTGACCGCAAAATTGGAGGATGAACCATTCCAATTGCATTTCTTTGATGCCGACGCTGGTCTTCAATGCGTACTCGGTTTCGACTAATTGCTGGAAGGCTGCTTCCAATAATGGCGTTCCGTAGCGGCGGCATTGGTTGAGTGCGAGTTTGACCCGGTATGGGTGCACTGCGAGTGTCTTTTGAATTTCGGGTTCTTGGTAGCCGGCTTTTTTCAAATACGACACTTGAAGCAATAGGCGGAATTGGCCTAATAGAATCGCGTTCATTTTGATTGGGTCTTCTTTTTGCAATAGCATATCATGATAAATTTGAAGGGCACGCTTGCTGTCTTTGTTGAGGATAGCTTCTCCAAAGTCAAAGATGCTTTGTTCCAAGGTTTTAGCGACTAACGCCTCGACTGTTTCGAGTCGAATGGAATACGTTCCAATTTCGGCAACCATTAATTTATCAAGTTCTTTCATACAAGTAGTGAGCGAGTATTGCGTCTTGATGAGTAAGGTGTTTAACGCCTCCTCTTGAATGCCATATTGTTGCGAACGTAAATAGTCCTTGATGTATTGTCTCACATCGCGTTCTGAGAGTTCGCTCGCATCCAGAAGCACAGCAACCTTCTTCAACTGCTTCACGATTTTCTTACGTTGGTCCAACTTTTCATACGGCGCAAAGAAAACCATCACCGAACTGTCCATCGGATTTTCTAAATACGCTTGTAGGCGGTCCAACTGATGGTCGATGGATTTCTTTTCCTTCTCCCCTGTTAAAAACGTTGGATTATCAATCATAACCAATCTGCGGTCTCCAAAAAATGGCACAGACTCCGCATCTTGAACCGCGGTTTGAACGGACACTTCATCCATATTGAATCGTCCCACGTTCAAATCTTGATCTTCAGGAGCGACAATGGTGTCCAAAAACACTTTACGCGCAAGCTCTTGTAAGTATGGTTCTTTCCCTTGAACGAGATAAACCAGACTGACTTGCCCTTTTTTAATTCGATTGAGCTGTTTCTCAAATTCCATTTCTTCGCCTCCTGTTGTTTTAGTTTATCTTGAAAACGAGTCTTTGTCTATTGTTTCAATTCTTTTTTCCGTTTCGTAAGCATGGTCGTGACTTCCAGTTTTTCCATGGTCAATCGAAGCCGAATTTGCCCGTCTTGGTCCGTCCGGAAAATGATAGCGCCATTAGCTTTCAAGCGCGCCAAAGTCTCTGGACTCGGATGTCCATAGTGATTGTGCTTCCCACACGATATGAACGCGAGCCTTGGCTGAACGAGTTTGAGAAGCGCCTCGCCACTCGATGTCCTGCTCCCGTGATGCCCCGCTTTAAGAATAGAGAACTGTAAGTTTGGATTGTCTTTTACGACAGCCTCTTCCACCTTCTCTGAGGCGTCTCCTGTCAGAAGAATCGTCTGCTTCATCACTGTCACTAGCGCCAGTATCGAGTCTTCGTTTTCCGCATGAGACAAACCTTTTGGCCATAGCACCTCCCACTTCGTCTCATTCCATTTCCACTCGTCTCCTGCCAGCACCAACCGCCACTGAATCTTTGGATACTTCTTTTTCATTTCCTGCATCAGCGAAATCTTCTCCATGCCCTTTCCGATAATAAGTTGCCGGATAGCGAGATGCTTCGCGATTGTTTTTAAGTTCCCCACATGGTCTTCGTCTCCGTGCGAGAGCATGACTTGTGAGAGCTCCGAGAGCCCCTCTGCTTGCAAGGCTGGGACGACCGTCGTAATACCTTGGTCTTTTTTATTTCGGTGCCGCCACGCCTCTTTCTGTTTAAAATCCGAGAGGCCGCCTGTATCGATCAGTGTCGCCTGATTCCACCCTGGCGCTAGTAAAAGGATGGAGTCCCCTTGTCCAACGTCCAGCATCACGAGTTCTGTTCCCCAGTGATACGGCACTTCAATTAATAGCGCAAGTATGGCGAGTATAGACAAGACTCCTTTTTTAATCGTCATCTTTCTTTGTTCGAATAAAATCCCGACGACAATAAGGATTGTAAGAAAGAGAACTACCTCCCACTTGTCCCAAATCCCCAGTGTGAATTTTGTAAAGGACAACTGCTGGCAGAACGTGAGGGTGCGAGAAACTCCAGAAAGAATGAATTCTCCAAAAGTTGTTAGAAGTTCTATCAGTGGATTAAAACTTATCAGTACCGCGAATAAATACGCTGTTAACAATGGAAATAGCAGCATCTCAAACAACAGCGAAAAGAGCGCAGTCAGAAGAATACTCAGCGCATTCCAATAAAAGAAATACTGACACAGAAGCGGCAATGCGATAAGACTCATCCCAATCGGTACCCACACATTAGCACGAATGCGAGGCAAGACAGCGCGTTGCCATTTCGAGAGAAAAATAATAATGGCCGTTAATCCATAACTTAGTTGAAAGGCTACATTTAAAAGAATCCCGGGCCAAACGAGAATGGAAGCAATCGCCATCCAGAGTAAGCAGTCCATCTGTATGCTCCCACGTTTTCTAATGAACGGTTTGGATAAGGCGGCTAACACGACCATTCCAATCGCACGGGTGCCACTAATATTCCAGCCAATCACAAATCCGTAGAGCACTACAAACAGCACCAGTAAGCCACGCGTTTTTTCTCTAGTAATGCCGCTTCGCCAACAGAGGCGTTCGATGCAAGCGACCATTAAGGAGATATGTAATCCGGAAATCGCTAAGAGATGCAAGAGGCCAAGCTGCTTGTATTGTTCCCACTCTTCTTCGCTAAAACCCGTTCGGTCCGCTAAGAGTAAGGCTCCTGTATATTGTTTAATGCGACTGTCTTTTTGAGACCGTACCACTTGCAATAACTGAGACCGAAGATGCTCCACAAAGCTCCAGAATCCTTTGACAGGCTTCATACTAGAATTCATTCGCTCGACTTTTAGAGCGTGCAGCACTCCAAGACTCTGATAGTAATTTTTCGCATCGAAATTCCCTTTATTGCGCGCATGCTCAATTTCTTCAATGGTCCCTTCAACCGAAACGCGGACTACTTCATGCAACTGCAAGAAGGCTCGTTGCTCGGATTCCGACTCGAGTACATAATAGAAAAAGACTTTCTCGTGCTTCGTTCCAGCTTCCAGCGTGGCCGTTCCCGTAACTAAATCCCCGTTCACCTTCAACTGGTTTGGATTTAACACGAGTTGCCCATGTATCGCATCATCGACCGTAAAAGCAGGATGTGTCACTTCTCGTACATACAAAAATAAACGCAGCCCGACCGCTACACAAAGCACGACACCGACTACTCTTTTCCATGCCTCGTGCCCTCGCTTCCACGCCACGGCAACGATGAATAAAGGGACAATCCACCACTCGACTGTCCCTTCAAAGACAACGATGCCAGACGCTACGAGCACCGCTAGTATCCAGTAACTCATTGCGTCACAATCCTTTCCTCAAAGGACTCGAAGAGCTTCTTGCCAATGCCGCGGACTTTCATCAAGTCTTCCTTCGTTTTAAACGAACCATTCTTCTTTCGGTATTCGATAATCGCCTCGGCCTTTTTCTCACCGACACCCTTCAATGTCTTCAACTCTTCCACCGTTGCCGTATTAATATTCACTTTTCCTTCTTTGGATGCTTCTTTACTCGTTGCGCCCGCTGGAATTGTCTCAGCTTCTTCTCCTACTTTGGGCACAACGATCACCATTTGATCTTCTACTCTTTGCGCCAAGTTCACTTTCTGGCTATCTGCCTCCGCCGTCAATCCTCCTGCGGCATCAATCGCGTCTTTCACCCGGTCACCAACCTTCATTTGATAGACTCCCGGCTTTTTCACTTCTCCTTTAATATCAACGAAAATGACCGCTTCTAGCGTCGTACTTTCTTCTGTTTTCTCCGCCATTACTGTCGTTACCACCGCTTCACTTTCTTCCACGGCTTCTTCTTTTTTAGGCAACAGTCCACCAACACCTACTAATAAAAGAAGCACTCCACCAATGACAGCACCTTTGACTGCCAGGCTCCACGACTCCCATTTCTCTTTACACTCATCAAAAAAAGCCATTCCTCTCACTCCTTAAAAAGATTTCTCCAATTAAAGATATGAGAAAAATGACTCATTGGTTATAGATTTTTTAGAATTTCAATAGCTTCATCCAAAGTCTTCACAGGATAAATTTTAATGTCTGTGCCTAACTTCGCAGCCGCTTCTTTGACTTCTTCATAGTTCGATTTAATATCTGGATAACGCGCACGCATTTCGTCCGTGATTTCATCGTCTGGGGCTAAGAAAACTGTCGCACCTGCTTCAATCGCAGCCACTAATTTCTTATCAATTCCACCGATACGTCCAACCGTTCCGTCTAATTCAATCGTTCCTGTTCCGGCAATGTTATGTCCGTTTTTCAAATGACTATTCGTAATTTGGTTATAGATTTCAAGAGTGAACATCAAACCA
This sequence comes from Streptococcus sp., assembly GCA_015264885.1. Lineage (GTDB taxonomy): Bacteria > Bacillota > Bacilli > Lactobacillales > Aerococcaceae > Granulicatella. The sequence goes on along the minus strand of JABZYY010000051.1, from coordinate 2,615 downwards.
CCTGAAGGGCCACTCACACCATGAGGGTCAAATTCAACGGATGGGTCAGAAGTCACATCTTCATCCACTTCCCCGCCAAATCCAAGACGGATACCACCAGTACGGCTATCCATTTTCAACTGACCTCTGATCGACATTGTCGCATCATCACGTTTCACTTGAAGGACGAGCGTATGTCCTGGTTCAAGGCCTGCTAAATAGTCTTTTAAATCTTCAAAACTCTCATCGGTATTCCCTGGGCTCTTTCCATCAATCGTTTCGATAATATCTCCGACTTTTAACTTGTCACGGAAATCCGAACTTTGGTCCACGCGGGTGACGAAAATACCATTTACATGTCGCTCTACCGTTTTCCCAGCCGCTTCAAAGGCTACTCGAACCGCTTTTGAACGTGCATTGCGCATACTGAAATCTTGCAGGGCATCGAATTCTTCTGGAGTATAATCCCCGAATACTTCTTCAGCCGGAACCATTTCGTGGTGCTTCAAGAACTTCTTAAAGTACGTTAAAACGGTCGCCTGCTCGACATACACCGTCAGCACCCGGAGTGATCCTGGGTCCTCATCTTTTGCTCCACTAATCGTTAAAAATTGGGATACCTCTTCTGCAGTCCCTGGCGATTCAATCACATACGGGATTGGAATCATCGCTACAATCGCTAATACAACGAAAATTAAGGCTGCAATAATAATTTTCTTAACCTTTGACATCTGTTATCTCCTCATCCATTTTTATTGTGCGTTCAGGCGCATCTTTGTATTTTTCTTGCAGGGCATCGGCTACTACACTTGGAACAAACGGCGTTACGTCTCCTCCAAAGCGAGCCAATTCCTTCATCATCGACGAACTTACAAATCGGTACTCTTCCTTGCTGAGGAGTAATACCGTTTCGACTTCTCCGTTTTGAACACGGTTATGAGACGCAAGGGTTGCTTCATATTCGAAGTCAGTTGCGTTTCGTACACCGCGCACAAGAACGCTCGCTCCTAATTGTGCCGCTGCCTCTACAGTTAACCCTCCGCTAACGGTCACCACTCTGGCATTGGGTATATGCGCAATCACCTTTTCAACCAGTGATTTTCGCTCGTCTAAAGAAAATAAATAATTTTTCTGAACATTATGCGATAAAACCACAATGACTTCATCGAAGAGCTCGCTGCTTCGCTCGATAATATCTAAATGCCCATTCGTAATCGGATCGAAGCTTCCTGCTACTACCGCTTTTCTCATCTTAAGCCTCCTCTTCGCTAGTCGCACGGTCAAAAAACACCAATGCTGTAATCCCGTACTCCACGCGCTTATATTGCTCAAATTCTAAAATTCGCTCTGGAAGTTGCACTTCCTTGTCCACCTCGCAGGCAATCACGCAGTCTGGAGAAACTAGATTCAACTCCTGCAACTGCTCAATGTCCTTTACAATTTCCTGCAAGCGATACGGTGGGTCCATAAAGACCAACTCAAACGGTTCAAACGCTGGGTCACTCGCAATGGTTTTGAGTCCTTGTTTGACGTTTTGTCGTTTTAAATGAAATTGTTCGGGTGATTTTGTAATCTCAATATTTTGCTCAATTGTCTTTTGTGCCAGGCGATTGTTCTCAAATAGAAACGCACGGTCCATCCCACGAGAGACAGCCTCGATGGCAACGGCTCCGCTTCCGCTGTACATGTCGAGCATGACTCCTCCGTCAAAATAACCGCCAAGAATATTGAAGAGCGATTCTTTTATCTTGTCTGTCGTCGGACGAGTATTTTGGCCCGGTACTGCCTTTAAGCGTCTTCCGCCAAATTCTCCTGAAATAATTCGCACAGTGCATGCCTCCTTATTCCACTATAATACCATATTCCAGCTCTCTTTCGTGAGTTTTTTATAAAATAAGTGCATTAACTGAGCAAAGGATTTCTTTTGGTGCTTCTTGAGCGTTGGGAGAGAGACGACGATTCGAATCCTTGCGGATTTTTTTATAATAGCTGTAATGGGACACCGGCTTGAGCCATGGTCTCAAGCTCTTTCAAGATTCAAACGTACTCTAGAAAATAAATTTTCAAGAGTACGTAATTCACTTTGAATGCTATTCCCCATTTCTGCTATTATAAAATCCGCTCGATTCTTCTCATCGTCTACTTCAAAGAGAAATTCTTACTAGGAGGATGTCCTTATATAAAAAACTCTGAAATAGCTTGGGGTATAAAAAATGCGCTGTGTGATTTTAGTCCATTTGGCGCACCGCTAAGGGAACGGGCAAAATGCTCTCCTCCTTGGAAGGGGAACAGTCGCGGAAACAAAAAAGTCCGCTACAACTGTAGCGAACTTTTTTGTTTTATAACGGGATAATGGTGTCATTATCACTAGTTGCGGGCTCGGTTGAGATAATCTCAATCATCAACCCATGTGGCAAGCAGATACTGGTCTGACCTGGCTGGGAAATCCATCCTGTTTGTACAGCGATTTGGTCTGGACTATTATCTTCCTTGTCACGGATACGCGTTCCATCGACTTCAATAATATTATATTGATCGTCGTGAGGTTCGAAATAAAATTCTTCACGAGGTGTGTTTTCGCTCAACTCGATACGCTGAACTTCCTCCCCATCAATGGTAATGACGGCATATATTTT
>JABZYY010000050.1 GCA_015264885.1 Streptococcus sp. | reverse complement strand
CATCCACCAATACGCCAATATACGCATCGCTTCGGCCAAGAATAAATGGCTCTTCTCCGCAAATCTTACGCACGGCATTAATCCCAGCGTAGAGCCCTTGCCCCGCTGCTTCTTCATATCCACTCGTACCGTTCATTTGTCCGGCAGTGAATAAGTTTTGAACGATTTTTGTTTCAAAGGTATTCTTCAATTGGTGCGGCACAACCACATCGTACTCGATGGCGTAACCCGTACGCATCATCTCCGCATTTTCCAACCCTTCCACACTACGAATCATCTTGATTTGCACGTCTTCTGGAAGAGAAGTCGACAACCCTTGAATGTAGACTTCTTCCGTATTTTCTCCTTCTGGCTCTAGGAAAATTTGGTGACGAGGCTTGTCGCTGAAACGAACGATTTTATCTTCAATCGATGGGCAGTAACGCGCGCCGACCCCTTCTACAATCCCTGTAAACATCGGTGCACGGTGTAAGTTCTCACGAATCGTTTCATGAGTCCCTTCATTCGTATACGTTAACCAGCAAGGAATTTGGTCGTAGCGGTAGTCTTCGTCTTTTGAAGTGAAACTAAATAAGTTTGGCGTATCGTCCCCTGGTTGAATTTCTGTTTTACTATAATCAATCGATGAGCCTTTGATACGTGGCGGAGTCCCTGTTTTGAAACGCGCCAATTCGAAGCCTAATTCGAGTAGGTTCTCTGATAATTTAATTGATGGCTGAGAGTTGTTGGCACCTGATGAATATTTCAATTCACCGATAATAATTTGACCACGAGAAGACGTTCCGGCCGTTAAAACAACCGCTTTTGAACGGTAGATGGCACCCGTATTCGTGATAACCCCTTTACATACGCCATCTTCAACAATCAACTCTTCCGCAATGCCTTGGCGTAAATCCAAGTTTTCTTGCTTCTCGATTGTCTTCTTCATTTCTTGCGCGTATAAATGTTTATCCGCTTGCGCACGTAAGGCACGTACAGCAGGGCCTTTCCCAGTATTTAGCATACGCATTTGAATATACGTTTTGTCAATGTTGCGACCCATCTCGCCCCCAAGAGCGTCGATTTCACGCACAACAACCCCTTTTGCAGGTCCCCCTACAGATGGGTTACATGGCATGAAGGCCACCATTTCTAAATTCATTGTGAGTAATAATGTTTTTGCGCCCATACGTGCACTTGCTAGCGCCGCTTCACTTCCGGCATGACCTGCACCGACAACTACAACATCATAATTTCCAGCTTCGTAAGTTGTTACCATAGTCTCTCCTTTACTTTCTTTCTCCATAAAATTCTACATTGTGACTGACATATTCTCCCGCTTCATAGATGAATTTCGCAGAAAAGAACGGTTGATTCCCTAGAATCCACTCTAGGAAAATGCGGTCTCCTTCCCAAGAAGGCTTCCTTAGGATTTCATCATACGGAACCCATTCCAGCGTTCCTTCTGGCGAATCAATCAGCTCTCCTGAAAACTCCGTCACACGAAAGACATACGTATACCAATCGTGTCCAGGGGTGAATTCTGGGAAGGTGATGATTCCTTTCATCTCCATCTTCGTAGCCTGTAGTCCTGTTTCTTCAAAAATCTCACGCACGGCACATTCTTCTGGAGTCTCTGCCGCTTCGAGCTTGCCACCAACGCCAATGTACTTGCCCTCATGGACATCGTTTGGCTTCTTGTTGCGTAATAACAGTAAAAATTCTTTTCCATTATCGATATAGCAGATTGTCGCTAGCTTCGTCATCAGCTCTTCCTCCTTGTGCCTTTTACTTCTATCGATGCGCCCGATCCTTTGGGAACATCACACGCTCGAATGAGGAGCGTTCAATCGTTCAGTCGTTCAGTCGTTCTCTCTTTATGAAAGAGAGAAAACGGAAATTCTTACGGATTCATTAGTAGCAGTAATGGGGAATAGCAACCAATGTGAATTACTGACTCTAGGGTTGTAACCCGTAGAGTCAGTTTGAAGCTTGGTAGGAATTGAGACGTAAGGCTCAATCCGATGCCCCATTACCGCTACTATGAAGAGTTCCGTAAAGAATTGAAGTTTGATCTCTTATTTCCCTAAACAGAACTGGCTGAACAATTGTGTTAACAGCTCGTCTTGAACAGTATCGCCTGTAATTTCGCCCAAGAGATCCCAAGCGCGGGTAAAATCGATCTGGATCAAATCAACAGGCATGCCCATATCGACCCCGTTCGCCACTTCTTGCAGCGCTTGTTCAGCCTTTTCAAGAAGCGCAATATGACGCGTGTTCGATAAGTATGTTGCGTCGCGCTCGTTCATTTGCCCTTGGAAGAAATAATCGGCAATCTTTTCTTCCAATTGGTCGATGCCCTCTTTTTTGAGCATGGACGTTGTGACAATCTCGCTGTCTGTCGCGAATTCTTTGACCTTATCCATATTGATTTTCGTTGGCAGGTCTGTCTTGTTTAATAAAATAATGCGTTTAAAGTCTTTCGTTTGTTCTAATAAGCGGAGGTCTTCGTCCATCAACTCTTCGCTTTGGTTTAAAATCAAGAGCACGAAATCCGCTTCGTTTAACGCTTTACGGCTTCGTTCCACCCCGATTCGTTCAACGACGTCATCCGTTTCACGAATTCCCGCCGTATCAATTAGTTGGAGCGGCACTCCTCGAACATTCACGTACTCTTCAATCGTGTCACGAGTCGTTCCAGCGATATCCGTTACGATGGCTTTTTCTTCGCGTAATAACACATTCAATAGACTCGATTTCCCTACGTTTGGACGTCCAACGATGGCTGTCTTCAAGCCGTCACGCAAGATTTTTCCTTGGCTTGCCGTGTTTAGCAATGCGCGAATGCATTGTGAAACTTGCTGCGTCTTTTCGCGCAACAGTTGCAAGGTCATTTCTTCCACGTCGTCGTATTCTGGATAGTCGATATTCACTTCCACTTGCGCTAAGGTGTTTAAGATTTCTTGGCGTAATTTCTGAATTAACTTCGAGAGTTCTCCGTCGAGTTGGCGCATCGCCATTTGCATCGATTTATCCGTTTTAGCACGAATCAAATCCATCACGGCTTCTGCTTGCGACAAGTCGATACGTCCATTCAAGAAGGCGCGTTTTGTAAATTCACCAGGCTCCGCCAGGCGTGCTCCCATGCGAAGAACGAGTTGTAAGATGCGGTTAATCGCCACAATCCCACCGTGACAGTTGATTTCCACAACATCCTCACGCGTAAACGTCTTTGGCGCGCGAAGTACTGTCACCATCACTTCATCAATCACTTCATCGTTCTTTGGATCCACAATATGCCCATAGTGAATCGTATGACTTGGCTGTTCTTTTAATCGTTTGTCTTTCAATCGATACACTTCGTCGGCAATGCGAATCGCATCATCTCCACTAATACGAACAATCCCGATAGCCCCTTCGCCAGGCGCCGTTGAAATCGCCGCAATTGTATCAAATTCTGTCTGCATACTATCCCTCACTTCCGTTTCATTGCACAAAAAAAGTGCACACTCCACCCCTTCCTCTTCTAGGGTGGCTCGCACTTTGACTGCTAACCGATATTCTCAAAGAGATTATACACTATTTTCCTTAGAATTCATAGGCAGAAAGATAGATTGGATAAATTCCCAGCGTTTTTTATTTTCTTTTTAAAATTCTATACTTCTCGTTGCACTCTTTCTCAAAACAAGATACAATTTCTCTATGAATATAAAGGAGGATTCCTATGACAGTAGAACATCCATTTAACAAAATCGTAGAAGGGATTGCAGTTTCTGACATTCGTCAATTCGACGCAGAAGTATCCACAATTCCTGGCATTATCAAATTAACTCTTGGAGAACCAAACTTTGACACGCCTGAGCATATTAAAGAAGCGGCTATCCAAGCGATTAAAGACAACCACTCACATTACACACCAAACTCAGGGATTCCTGAACTGAGACAAGCTGCGGCTGAGTATTACAACAAGAAATTTAATTTCAATTACACTGGAGACCAAGTGATTACAACCATCGGAGCCACAGAAGGGATTGCGGCAAGCTTACAAGCCATCTTAAACCCTGGCGACACAGTCATCGTGCCAACACCAGTCTTCCCACTATACTTGCCAATCACATTGGTGAACCAAGGGAACTTCATTACGGTGGACACAAGTAACGACGGTTTTGTTTTAACAGCGGATAAATTACGTGAAACTATCGAAGCAAACCCAGATAAAAACTTCAAAGCGGTGGTTCTTGTATACCCAAGTAACCCAACAGGCGTAACTTACTCTAAAGAACAATTAGAAGACTTAGCCGAAGTGATTAAAGAGCACCAACTATGGGCGCTTTGCGATGAAGTATACGCAGAATTAACTTACGACAAGACTCACTACTCTCTTGCGAATATTTTACCTGACCAAACGATTGTCATCACTGGTTTGTCAAAATCACATGCAATGACAGGATGGCGTATCGGATTCATCTTAGGGCCAACACACTTCATGAACGAAGTTGTAAAAACTCACCAATACATGGTGACAGCTCCAACAAGCTTTGCGCAATACGGAGCGCTTGCGGCGATGTTACACGGCCAAGATGACTGCGCGAAAATGATGGTGGAATATAGCGAGCGTCGTGACTATCTTGCGGCTGAGTTGAAGAAACTTGGCTTCGAAGTGGCAAGTCCTGACGGCGCGTTCTACTTATTCGCGAAAATTCCTGCAAAATGCGGCACTGACTCATGGGCATTCGTTCGTGATCTTGCGCCAAAAGCAAAAGTAGCGCTAATCCCAGGGGTATCTTTCGGACCTGGTGGCGAAAGCTATGTTCGTTTCAGTTACGCAGCTTCAATGGAAAACTTAAAAGAAGTTGTCGCTCGTTTAACAACTTACTTAGCAAATATCTAAAAAATTGAGAGGCGAAAAAGACCATATATGGTCTTTTTTGCTTTATAGTTTATATACTATATTGTTTTTATTTTAAAAAATGTAGATGCAGAACATTCATTACCATATTTGGTAATGAATGTTCTTTTCATTGCCCAAACTCATATTGTAATAGAGAATTCTTTTTGATAAAATGTGTGCAAATAGCGCAAAAAACACGTCAGAAGAAGAAAGTTGGGAGAAAAATGGGTAATAAATCAGAGGATTTTAATCAATTAGTGCTATCAACCTTATCAAAAACGACAAAACTACCATTTGTGAAGGTTAGTCGTGAGGAATTTCTTAAAAAGGAATTTAAAGGGAGCGAATATTTAGATATCATTCTAAAAAATGGACCGCAATCCGTTTTTACGCCGGAAGCTTTACGAAAAAGAGCCACGAAAATTATTAATGACACTACGAAGAAAACAGCCTTAACATCTTTTGTGGCTGGACTACCTTCAAACCCAATCACCGCTACTCTGTCTGGTGGAGCAGATGTCGTTCAATACTTTGGGTTTTCACTCAATCTAGCACAGCAATTGGCTTATCTCTTTGGAGAAGATGAGTTATTTACAGGTGAGTTTGATGAATTACCAGAAGAAGCAAAGGCTCGAATGATTGGTTATTTAGGAATCATGCTCGGTGCAGGCGGCGCGGCAGCCTTGATTACAAAAGTTTCAAAAAATATCGCTGAAAAAGTCGGTAAGAAAGTCGTTACTACGGCTCTTACAAAGAAAATGTGGTATCCGATCATGAAGAAGGTCGGTGCCTTTCTCGGCTGGAAGATTACGAAGATGTCTGTCGGAAAGACAGTCACAAAGGTTATTCCGGTCATCGGCGGTGTGTTCTCTGGAGGATTGACTTACTACACGTTCAAACCTTCCGCAGAGCGTTTAGCTAATACCTTTGAAAAGTTATTAAAAGGCGAATTTATCGAAGAAGACGTTTCTATCAATGATCTGTCGGATGATTTTAAAGAGTACTTAGAATCTGATGAAGCCATCATCGACGGTGAATATACTGAAGTTGAATAACAAATAAAAGAGCTAAAATTATCATATATGATAATTTTAGCTCTTTTTCTTATTTCCAAATACTGTCGATAAAAGTGTCGCGCCCTGAAAGTCCGCGGTAACGTTTATAATGTTCTGGATCCTTCTTGTAGAAATCTTGGTGATATTCTTCAGCAGGATAGAACGTACTTGCAGGCTCGATTTTTGTCACGATATCTTTTTTGAATCGTCCGCTCGCTTGCAAGGCTGCTTTTGAAGCTTCCGCAATCTTTCTTTGCTCTTCTGAATGGTAGAAGATGACTGGTCGGTATGAATCTCCACGGTCCACGAATTGTCCCATTGCATCCGTTGGGTCCGTTTGTTGCCAGTAGACTTCTACGAGTTTTTCATAAGGGAATACTTCTGGGTCGAACGTGATTTGCACGGCCTCTGTATGTCCTGTTGTTCCGCTACATACTTCCTTGTATGTCGGATTTTCTTTGTGGCCGCCTGTGTATCCTGAGATCACAGACTCGATTCCTGGTTGGCTATCAAATGGTTTCACCATGCACCAGAAACAGCCTCCTGCAAATGTAGCAATTTCTTTTGCCATGTGTATTCCTCCTACTCTTGTTCCGGGTTCAACGAAACATCTTCCCCGAAAATGCGCATCTTAATCGCGACACCTGTTCTTGTGCCTGCCAATCCACCGAGTCCCGTTTCACGGAGTTCTCGTGGCATTCTCACCCCGATACTGCGCATCGCTTCGATGGTTTCATCGGCTGGAATCACGTTTGTAATTCCTGCAAGTGCCATATCTGCGGCGATCAATGCATTCCCCGCGCCAATCGCATTCCGCTTCACGCACGGCACTTCTACAAGACCGGCTACAGGGTCACAAACGAGCCCTAATAAATTCCCAAGCGCTGTCGCAAAGGCTTCGGAACTCTCTTGTGGTGTTCCTCCGGCTGCTTCAACGGCTGCGGCTGCGGCCATCGCGCTGGCACTTCCGACTTCGGCTTGGCATCCACCTGTCGCCCCGGCAATCATCGCGTTATTGGCTACGACCATCCCGAAGGCTGCCGAAGTAAAGAGGAAACGCACTTGTTGTTCATGGTTCAAGTTCATCGTATCGGCAATCGAGAACACAACGCCAGGTAAGGTTCCACTCGCTCCTGCTGTTGGAGTCGCACACACAAGCCCCATTGCAGCATTGACTTCGTTTGTTCCAAGCGCGTATTGTACCCCCGCTAGAATACTATCTCCCGACAATGTTTTCCCACGTTCACGATATTTCTTCATCTTCAACGCGTCGCCACCCGTTAAGCCTGTTGGAGAGAACACTCCCTCTCCTTCCACGCTTCGTTCAACTGCGTTCTTCATCGTTTGTAAGTTTTTTTCCATTTTCTCCCAGATGTACTCACGACTTTGCTGGGTCATTTCCATTTCTTGTTCAATCATGATTTCCGAAATGGGCTTCTTTTGTTCTGTTGCTAATGCTACCAATTCTTTAATGGTCGAAAACATTGCAAACTTCCTTCCTTATCATCACGCAAACATGTAGATATTATGCGTTTTTCTTAATGTTTGTATTTGTTCTTTTAATTCTGGGGATAATAAATCAACAAGCTCATATCCCATCATTTGGCTATCTTCTGTCATTTCCACTCGCTGTTTTGAAATGGTCACGCCATGTTCTTGCAGCAAGCTGTATAAAACTGGCATTTTCCCAAGAGGAACCACTTCAAGTAAAATCGGAAGCGGACCTGATAGATCCATCTTGAAGCCATCCACCTCGATGTACTTCACTTCCACTGCTCCGCCACCAACTGAGGTTCCAATGAGACGAATCGTACGTTGCTCGTTGCTCAAGGTCAAATCCGCAGTATTGGCGTGATTCACAGGGCTTGGTTCTTTTCGCTCGACAAATTCAATATGCATCCCTTGGGATACCGCAATCTCAACGGCACGCGGTACGCGCTCATCATCTGTCGCAAAACCTAAGATTCCACTAATAATCGCAAAATCCGTTCCGTGTCCCTTATGCGTTTCGGAGAACGATTCATAATAGTCGCATCGCACATTCTTTGGCGTGCCTCCGAACAATTGTCTCGCAAGAGCACCAATCGCAATCGCTCCAGCAGTATGTGAAGAAGAAGGGCCCACCATAATCGGACCAATAATATCAAAACAACTCTTATAATTTTGTACCTTATTTTCTTCCATGTCGGCCATCCTTTCTTTGCTTTACTATCGTATCAGTATCCGCCTTTAATGTAAATTATTTTTGGCCGGCAACCCTTATAGCATAAGCATCTAAC
>JABZYY010000004.1 GCA_015264885.1 Streptococcus sp. | reverse complement strand
GAATAATATCGTTTGCCACAGCCTTCTCACGCTCTAAAAGTGGATGCCACGCTTGCCAGAGGGCTACGTAATTATTAGCATCGATAATTGGCTCTGTTGCTCTCAATTCATGAGCATACAGCGCTTTTGCATTCACTACATCCAGACGTGCCAATACATAATGGTTTTGATGCAGTGAATTCGTATAAGGCATCAGTTTTTGAGACAATTCCCAAAGAATACGTTCTACTTCACGCTTCTCTTGGATTTGATATTCACGAAGCTTGTTGTTTAAATTTACGACTGCTTGTGGCTCCATAAAGAGCGTTTGTCCTGTCGAACTTTGGTCATGGACCGTTCCGCCAAAGACAGATTTATACTCTGCTTTTACAGGAAGTACATAACGGTCATTACGAATGGTGATAATCGTATCGCTTAAATATTGCGCATTCTTTCCTGTGAGGTATTGATCCATTTGACGACGAATATCTTGCTCCGTCTTTTGAATCCCCACACGAACCCCGTGTAAGGTTGGAGAAGCGCTATCTAAAACATACCCGTCTTCACGAATAGAAGCTTCTAATTCGCTTGTCACATCTGGAATACTCTCTAGTTTTTCGACAAGACGAGGCACACGTTTTAGTGCGATTTCCTCTTCTTCGACTTTTTCAAAGAAACGCTCTACCTCATGTGTTGTCGTTAAGACACGCAGGATATCACTTAATTCGCGCCCATTAAGCCCCGCTTCTAGCTCCAGACGTTTCAAGGCAAAACTAATATCTTTCAATCGTGGAATTGGAATCCCTTGTTTGAGACGGAGTAACTCCACCCCATCTGTTGTTTCTTCGATTTTATGTTGAATGGCCTTTGCATCAACTTCAATTGGAAGTTCCTTAATCATTTGCTTCCCTTTTTCGGAAGTCGCATATTCGGCCAGTTGTGTTCTAATTTTTGAAAATTCTAAAACCTTTTCGATTTTCGAATTCATAACAGTCCTTCTTTCTTAAAAAACGTGGAACAAGTTTGTTCCACGCTTCGAGGTTTTATTTAGGTAATAACCAACTTGAAACGATTTGCGTTACAATTGGTGTTTTTGTAATGATGAAGTTTGGCAAGCCGCCTTCAACAATTTTTTGAGCCGGTGCCAGTGGAATCATCGCTACTGCGTAAAGTACAAAGTAAATGAATAAGTAATTCATAAAGAATCCAAGTGCCGCTCCACCGATCGTATTGAATTGTTTCAATAGTGGTAAGAATGTTAATTCGCTAGCGACATATCCAAGGAATCGAACCACTAACCATCCAAGAATCATGATGACTAGGAATGCAACCAATTTATAAAATGATTGGTCGAGTGACATCGCTTGGGCTTCTGTGAAAATCGCTAAGTGATTTCCAGGAATGTATGATGGATATGGGATGTACACCGATAAGAATTTTGCGAGTCCTTCGTAAGTGAACATCGCAACTAGGAATGTGATGAAGTATCCTGCGATATACACGAGTTCTAAAGTTAATCCTCGGCGCATTCCGGTATACACACCAACTAATAAATAAAATAAAATAATTAACGTTACCATTGAAACCTACCTTCTCAACAAATCTTGTTGTAATTCAAATTGTTTTTCTAATTCTTGTTTTCTATTTGCATCAATCGAAGGGCGTTTATGTTGAACGGAGCGCAATTCTTTTTCCAACTGCTCTACACGTTTCTTCAATGCGACCACTTCTTCTTGCTTTTCAAATTGATTCGAGATGGCGTTGATGGCTGCAAGAAGCGCCACTTCTTCCGTCGACAATTTGTCAGATACTCGAGTGATTTGATCTAATTGTTCTTGTAAGACACGCACAATACTTTGCATTTCTTGTTGCAACTTACGACCAATAATCGTATAAGATTTCCCTGAAATCGTTGCTTTTACTCTTGTTTTTGGTTGATTCACAAAAGACCCTCTCACTTTCTCCATAATATCACCTTATTTTACCATTTTTCATTTAAAAAATACACTAATAATCCACTTTTTTAGAGAGTGGACGGATGAAATTTGTCATGGTATGCTAAAAAGAAAAGGGGGAACGACATGAATTCATTAACTTTAATTTTATCACCTGAGCAAATTGCGACCCTTGGAGCAACCTATGCTTCATACACGCAATCTCCTCCACCACACGCAACATTGCGTCTAAAGGTCGATGGATTATCGATCACAGCCTATAAATCGGGCAAGGTTCTCTTCCAAGGAAAAGGCATTGAAGACTTTATCCAAAAGAACCACCTCGAACAATCGATTGACGCCACTTCAAAGAAAGCTCTCGAAGACTCTACTCTTCCAGAAGACTTTGCGACTTGGAGCGTTGTCGGAAGTGATGAAGTCGGAAACGGCGCTTACTTTGGACCACTAACCGTTGCGGCAACTTATGTTTCAAAAGAAAACATTGCCACACTAAAAGCGATGGGCGTTCGCGATTCAAAAGATATGACGGACGACCAAATCAAGGCACTCGTTCCAAAAATCAAAGAAGTTGTGCCTTATAAATTACTCACACTTTGGCCTGAAAAATATAACGAAGTCCAACAAGTCAAAAATCTAAACGAGATGAAGGCTCTGCTTCATAACCAAGCTCTCCGTCTCTTAACAGAAAAACTTGCTCCTGAAGTTCCAGAAGCGTACTTAATCGACCAATTCTGTAAACCAGACTTGTATTACCGTTATCTCAAAGGCCAAGACCTTGTCGATAAGAAGAAAACATACTTTATTACAAAAGGCGAAAGCCACCATATCGCAGTTGCGGCAGCCTCAATGATTGCCAGATGCGCCTTTCTCGATGGCTTAGACTCTCTAAGCGCCGAATACGGATATGAACTCCCAAGCGGTGCCGGCGCCAACGTCGATAAAGCAGCAGCCACTATTTTAAAACACGGCGGCATGGAACTCCTCGGTAAAGTGGCTAAACTCCACTTCGCCAACACCGAAAAAGCTAAAAAATTAAAATAGTTTTTCTCTTCCAAAATGAGGTTAGATAGGCTCTTCGCAGATTCCCAAAAACACTCCTACTGGATAGGAAGTACTTTTTTACGTGTTTACCCAGCAAATGATTACGAAGAATCTTGTGGATTTTATTGTAGCAGTAACGTGAAAAAGCATTAAAACGAATTAACGGGCGTAGGAATTTATTCCGTACGCCCGTTTTGAGGCTTTAAAAGCTTGAGACCTAGGCTCAAGCTGGTGCAACGTTACAGCTACAATAAACAAATCCGCAAGGATTCGAAGTAATCATATATCTGAGCACAAATAAAAACCTAGCACACAAACAAACACCTTCCTATCAAGTAGGAAGGTGTTTTTGGTTAATCTTTCATAATGCGCTTGATAATCTGCGACACGCCTATCCAACCGAGTGCGATAATCAAAAGAATGATCGCCCATCCGTGTCTAAACTCCGTAAACGGAATCTGCACATTCATCCCAAAGAATCCCGTCACAATATCCGGAATCGTCATTAAAATCGAGATGACCGTTAAGAATTTCATCGTGTCATTCAAGTTGTTATTCAATACATTGTTATACGTGCTCGCGATTTGATGCAAGATTTGAAGATGTAATTCCGTCATCGCTACTAATTGATTGGCTTCGATGATGTTATCTTCCAACTGCTCTCTTTCAGTATCGTCGAGTGCCTTGAAGGCTTGTTGCGTCTTCAGTTGCTCTAGTACAACCGCATTTTGCTTCGTCGCTGAAACTAAATACATCCCCTCAATCTCCAAGTCAGATAAACGGAACAAATTATCCTTTGTAGTTTTCTTTCTGAGTAATTTACTAATTTTTTGCTGTTCTTTATTTAGTTTTTCAATAACAGGAAAGTAGTTTTCCGAAATCGCAAATAAACTATGTAATAAGAAATTAAATACGCTCCAATGCATATTCTCTTCCAGTTCCTCGCGAATTTGATCAATAATATATTCATTGAGAGCATTGGAAATCGTGACAATTTGGTTTTGTCTCACGATAAACGTCAATGGAATCGTATCGTAGTGATTCTCTTCGCGTGATAAGTTGAGGACATTATAAATGACAACGAGGGTCTTTGTGCGGCGATTATACTCCATATGTGCACGTTCATTTTTATCCAGCGCGTATTCAATCATTTCGTCATCGATGTCATACGTATCGTAAATGGATGAATATTCACTGATTAAATCTGAATTGATGTTAATCCATGTATTGTTTTCGCCAAAATGCATGACTGCCATTTAAATCCCTCCTTCAACTAGAATGCTGTATTAGTATACCATAACTACCGCTAAACCTTCTATTCATAGGAAATAAAAACACGCAACTCTTCTTTATTAAAGAGTTACGTGTTTAAAAGTTCTATTGTTCAACAGTTGTTGTTTCTACTGTTGTAGCGGCTTCTGTTGTAGCCGTTGTTGCTTCTGTGGTCTCTACAGAAGCTGTCGTACTTTCTGTAGTTTCTGTTTTTTCTGTTGTTTCTGTCGTCTCACTTTGTGTCGTTGTTGTTTCTTCGGATGGTTTTTCCTCTGAAGGTTTCACCACTAGGATAGAGCTCTTTGGAGTACTGTTATCTTTATCCGATTCATCCAGCGCCATTTCAGCGAAGTCTTTTGCCTCTTGGAAAATACTTTGTTCTTCTTGGGAAGCAGGCGTTAAAATTTCTTTCAGATTCTTTCCGATTGTCGCATCGACTTTTCCATCGAATTTCTCATGGGATTCTTTAATCGCTAATTTTGTACGATAAGATTCGATAATGAGAGATTCAACAGGTGTTGTCGCAAAGTTTAATCGTGAACCCATATAACGCTTAATTAAGCTTGCTACTTCTTCACGAAGCGAAGCAGGTAACTCTTGATCTAAAACGTGTTGTGTTAAGAAGTATAAGTAACGCATTCCTTCAATACTAATACGGTCGTTGGCATCACGTAACGCTTGTACTAATGCACGAATCGCGTTCACTTGCTCCTCTGTATTGGATGCACGTGCTTTTGAAGCTAAATCTTTTAACTCGTCAGCTGTCACGCCGTAGTCTTGTAAGTTCAACTCACCAACCATACGAACTGTTTCTTCGTGGGTCGCGTTCATCTTTTGTTCCTCAGGAGTTACTTCTTCTTGGGCTACTGTCTCGTGATTAATCGTTTGTGCCTCGAAGCGTTCTAATCCTTTGACGAAACCTTCCGTTGAGTTTCCTTTTAATTGCACTTGTTCTTTATATTCGTTCAAGGCTACTAAAATACGGTTCAATGTCACTGGATCATCTTTATACTTTTCAGCAGCACGCGCTTTGACGTCATCAATTTTGGCAAAAACGTCATTCACATTCACATCTCCTGCCACAAATGGAGGCACAATGACTGGAAGTTTATTTTTCTCATAGGCTTCGATACCATCTTTGTTGACGATATTCATGGAGTGACTATGGTCACCGTGCGGAATATCGAAGCGTCCATTCACAATACGAATCGCTGTACGAGAAATCCCCATACGTCTTGCAATTAAATCAATCTCCTGAGAAAGTCTCACTTCTGCAGGAATCGATGGGTCAGAGTTTGGCACTTCAAAACGTTTCAATGGAATCACCCAAGGATGAATATGGTTCTTATCTTGCCCTTGTTCCATGTTTTGGAAGGCAAATACTTTTCCGACATACTCGCCTTTGTCATTTGTTACAGACTCGAACTTAATCGTATCTCGTTCTACGCCGTAAGCATAGACAATGTAGTCTAAATATTTTTGAATCTCTGGCGATTGTAATGTCCACCCCTCAGCTTGCGGTGTCGCAATATCTGTTGCAGGAGGTGTTACAGGTTGTGTGCTTGCTGTACTTGGACTTGATGGTGTCACAGTCCCGATTGTACTAGCCACTCCTGTGTGGTTGCCACCAGTCGACGGTCTTGAAGTTGGTTCATCGTCAAATGTATAAGAAGCACTACCATCTCCACAGTCTAATACATCGTGGAAATGGTCTCCATGTGGGATGCGTAATAATTTACACGTTCTCTTCTTGCCGTTTTCATCTTCTCTAGTCACGGTCTGAGCGTTTGCTAATTGTGAACGGTAAATAAAATGAAAGTGATCTCCATGGCGAACTACGAAGCCTAACTCATTTTCACTAACAATATCGTTTGGATTGAAGACGTAATTGTCTTCTACTTCTCTAGTCACTGTCTGTGCGTTTGCTAACTGTGAACGGTAGATAAAGTGAAAGTGGTCGCCGTGTCGAACGACAAATCCTAATTCATTTTCACTCACGATATCATTTGGATTGAAGACGTAATTGTCTTCTACTGTACTTGTTGTCGCACCTGGTTTTTTCTGTTCATAAATCGCATCTGCTGGTGGCGCACCATATACAAAATGATAATGATCTCCGTGTTTTTTCAAATATCCATTCTCAAAGACTTCTCCGACAATTGTCTTTGGTTTATTGTCTTTAATTTCTTGTGCTGCCTGTTCGTATTTCGCCATACGCTCGGCATCAATGGTTGTCTCCTCAGTTGTTGTCTCCGTTGTTTGGGCTTGTTGCTGGGATAAAACGGCACCTGATGCAAATAGCAAGCCTAGCGCAACTGCCCCTCCTAAAATAACCTTTTCTTTCTTGTTCATAATTCTCTCACTTTCTAAATCGTAAGTTTTACGTTTTAGAGTATACTCTTTGATAGAACCCTTGTCAACAAAATTCTTCAAAAATTTTTCAAGCCCAAAAAAAGCCTTCCCAAACACTGTTGGAAAGGCATCCTATTAAGCTTCTACTAATGAACTTAAAAGGTAGGCATCGACTAACTGTTGCGTTGCTTCAACCGAATCAAGATGCGTTCTTTCATAAGAGTGGCTTGATTCAATTCCTGCACCGAGTAAGGCGTGTTTCACTTCTGCTCCAGCACGCATTGCTGCTGAGGCATCACTACCATAATAAGGATAAATATCTAATTTAAATGGAATATTCTTTTCCTTACATAGAGACACAAGATGTTGACGGAAATCAAAATTATAAGGCCCAGAACCATCTTTCACACAGACAGAAACGGTGTATTCGTCTGTTTGTTGGTCATCCCCCATCGCACCCATATCCACGGCTAAAAATTCAACCGCTTTTTCTGGAATGCTACTGTTGGCTCCCGTTCCAGTTTCTTCAATACAACTGAACATGAAATGAGTTGTTACTGGCAATGTGATTCCTTCTGATTTGTATTTCTTTAATAAGGTTAATAAAATCGCTGCACTCACTTTATCATCTAAGAAACGGCTCTTGATGAATCCTGTTGGTGTAAGGATAAAACGTGGATCAAAGGATACAAAGTCCCCTACTTCAATTCCTAATGCACGCGTTTCGGCTTCGTTTGTCACTTTCGCATCCAAACGAACTTCCATATTATCTTGACTGCGCTCCACCGTTCCTGCTTCACGGTATACGTGTACACTCGTTTGATGTAAAAGAATCGTTCCAGAAACAGTCGTTCCATTGCTAGCAACATGAACCGTACAGTTTTCTCCTTCAATCATATTCCAAGCAAACCCACCAATACGGTCAAGTTTTAAGCGTCCATCTGGTTTTACTGCGCGAACAATCGCACCAAGTGTATCGATATGTGCCGTTACCACACGCTGTTTCTCATCCATTGCTCCAGGTACTGTTACAACCACTAATCCTTTTGCTGTACGTGTTGGCTCATATCCCATATCTGTTAAGACATCGATTAAATAATCTTGCACATCTTTGGTATAGCCAGTTGGTGACGGAATTGCTACAAGTTCTTTCAAGAAGTTTACAGTTTGATTCATACTTTTTCCTCCATTTCACTGTAAGATTAGTATAGCACATTGCTGTTAAAATCAAACTGTTAGCAATTGTCAACCTTCATTAGAATCCATTTTTGTAAAAAGGCTTGCATATTAGAATTGTTAGATTTATAATATATGTATATTACAACTTGAAAGGATGTATTTCATGAAAAAAGCAATGAAATTATTCGCTGTGTTATTTACAGCATTATTCGTACTATTAGGATGTGCGAAAGAAGAAACTGCAACATTCGAACTTAAGGATGAAATGCAGACTTCAACATTAACTTATTACTATAAGGGAGACGTCGTAACAAAGCAAACTGCTGAAAGTAAATACATTATCTCTGAATTACCAATCTCTGAAGACGAAGCAATGGCAGAGCTTAAAGAACAAAATGATCAATACACTACTCTCAAAGGGATCACTGCTAGTCTAGAATCAAAAGACGGAATTATTACTCAAACTGTAACGATTGACTATTCCGTTGCTAAAGTGGAAGATTTGAAAAAAGCTTTCCCAGATGAATTCTCTGGAGAAGGTAATGTGGTAAGTTTCAAAGCTTCTAAAGAATTGATTGAACAAGCTGGATATAAAGAAAAGAAATAATTAAATAAGTAAGTAAGACCGGTAAAGAGCTCTCTCATACCGGTTTTACGATACATAACAAAAAGTGAGGTAAAAATCATGAACAAAACAACAAAAGCATTCGCACTTCTATTCACAGCTGGTCTAGTATTAGCAGGTTGTGGACAAAAGCAAGACTCAACTACTACTACTCAAGCTCAAACAACAGCTACACCAACAACAGCTGCGCCTACAACGGCTGCTCCAACGACAGCCACTCCAACAACTGTTGCTCAAGCAAAAACAGAAATGCCGGCTGGTGCTCAAAAAACAGTTTTTGAAGCTAGTGCTAAGGGTGGTGCAGAAACAATGACTGTGTATTATAAAGATGATGCCATATTGAAACAAGAAACAGTAGAAGTTTATACTCTTTCACAACTAGAGGTGGAAAACGCTCTTGAAAAACTTCAAAATAATGCTACCAGAACAAAAGAAGCACTTAAAGACTTTATCGGAAAAGGGTTTGAATATAATACAGAACACAAAGGTGATATTTTCACGATTACATATTCATTCGATTACACTAAAATCGATTTGGATAAATTAAAAGAAAAGATTCCTGGATTAAATCTACGTGATGATAAAACTCTAAGCTACTCTGAATTTAAAGAGGGGCTCCTTAAGGGTGGCTATAAAGAAAAACAATAGTAAAATTCTAAATTCAATAGGGAGAAGAGGGACCTCTTCTCCCCTTTTTTCAAAAATGAAGGAGACTATGCATGAAGAACACTGTGAAAGTATCCGCACTCCTCTTTACAAGTGCACTACTCCTAGCCGCTTGTGGTCAAAGTCAAAAAGAAGAAACAACGATTGCTACGACTCAAGCCCCCACAACTCAGGCAACCACGCAAGCGACAACGACTACACCAGCAACAACGACTGCTCTATCGCAAACTACTCAGGGTACACAATCGGATGCTAAAGATGGCCAAGTCGCATTTGAGCGAATTAATGGAAACAACATTACGAAAGTCAAGATTACTTTTAAAGATGGCTTGATTCAAAAAATGACGACCGATTCCATTATCGATTTTGACATATCAGGCTTGCCAGAAACCTCTAAAGAAGCTTTCAAACAAGCGTTGCAAACACAAAAGCAAACTATGGAGCAAAGCTATAATCAATTAAAAGAGCAAATTAAAGATGTCACTGGTCTAAAGCTTGATATTCGTATGGAAGGAACTAAATACATCCAATCATACGAAGTCGACTATTCGAATGTAAACTTCGATCAGCTAAGAGAAATCGATCCAGATTTTACGTCTAAGGAAGAGGCTACGAATTACGATCAAATCATACAGTCACTACTCGATGCCGGTTTTACAAGAATTGACTAACCATAAACTTATAGAAAGGATTTCTATAAAATGAATACAAAACTCAAACAGCTAACACTTTTAGCAACTGCAGGTTTCTTACTTGCGGCTTGTGGACAAAATAACTCAGCAGAGACAACACAAGCAGCTCAAGAAGCAACACAAGCAAATACTAAGCAATCGAAACTGAACCCGGCTAACAATCAACAGAGCCAAGAAAAAGCAGCAGACAATCAACAAACTAAAGAAAAAGCGACTAATAAGCACCAAAACAAGAAAAAGTCGAACGCACAAAATAGCAGCAACCTTCCAAAAGACGGTGAAGCTGTCTATAAACTAGAAGATAATGGTAATACTACAACCTTAAAATATTATTTCAAAGACGATATCGTTTATCTACAAGATGCAGTATATGCATTTAAGCCTAAAGAAATGGGTAAAACCGAGGAAGAAATACAAAAACTTCTCAAAAAAAGACACTCTATCTACGACGGAGTGAAAGGAATTGAATCCACTATTGCACGAAAAGATGGAATTTACTACCACACACTCAAAATTGATTACAACAATATCGACTGGAAAGAGCTTCATAAACGCGCTCCTAAAACATTCACCGATGAGAATCCAACTGCTTTAAAATATAGTGAGGCTGTTCCAAAATTACTTGAAGACGGTTACGTTAAACAATAAAATATAAGGAGTTTTAAGAAAGGTTTATAACAAAATGAATAAACACTTGAAAATATTAATCGCATTACTCTCATCATTTTTTGCTCTTGCGGCTTGCGGACAAAACAATTCAGCAGGAAGCGCAGCGCAAACTTCACAAACAGCTCAAGAAACCACGACTGCTCCAACAACACAAGCAGCGTCCAATAAACAAAATACAACAGAAGCTCTGCCAAAAGACGGTGTACAAAGATTCAAGCGTATAGATAAAGGTGGATCAACATTTCTTATCTACTACTTCAAGGATGACATCGTCTATAAACAGATTGGTATTTACTTTTATAACCCTAAAGGATTAGGCAAATCTGAAGAAGAGGTTGTTCAACTTCTGAACAAAAGTCAAGAGCTTTATAAGGATGTAACTGGAATAACCTCTAAAGTTGAGAAGGAAGATGGAGAATACATTCAAACCGTAATATATGATTACCAAACTATGGACTGGAAAGAGTTACATCGACGCGATCCGAATCAATTTCCTGCGACCAAACCAAAACCAGTGAAAATTAGTGAAGCTGCAGCTAAATTACAAGAAAAAGGTTATATTGAATATACAGAATAAACTCAACCAAATAAACAGCACCAAAGACACTCCTTAGCCGTCCTTGGTGCTGTTTTCTTGTTTTAAATTTGAGATGTAACAAAAATGTGACGTAACATTTTTGTTACATCTTCTTTTGTATCATTTATGATACGTATCATAAATGATACGTGATTATCAAATATGGTAATTATCATATATGATAATTTCATCGTCTCTCCTTCTCTAGCGAGCGTAGAAGAAGTATTAGCACTTAAAATAATGAGAATATCAAGTTCAAGGATTACAAAAAGATTCAGTTTATTGAAAGAATAGTGGGAATAGCATTGAAACGAATAAGACGGAGTAAGGAATTTATTCCCTACTCCGTCTTTGAGGCTTCAAAGGTGAGAGACACCGGCTCGAGCCGGTGCCCCACTATTACTCTTTCAATATAAAACTGATTCTTTAAAGTAATCCTTGAGTTCCTTATTCGAATGCCAATTGGGCGGATAGTTCTACCGCGCGCTTTTCAAACGTCGACATTTCTTCTTTCAACGCTCTTTGCAACCCTTCTATCGAACCGTTCACTAGCTTCTTGCCTTCCACAACTCTTTCTCCATTAATCCATACATCTTGAACATTAGAGGCGTTGGCCGAATACACCAAGGCCGCATATGCATCATGCACAGGGAACATATTCACAGAAGAGGTTTCAACAAGAACGATATCTGCTTTCTTGCCTGCTTCAAGCGTGCCAACTTCCTCATCAAGTCCTAGAGCTTTTGCCCCGCCTCTTGTTGCCAAAGCCACGATTTCTTTTGCAGGGAACGCGCTACGATCCTTCAGATGCGTTTTATGGAAATTAGCTACCATTCGCATTTGTGTAAATAAATCCAGCGTATTGCCGCTACTTGGGCCGTCCGTTCCTAATCCAACGGTCACTCCATGGTCTAGTAAACTTCGAATCGGTGCGACTCCTTTGGCAGACTTCGTATTGGCACCGATACAATGAACGACGCTGACTTTTGGATATTTAGCTAGAATTTCAACATCGGATTCCGTCATCAGGATTCCATGCGCTAGGATAACCGGTACTTCAAAAAATCCAAGCGACTCTAAAAACTCAATAGGTGTTTGGTTGTAGGTTTTACGGAAATAATCCATCTCATACGTCATCTCAGAAACATGGAGCGTAATAGGAACTTGGTTAACTTTTGCAAACTCGAGAATTGCTCTCATCACTTCTTCGGTATTTGTATTCGGCGCATGAGGGGCAATTAATGGATGTACGAGTTCGTCCCCTTTCCACTTGTCAACAAACGTTTGAGTATACGCTAAGGCATCATCTGTATTCTTACTATCAGGAGTCTTCATATCGATAATCGTTTCGCCTACAAGAGAGCGCATCTTCATGCCTTTTGCGACTGTAGCAACGACGTCTTCAAAATAATACATATCACACATCGCAGTCACCCCCGCCAGCTGCATCTCTGCAATCGCATAGGCCGTGCTTTTGGCGATTAACGGTTCATCGACCACTTCTTGTTCTAGCGGAAATAGGAAGCGTCTGAGGCGGTCTGGGCAATCGTCTCCTAATGAACGGAAAGGAATCATCCCGCAATGCGTATGAGCGTTCACGAACCCAGGAAGCAGAATTCCACCATGCGCATCTATCCACTGGTCTGCCGTACTCTCCTCAAACTGATCCATCGCACCAACGTCTACAATCGAGTGCTCCTCAATCACTAAGTACCCACTTCGGTACTCCGTGAAGGCATCATCCATCGTTAAAATCCATGCATTTTTATAACCGATTCTCATTACTGCCACTCCCTTTCCTGTCTTCTTTATTCTAATTGAATTCCATTATAAGAACAATCAAAACTCGCATTAGAAGAACAAAGCCGCCAGTCTAACAACTATCTAGCGGCTTCGTCTACTCTTTATTCTGATCTGTCCTTAAATAGAATTCAGCATTCTATTGGTTTAAGATTTTATTCCATTGGTCAATCCAAGCTTTAAGGTTTTCATTTACAAGTTTGAAATCAACTGTTTTTGCACGTTTAGCAACATCACCATAAGTCATTGTTTTCACATCATCTGCTGCTAATTTTACATCTTTATTAACAGGAGCTTCACTCAATGATTTTGCTTTTACAGCTTGGTTTTCAGCGCCGATACGGAAGTTGACATATTTGTACGCATTTTCTTTGTTTTTTGCATCTTTAACGATGTTCACTGTGTTGTAGTTTGCGTAAGTTCCAGACTCAGGAACGACTGATACAACATTAGGATTAGCTTTTTTTACTGTAGAAATAGCAAAGTCTACAACGACTGCCACTTGTACTTCGCCAGCTTGGAACATATTTGCCAAGTCACTTGATTTAGAATATGTTTTAACGATATTTGGTTTTAATTCTTCAAGCGCTTTGAAGGCTGCTGCCCCTTTATCGTCTTTAAGAGCTTTTCCGCCTTTATCAGCTGCTACAGATAAGAATAACGGACCACCTGTTGTTGTGATATCAGGAATTGCCACTTTGCCTTTCAAATCTTCTGACCATAAGTCGCTCCAGTCTTTAATTTCACGACCTAATTTTTCTTTATCGTAAACAATCGCAATACTGTTAATAGAGAATGGAATTCCTCCGCCGTTTTGGAACACTTCTTTAGCGCCATCTGTTAGTAACGCAAGGTTTGGAATTTCTTTTTCAGTGACTGTTTCAAATAATCCTTCTGTTGTTCCTTTTGTAGAACCTGATTGTGATAATTCGATAACGTCGATGTTGCTTCCGCCGCTTTGAACTTTTGTTAAACGTTCTGACGCATTCCCAACTTCTAATGTCACTTTAACGCCATTCGCTTCAGCAAATGGGTTGATAATGTCGCGCTCAACGATATCTTGGCTTAATCCGAATGTTGAAACGACTAATTCAGAAGAAGCGCCTTTTGAAGCATCTCCTCCTGCTGTTGTGGCATCATTCTTTGGTAAATTTGCTTGGCTATTTCCGCAACCTGCTAAGACTAATAACGACGCTACTGCAATACCTGCAATTGATTTTTTCATGTGTGTACACTCCTTAAATTTTTTATTTTATAACACAATGACATGATCTTTAGGGAACGCTAGAGAGACTTTCGTTCCGACTTCTAAAACGGCTGGGTTGTTCACAAGAAGCACGCCCACTTCCGTTTTCACTTCATACTGATACGCTTTTCCGATAAAGGTTCTTACTAAAATTTCACCAGATAGAACACCATCGCCCTCGTTCAAGAGTTCGATATGGTCTGGACCAATCGTTACCGTCACATCGACTTCTTTAGCATGTTCCAGCGTTTCAAGAACAAGTCCATTCGACAATTGAACTGTGTGAGAGTCTTGTACCGTTCCTTTAATGAAGTTTTCAAATCCAATAAAACGAGCGACAAACTCAGTGGTTGGATGTTGATAAATTTCTTCAGGAGTACCGTATTGTTCGATAATCCCATTATTCATGACCGCTACCTTATCCGAGATTGAGAAACATTCCTCTTGATCGTGTGTAACGAATAAAGTCGTAATCTTGAATTGTTGCTGGATGCGTTTAATTTCTAGACGCATTTGAAGTCTAAGTTTGGCATCCAAGTTACTTAACGGCTCATCGAGTAGTAAGAGTTTTGGCTCAATAACAAGCGCTCTGGCAAGAGCCACACGTTGTCTTTGGCCTCCTGAAAGTTGTTTTGGATAGCGATCGCCAAGTTCTGCTAATCCGCACACTTCAAGCATTTTAGCGACTTTTTCGTCAATTACTGCTTTACTTTCTTTTCTCACTTTCAATCCAAACGCTACATTTTCAGCCACTGTTAAATGTGGGAACAATGCATAGCTTTGGAATACCATCCCGAATTGTCTGTGATGGACAGGTACTTTCGTCATATCCTCACCGTCTAATTCGAAGGTTCCGCTATTTTGATTAAGGAGTCCCGCTACAATACGAAGCGTCGTCGTTTTCCCACAACCACTCGGACCGAGCAAGGACACTAATTCCCCTTTTTCAATCGATAAATTCAAATCTTTTAAAATATGATGTTTATTATCGTAAATCATATTTACATCTGTTAATTTTACAAATGACATATCTTTCTCCTTATGAAATGGAAGCTAAGCCCAACGTTTTTTCAATCGCAATCATAATCCCCATTGTTACAAACATTAAAATTACAGATAATGCCGAAACAGATGGATCGTAGTTGAATTCCATATAACTTAATAAAGTCGTTGGAAGCATGGTCACTCCTGGACCAGATAAGAACATCGATACTGGAACGTTGTTAAATGAGTTCACGAACGCTAGCATAAACGCCGCGAAAATTCCTGAAGTGATATTTGGTAAGAGTATCGTCGCAAAAGCTCTCTTCTTCGTACATCCAAGCGTCCACGCGGCTTCCTCCATCGAAACATCAACTTGTTCCATACTCGAACCAACGACACGAATCACATACGGAATACTAATGAGGAAGTGACCAATGAGAAGTCCAGGTAGAATTGGGAATTTAAAAGTCACAACAATCATTTGATAGAGAGAATAGCCTACGACAATCCCTGGAATCATTGTTGGAGATAAGAAGAAATCCTTCATTAACTTCTTCCCTTTAAATTGGTCTCTGGATAATACGTACGCTGCTGGCACCCCAATGACTAATGCAAGGAATGTGGCTACAACACCAACTAATAAACTGAGTTGCAGACTAGACATAAAGGCTTTTGACGTTAGCGCCATAATATACCAGTCGATTGTGAATCCTTTAATTGGGAAGGTAATAATCGCTTCTGTTCCAAACGATGTAATCACGATAATCACGAGTGGTAAGAATAGGAATAAGAAGACAACAGTCGCAATCATGGTTAGTAATTTATTTTTACGCAATATCTCCACCTCGCTTATCCATCGATTTCGCTAAGAGATTCAATGCCTTCATCACGGCAAATGTAATCACAATCATGACAAGCGCAATCACACTCGCACTGGTCCAATCACCAAGCGTTGTCGCGCGTTGGTAAAGTAATGTCGCTAACATCATCTTTTTATTTCCACCTAATAATTGTGGAGTGGTATATGCAGTAAGCGTTCCTGTAAACACGAGAATACTTCCGACAATCATCCCTGGTAGCGATAGTGGCAAGATAATCTTGAAGAAGCCTTTTAACGGACTTAACCCAAGCGTTGCCGCCGCTTCTAGCAGATCATCATCAATATTTTCCAGAACACCTACAAGCGTCATAATCATCGTCGGCAAGAATAAGTAAACCGAACCGATAATAATTGAGAAGTCTGTATATAAGAGTGACATTGGCTCAGTAATCACGCCAAACATCATGAGTAAATTATTGATTACTCCGTTTTTACCAAGAATCGTAATCCATGCAAAGCTTCGAATAACAGAGTTTGTTAAAAGTGGGAATAGCGTTAACGCAATCAGAATCCCTCTCCATTTCTTCGATACTCCAGAAATGACGTATGCTGCAGGCAAGCCCAAAACAGCACAAAAAATCGTAACGATTAAGGAAATACTAAGCGTACGTCCTAACACCGCCATAAAATAGGAATCTTTGAAAAAATCAATATACAGTTGCAAAGAAAAACTACTTTCTGGGAAAACCGTTGGAATCAAGCTACTTAGTAACGGAAGGACTAAGAAAAAGCATAATAGAACAATCCCAGGAAAGAGCAACGTATATCGAACGTTCTTTTTCATAACACATCTCCTTGTTCGTTTTTAGACTTATATTATATGCCTAAACTGATTAATTTTCAATACAGTTTTCAAAATTTCCAAACAAAATTTTATATACTCCTTATTTAATTCGTGTTTAAACCCCTTTTCAACCCGCCATTACCAAATATGGTAATTACCATATTTGGTAATGGCGTCCTCCTCTCTTCTCTTATAAACGAGTGCAGAACAACATTAGTGCCTTTTAATAAGCTAACTAATCAAAGTTCAAGGATTACAAAAAAGAATCAGTTTATTGAAAGAATAGCGGGAATAGTATTGAAACGAATAAGCCGGAGTAAGGAATTTATTCCTACCGAAAATACTCTATATAGTTAGACGCAGTAGCTGATTGAATTAAGCTTCATCACTCGTGATTCGCTTAATCCTAATCAGCCTTGCGGGGGTAAGACTACAAAGCAAAAAGGATTCACACTGTGAATCCTTTTTTGTCTTTTGTCTTACTCCCTGAGGCTTCAAAGGCGAGAGACAACGGCTCGAGCCAACGCCCTTTGCCTTTTCCTTTTAGCGAGCGTAGAAGAAGTATTCCTACTTTACTAACTCGCACAATAAAAAAGTACGAAGATTATCTATCTTATGTATAAAAACAAAGATTACCTCGGTTTCTATAATAACAACAATAGCGACTAGTAACCGATGCGAATTAGATTCTCTTGAAAATTTATTTTCTAGAGAATCTTTGAGGCTCGGTAGGAACTGAGACGCAAGGCTCAATCCGGTACAGCTATTGTCGTTATTATGAAGATAACCAAAGGTAATCTAAGTTTTTATAGTACTACATAAAATAATCTTCGTACTGACTTTATTTTATCGAATAGATACGTTTTCTAAAGCAACTAATGCTTCTTCTACGCGAGTCATCGCGGACTTAATAACATCCTCCTCCAACGTCGCATTGCGGTTCACAAACAATAGTGAATACGCTAATGATTGGAATCCTTCTGGCACGTGTTCCCCTTTATAAACGTCGAATAACGTTACTTTTGATAAGAACTCACCAGCATTTGCACGAATGACATCCACTAATTCAGCATGTGTTAATGAAGTTGGTGCTAAGATCGCGATATCGCGCGTCATGCTTGGATATTTCGCAACTGATTGAATTACTGCTTCTTGTAAGTTAGCTGCAAGTAATGGTTCCACATCTAACTCGAAGACGAATGTGTCTTGTAAGTCTAATGCTTTTTGCACGGTTGGATGAACTTTACCGATTAACCCAATCACTTCGCCGTCTAAAAGAATGCGCGCTGTTTGTCCCGGGTGTAATTCTTCGATGTCTGTTAAAGGTTCGAAGCGGACGCGATCTAAGCAGTCAAGTTGCGCGAAGTACTCTTCTAGAATTCCTTTCACCACATAGAAATCAACTTTCTCTGCTTTATGGTTCCAGTTCGCACTTGTCACGTCTCCTGTTAAAATACCTGCAATGACTTCGTTCTCGATGAAATCTTCATTGCCAGCAGTTCCTAACTTGAACACACGGCCTGCTTCGAATAATTTCACGTTGTTTTGTGAACGAGCTACATTGTATTGAACGGCTTCTAATAAACTTGGTAATAGTGATTGACGTAATTCACTACGATCTTCACTCATTGGCCAGCTTAAACGAACGCTTCTTGCGTCTTTCTTCGTAAACCATTTTGATTTCTCTGGAGTTGTTAATGCGTAAGTGTACGCTTGTGAAAGTCCAGCCCCTTGCATGAATTGACGAGTGTAACGGATGAAGCGTTGTTTATCTGTTAAGCCACCCACTGTACTTTCAGTCGTTGGTAAAGTTGCAGGAATCTTATCGTATCCATAAATACGGCCCACTTCTTCCACTAAGTCTGCTTCGATAGAAATATCAAATCTCCATGCAGGAATTGTCACGTCGAAACGTGTCCCTTCTACAGCTGTTGGATATTCTAATTGCGCAAATACTTGTTTCACTTCATCTAGTGTTAAGCTTGTTCCTAAAACGTGATTTAAACGTTCTAGAGTGATGCTCACAACTGGTAATTCTAAGTCATAGCTTTGTGCAGAAGCAAAGGCCTCTTTCACTGTTCCGCCACCAAGCTCAGCAATCAATGCTGCTGCACGTTTTCCAGCTTGAACGATGGTTGCTTTGTTAATGCCTTTTTCAAAACGAGCACTTGATTCGCTACGTAAGTTATGTTTTTGTGACGCTAGACGAACCGCTTTAGGATCGAACAGAGCTGCTTCTAATAAGACTGTAGTTGTCTCGTCTGAAATTTCAGTGTCTAATCCACCCATTACTCCAGCTAATGCGACTGGTTGGCCGCCTGAAGTAATCACGATTTCGTTTTCTAATGTACGTTCTTCACTGTCTAAAGTCACTAATGTTTCGCCTTCTGTTGCGCGACGAACATGGATTTCTTTTTCAGGTAATTTATTATAGTCAAATGCATGAAGCGGTTGACCGTATTCCATTAAAATGTAGTTTGTTACGTCCACTAAATTATTGATTGGACGAACTCCCGCTGCGATTAAACGGTTTTGCATCCATTGTGGACTTGGAGCCACTTTAACACCTTCGATTAAGAATGCGTGGTATGCAGGAGTATCTGCTTCTTTTTCTACAGAAACTTTGACAACGCCTGGAATTTCAGAAGATGTTCCTTTTTCAAAAGCATCTGGTTCCAAATTGTTCTTCAAGTTGTAAATCGCACCGATTTCGTGAACTGAACCGCGCATGCTTAACGCGTCAGAACGGTTCGCAGTGATATCAAGTTCCACGATTGCTGAATCAAGCGCTAATGCATGAATGGCGTCGCTTCCCACTTCAATGCTGTCATCTGTGAAAACGTAAATCCCATCTTCGTATTCTTTTGGTACTAAGTTACTTGGCACACCGATTTCTTGTAAGGAACAAATCATCCCTTGAGATTCTACGCCACGTAATTTTCCACGTTTAATTTTATGACCACCAGCAATGCGTGCACCGTGAGTCGCCACGATAATCTTTTGGCCTGCTGCGATATTTGGAGCGCCACACACGATTTGAAGCGGCTCGCCTTGTCCTACTTCAACCGTTACAACGTGTAAGTGGTCTGAATCTGGATGGTCAACGACTTGGGTTGCTAAACCAACCACTAGTCCTTTTAAGACTTCGCCTGGAACCGTTACGCTATCGACTTCGATCCCTGTACGAGACATTTTTTCTCCTAATTCTTGAGGAGTGATTTGTGATAAATCAATATATTCATTTAACCATTCGTATGATAATTTCATGTTCTTCCTCCTCTTATGATTCTTTCGTAAATTGGCTTAAGAAACGCACATCGTTTGTATACAATGAACGAATATCATCAATTCCATATTTCAACATTGCAATACGGTCTTGACCTAACCCGAAGGCAAATCCACCGTAGACAGTTGAATCCACACCGGCAGCTTCAAGGACGTTTGGATGTACCATCCCACTACCTAACACTTCAATCCAACCTGTTCCTTTACATACAGAACAGCCTTCGCCACCACATTTGAAGCAGCTAATATCCACTTCTAGAGATGGTTCAGTGAATGGGAAGTAACTTGGACGAAGACGCACTTCACGGTCTTCCCCGAACATTTCTTTGGCAAATGCCGAAAGAGTTCCTTTTAAGTCTGACATCGTAATATGTTTATCGATAACAAGACCTTCGATTTGATAGAACTGATGTGAGTGAGTCGCATCATCGTTATCACGACGGAATACACGACCCGGACTTAACATCTTCAATGGACCTTTTGTAAAGTCATGTTTTTCCATTGTACGAGCTTGTACTGGAGAAGTTTGTGTACGAAGTAAGTACTCAGGAGTGATGTAAAATGTATCTTGCATATCACGCGCTGGGTGATCTTTTGGCAAGTTCATCATCTCAAAGTTATAGTGGTCTGATTCCACTTCTGGCCCTTCTACTACTTGGTATCCAAGGCCGATGAAGAAATCTTCTACTTGGTCTTGAACGTGCGCTAATACGTGCGCAGTTCCACGTTCCATTGGACGTCCTGGCATTGTGACATCGATGGTTTCAGATTGTAACGCTTCTTCTAATGCTTTTGCTTCAAGCACTTCTTTAACAGAAGCAATTTTTTCTTCTAATACAGAACGTAATTCATTGGCAAGAGCCCCCACTTTTGGTTTCTCTTCATTGGCTAAGTTTTTAATATTTTTAAGAACTTCTGTGATTGGTCCTTTTTTCCCTAATTGTTGTACACGAATTTGATCAAGCTCTTTTAAGTTTGTTACTTCTTCTAATGAAGCAAGCACATCTTTACGAATCGCATCAAACTGTACTTTCATTTCTTCTAAATTCATTGTATTCCTCCTTATAAAAATAAAAATCCCTTATAGCCAAAAGACTATAAGGGACGAAATTTCGCGGTACCACCCTTGTTCCTTGAGACCTGCTCAAGACACTTGGACGCTGTTAACGGGGGCGACCCGAACCATTATTCATCAGTGAATCCCAATGGTCACTCCGGAAGTGAAAAGTTTGAAACGTGACTTGGAAGACTTGCAGTCAGGATCTTCCTCCCTGAAAAGCTTTGTTAAAAACCCTTTTCCATCAATGTGTTTTCTATATATGCCTTATCCTATCATAATGCCGTGAAAATGAAAAGGAAAATTATTCATTTTCATCATAGGTACGTTCCCCAATAATATATCGAGGACGCTCTTTGGCTTCTAAATAAATCTTACCGATGTATTCCCCGATAACACCAAGACTGATTAATTGTACACCACCAAGTAGACTTACAATGGCATATGTACTTGCCCAACCAGCAACAGAGTTATTTGAGAATTTAGCCCAAAGCACCCAAATGATAAGAGCAAAACTGAAGAACGACGTCAATACACCAATCGCAGTAATAATTCGAATTGGTTTAATGGATAAACTTGTAATTCCATCAATCGCTAATCCAAGCATTTTTGACAATGGATAGTGACTTTCTCCAGCAATTCGTTCATGACGTTTGTAAGTCACATAGGAATACTTAAAGCCTACAAGTGGCATAATCCCACGAAGGAATAAGTTCACCTCTTTGAATTTCTTTAATTCTTGAATAAAACGTTTAGAGACGAGACGATAGTCCGCATGATTGAAGACAACGTCCGCACCAAACAGATGCATCACTTTATAGAATCCTTCAGCCGTAATTCTCTTAAATGCAGAATCAGTTTCACGATTGTCACGAACACCGTATACAATCTCTGAACCATCTTTATATTCAGCCACCATTTTATCCATACAGTTGATATCATCCTGGCCATCCGCATCAATCGTAATAACGATATCTGCAAATTTCGCAGCTTCATCCATCCCTGCTAAGACACTACTTTGGTGCCCACGGTTTCTGCTTTGTGCAATCCCAACAACATGACTATTCTCTTTTGCATATTGTTGAATCAATTCCCATGTTTTATCTTTACTACCATCATTGACATACATCACTTTACTGTTTGGATGCACTTGTCCACTATTGATTAAAGATTCAATCTTCTCAATAAACATTGGATTCGTATGAGGTAATACTTTTTCTTCGTTATAACAAGGAATAACAATATATAAAATTGGATTATTTCTGTTCATTCTTCTCTCCTATCATTTTTAAACCAAAAGGAAAATTGGTCCCTCTGAAAATTTGTACAATGATTTCACATCCCAAAACAGCTAAGACTGTTGTGAGGGCCGCTGAAACATATCCATTAACAAATATGCCCGTATATTTAGCTGCTAATTGAGCTACTAATTTTTCAGCAAGTACAAGAACAATTGGTGAATGTACACCATAATAAATTAAGGTCTTTTTACCAATGGATTTAAACCACTCTGCTTCTGGAATCACTTTGAACAAAGTAATTGTAGCCCAGATTCCTGCAATTGCAGAAATATAAAATAACAAATGGTTGCCAATTTGTTGGTAGTACAAATCTACTCTGTAACCACTAAGTTTATAGTTTAGTAAGCCTACTGCAATACTGATGACTGCAGCAATCGGTAAAAACTTAAGAGTTAGGTACTTTTCTATCTCAGATAAATGTCTTCTTGTGAGGACTCCTAGCAAAATAAAAATGGTTGCTACTGGAACTAAATCCCAGTTCCAAATTAAATACCAGTTAGACTCATAAGCTTTTTGTCCTACAAATACAAGGAACACTAAGGTAAGCGCAACACCTATTTGCAAGTTTCTATTCCGAGCATATTTTAAAACAAAATAACATACAATTTCAGATAAAAACAATACATTTAAAAACCATAATTGGAAATAATTATGCAATCTATCTGATAAAAGCAATTGTTTTGCAAATTGAATCAGATTAAAACTTAGGATTTGATCAGGATATAAAATAAAGACTTGCACTAGAAATACAAATGCATTCATTAAAAAGACTGGAACAACAATTCCTTTAATTTTATTCCAGAAAAAGCTACTAAAATTAGCATACTTATCAACCGAAAATGTGAAACCAGATAAGAAGAAAAACAATGGAATATGAAACAGATAAAGAATTGTTTTCCCCATACTTGGTGTAAAGGATATATGCCCGATAATTACTAAAATAATGGCTAATCCTTTCGCCATATCAATATATCCAATTCGCTTTTTCATATTCCCCTCCTTAATCTGCTTTAAGTTTATAAATACTCATATCAGAAGTAACCTTTTCAACTTCTTCAAAGTATACCGTCTTTTGATAATGTTCTTTAAAAATTGTAATAATGCGATTTATGCTTCCAGAATCTTTAGACCAGAAGAAAATAATCTCATCATTATTAACTGCTGAAGACAATAAATTATTTGTATCTTCAATTTTATATCGTTTTAGCAAGTTCGCATAATGTGGTGAAAATGTCTGCCAATTCCCTAGCGTCGTTGTATTAGAAACAACTTGATTCGTACGAATTTTGAACGTTGACAGCGATGGTTGCGAATTGACAAGAGTTCCATACCCACCAAAAATAATTAGTTGATCTGGATGATTTTCAACAACTTGATGATATGTCGCGTTCATTGAATCATTAATAGTAGGGAACCAATACCATTCTCGCTTCATAAATCCTAGCCATTTATACCCTACGATTAGTAAAATTACTTGGACACATAAGAAGACGACTTTCTTTTTGAACCATTGTCTCTTCTCATAAAATTCTGGTGAATATATTAAAAAGAACATTAAGAATGAGACCATCAATGGTAAGTACACTCTCTCTACTACCCTTTGTCGGACAAAAAGTGCCCCTATTAAGATGAATGGAGTTATTGGTAATAACCAAGCCCAGATATTTTTGGGTTTGAAAATGATAAGCCATCCAGTAAACAAGATGAGATACGCTACTAAAATAATATTTTTAAAATAATCCTTGATAAACTGAGGAATATCAAAAGAATATTTTTCAGTAAATGAACGAACTGACTGGATTTTTTCTAGCATCTCATTATTTAAAGCCTTCTTCTCAGAAAAAAGCCAATAAGTAGAAGTTTGCAAGTCGTTCTCACTAATTCCAAGCTTTTCAAATTCTTCACGATGCTTTTCATAGTTAATTTCTGGGAAATCTCTTAAATTAGTACTTAATTCATTCCACTTAAGGTATTCTTGTACATCTGGTTGAGTCATCGAATACACTTTGTTTGATACATTAATTGATAATACTATTCCTATAAGGATCAGCATTTCTTTCCATTTCTTGTTCTTTAGAATCTCGTAAATCAAGAATGGTAACACTAACACGATTAAACTAGAGGCAATTTGTGGTCTTATTGAGACCCCTATTGCTACTGTCAATATTCCCATTACTAGAGACTGGTTAAACAAAAGTAAAATCCCTGCAGCAGCTACTAAGTATGAAATGACAGAAAATGAAAAATACTTAATGAGCACACATTGCATAAGTAGTGTTAATGGTATCAGAACATATAATTTTTTCTTATAAAAGAAGTCGTTAAAAATACTGATACTTCCACAATACGATAATACTAGAAAAATAAAGTAGATATTCCAGCCTTGAAAAATCTTTTGTAAAGCAACGAGTAAAGTTGACAACCCAAGACCAACATATGGCAATAGCATATTTTCATGCGACAAAATCGTTTGATTAATCATAATGTCATCTACGACAGGATACTCAAAACCTTTTCTCCAAATATACGCATAAAATAACACAAACGGAATAAGCCATAATGCTATTCTAATTCCTTTATTTAGTTTCATTCATTAATCCTCTTTATATACATATTAACTATAACTATATCATTTTTTTATAACTTTTCACCATGTTAGAAAAACATTTGAATCGCAAGAATGATAATTAAAAGAACTACTACTGAAACAAGCCACACGTTTAGAAAATGATTGTACTTTTTTAGTCCTGATTTTGGAGTGCGGTGTACTTGTACACTTTCTTCTTCACGTTCAGAATGCAACTCTTCTTCTCGTTCAAAAGACGACAAACGACTGTCTCTACGACTTTGTTTTTCCTCTAGTTCTTCTAACTCTCGATTCTGTTTTTCTAATTGTTCTTTATACGATTTTCTCGTTAATAAAGGTTCATTTGGCATTGACTATTCTCCTTTATGCATCCAAGCGTATTGTGCTGCAATAATCGTCTTCGCATCCGCAATTTCGCCGGCTTCGATTTTTTGCATCACTTCTTCGAGTGGCATCCATAAGATTTCAACAAATTCATCTTCGTCTGCAGGTTTTGCATCTTCTTTGACCGTCACATTTTTTGCTTGGAATAATGTGATTTTCTCGTCGCAGAATCCAGGGGTTGAGACCATCTCCATCATCTTCACCCATTCTTCGGCAACAAGATTTGTTTCTTCTTCTAATTCACGTTTTGCGGCTTCTAGAGGCACTTCTTCCTTCGAGTCTAATTTTCCCGCTGGAATTTCTAAGAAATGCATTTCTAATGGTTTTCTATATTGACGTACGAGTAACATCTTTCCGTCACGAATCACAAGCACCGCTACTGCTCCTGTATGGAACACGAGGTCTCGCGTAGAAGTTTTCCCATTTGGTAGTTCTACGATATCTTGTGTCACCGTAAAAATACGTCCTGAATATTTCACATCACGTTGAATTGTTTTTTCTGTAAAGTCCATAATTTCGCCTCCATTTTGCTTTATTATAATTGGTTTTGCGTCTTTCAACAATCGATTTTACTAAACTTTAATGACAATAAATATCCACCGGCTAAGCCGGTGGTTTTTCAGTTTCGGGCATAGCCCTGATCTCAGAGCGACGCCTCAAGGCGCTCGTGTGGCCTGCGACGAGCACCTATTTACGTTTTCCTGTAAACGGATCTTCCAATTCTAATTCCAATTGTTCCGCTATATGATCTTCTTTTAGTTGATTCCGTATATACTCTCCAATGGCTTTCGAATTCTTTCCAACCGAATCTACATAAAACCCTCTACACCAAAATGATCTATTTCGATACTTAAATCTTGCATTCGCCCATCTTTCAAATATCATTTGGCTACTTTTTCCTTTTAAATATCCGACAAAACCAGAAACACTCATTTTGGGTGGTATTTCTACTAACATGTGCACATGATCCACGCAGACTTCTGCTTCGATTATATTTACATGTTTCCATTCGCATAACTGCCGTAACATTCTGCCGACATCAAGCCTCCTTGACTCATAGAATGCCTTTCTTCTTTATTTTGGTGCGAAAACGATATGATACTTACAGTTCCATTTCGTATGTGATAAACTGTGTAAGTCATCGGTATATCCCATGACAAAACCTCCTTAGTTCTTTCGATGTAGTTTGCAGACCACATACGAATTATAACTAAGGAGGCTTGTTTTTGCATTATCACTCCGCTAAAGCTTTCTGGATCCCCGAACAATCCGGGAGGGATTGAATTAAACCAAAAAGCATCCCGCATAGGGACCACCCAGTTTTTCTTAACGTCTGTTATTTTGTTGTTGTCGAATTTGTTGATTTACAGTTGCTTCATTCGTTTGTGAAGAACTACTTGATTTTCCAAAATAGGCATCATAGACTTGCTTAGCCACTTTGGCAGCATAGTCTGATGGTGAACCATCTTTGAAGTATGGTGCAACAACAGCCACTACGATTTCTGGATTATCGTATGGTGCATACGAGATGAAGGTTGAGTTTTCAACGGCTTCATTAGTATATGCTGGATTTGGGCCAGAATAGAACGCTTCGGTAGTCCCTGTTTTACCAGCGACTTGCGGAGAATACGTTCTGAATGTCATAGCAGACGTTCCGTTTTCACCATGCGTTACACGGTATAGCCCTTCTTTAATATGATCCAAGATTTCTTTACTTACTTGAATCGAATTCATAATCTTCGTTGGAACTACGTCTTCTAAATTACCAATGCCACCATTTGGACCTGTTTCATGAATTTCTTTCACTAAACGTGGGGCAATACGTGTACCGCCGTTAGCAATCGTTGACATATATTGCGCTAATTGAAGCGGTGTATATAAGTCGAACTGACCGAACGCAAAGTCAAGTGCAGAGAAGGCATCGGCTGTTCCACCGTTATACCCTTTTCCTTCATTTGGAAGGTCAATCCCAGTACGAACACCAAGTCCGAATTGTGCATAGTATTCACGTAACTTATCGAACAGACTTAAATTAATATTTAATTTTCCACCTTTAACATATTCCGTTTGTCCACCCATCTTCATCGCCAGTTTAATCATATAAACGTTGGATGAACGTTCTAAGGCATCTAAGTCGGTTAACTCGATTTTACCGTTACGGTTAAACCATGAACTCTTCGGTTTAGACGCTTCGAATTCAATCGGCTCATCGACAATCGTATTATCATCAAGCGTGATGGCTCCATCCATATATCCTGAAAGAACAGTTGCTGGTTTTACAACAGACCCCATTCCAAAAGAGTTATTGATAGCTCCAAGCGCATCATCTTCGACACCCGTTGAATTGAAGTTTTCATCAAATTTCTTTTTCTTTCCTGTAATTCCAAGAATGTCTCCATTTTTTGGATTCATCACAACGATATACACACGGTCCGCAGCAGGATCCGTCATCTCTTCAACAGACTTCTTTGCAATCTCTTCAATTTTCTTTTGGAATTCAGTATCAATCGTTAAGACAAGGTTTGACCCGCCTTTACCTGGATACGTTTCAGTCGTATTCACCACTTCACCTTTTGTATTGGTTTGTGATTTCACGACTGTCTTCGTTCCGCTAAGCACTGTTTCATATTGTTCTTCTAAATAACTTGTTCCCACACGGTCATTGAGTGAGTATCCTTGCGCTAGAAGTGACTTCACTTTATCCGAAGGAAGCCCCGTCTTTTCGGACGATACCGTTCCAAGAATCGTCTTCAACATATCGCCCATTGGATATTCACGATCCCAGTCAGAATCAACATCGACCCCGCGAAGCTCTCCAAGGCGTTCACTAATTTTAGCGACCTCTTGTTCTGTGACTCCTTCATTTTTCAATGTCACTGTTGATAAGGCATACGCACTATTCATCTTTGTAAAGATGGCAATCACTTGTTTTTCTGCATCGCTATAATTGAGTTCATCTGCAGGAATATGTGCCAATTGCATTTCATACGTTTGACTCGTTGAGAGATTTTCTTTCGCGATTCTCTTCTTCTCTTCTGCTGTTAGAAGGCTATCAACTTTGTCAGGGTTTGTCGCTACCCAATAGTCTTTCAAGTCACGCTCTTTTAACTTGGAAGCATCTACAGAAATCAATGTTGTTAATTTCTTTGCGATTTCTAACATCGTTGAGGCTTTAACATCTGCAGGTCTTGTATAGTTAATAGCGAGTTTTGGTTTATTTCCCACTAAAATACGTCCTTGGCTATCGTAAATCGACCCACGCGGAACTGATTTTTTAGCAGTAGTTGTCTCTGTACGTTGTACGAGCGCAACAAACTCGTCCCCTTTAACTAATTGGATATACGCCAAACGGCTAATTAAGGCAATAAATGAAAAGAATACAATTAAAAATAATAAATTTAATCGAAATGGAATATGTGATTTTTTCTTTTTCTTTTTTAATTTTCTTTTAGTAAGCATAATACACTCCATATAACATCTAGTAACTCATAACAGTATACCATAAATCTCCCCCTAATCTGTATAAAAAAGGGGTTATAAAGTGGTTAAGATTTTTTTGCGTTAAAGACTAATTTTCCGTGCAGGCTCCGCGTTTCCATGCTATGCTAACAGTAACGACTAGAAAGGAGGGCCACTATGGACAAGACGATGACGAAGAAGAGATACTATACCCTTAGTATTTTGATTCCAGCAGTGATGATTTTAGCGATTTTTCTACTCTTTACAATTACGCCTTTTGGAAATCGCACGTGGTTAACTATCGACCTTGGACAACAATATGTCGACTTCTTCAGTTACTATCAGGATACTCTTTTGCATCATCCAGAGCAGTTTTTCTATAGTTTCTCGAAATCTATCGGTGGGGAAATGGTAAGTTTATGGGCGTACTATTTGTTGAGTCCGTTTAATCTTCTCTTTTTACTCATTCCTCGCTCGGCCATCGCCATGGGTGTCTCTCTTCTTATTTTCTTGAAACTCGTTTCTTGTACAGTGAGCTTTGCAGTATTGCTAGATTTGAAATTCAAACAAAGAAATTGGACGACGCTTCTCTTTGCACTCTCATACGGATTTATGAGTTATCTTTCAGCCAATCAATTTAATGTGATGTGGTTAGATGCCCTCATTGGCCTTCCACTCATTATCCTTGGCGTAGATGCACTCTTACAAAAACGGAATCCGTTATATTATGTATTTCCTTTATCGCTCACCATTTTGAGTAACTACTATACTGGATATATGATTTGCCTCTTCCTAGGTCTCTATTTCCCGTATGCCTATTTAATGGCAAATGATTCGTTCTCATGGAAAAGTTTTGTAAAACAGTTTGGCCGCTTTATCTTTTATAGTGTCCTTTCCGTTGGACTCATTATGGTCATTCTACTCCCAACATTTTATAGCCTACTTGGAAGTAAAGGGACAGCGACTACCATCGCTTGGAGTCTAAAATCTGAATATAATCCACTGCTCATGGCTTCCAAGCTCTTTCTCGGTAGTTTCGACTTCCATGAAATGCAAAAAGGTTATCCAAATATTTTTGTTGGCAGTCTGGCCTTGTTTAGCTTCCTTTGCTATTTCAAAGAGAAAAAGATTGCACGATTCCAGCGCCTTTACGCGCTATTCATTACGGTTGTCATCCTCATCAGTTTTAATATTGAGATGTTTGATAAACTGTGGCATGCTGGTCAACTACCAAATTGGTATTCGTACCGCTTCTCATTCCTCTTCAGCTTCTGGATGGTCTTTCTAGGCTATCAATGGGCACTGAAGAAAACAGCGGTTGGGATTCGTGAGACATTTGTGTATTTCTTCCTTGTATTAGCAATAGGCATTGGTTTTATCCTCTTCCCTCAAGACTACCTACAAGGCTGGCAAATCGCGCTTGGCTTCGGGCTCTCAATGGGAATCTTGTATGGTCTCATTTTAATCGGGCGCGGAAAAAGAACGCATCAAAAATTCCTAATTTCATTTGTAGTGATTGAACTGCTCTTAAACAGTATCGTCACCTTATCCAGACTGGGGTATGTCATGAATGCTGAATTCACGGCTTATCAATCGTCATTAGCAAACTGGTCTACCGTATTACTCCCTGCAGAAAATGAATTTTATCGTAGCGAGAAAACGATGCTTCGTTCGAAAAATGATAGCCTTCAAGTTCCAACGTATGGCGTATCTCATTTTTCATCTACGTTTGAAAAGGAAACTGAAAAGTTCTTTGACGCGATTGGAGTTTGTCAAGGAACCGCCTATGTCAACTACAGCAATGGCACGCTTCTGACGGATGCCTTATTGGGGATTAAGAATACCTTTATCGAAACCACAGACGCCACTTACAACGAGCGCTGGGAACGAAAAGACTTGGAAGATTTACCAACAATCGCAAGCTTTGATGAAGGACACATTGTCACAAATCCAAACGCCCTCTCGATTGCTTATCCGATGAAAGCTATCCTGAAATCGATGAAGGTGCCAACAAACCACCCGATTACGATGCAAAATCAATTGGCAAACGCGCTTAGTGGAACAACGAGCCCGAAAAATATTTTCTCGAGAGTTTCTTACGAGACGACTTTCGAAAATATCATTGGTTCTCCTGTCGTGTATCAACGAATTCAACTTGAGGACAACACTCAAGTTGGAACAATCTCACTGATCTTTACTCCTGAAACAGACGATCCGATTTACTTAGAAATGGCGGGAACGATGGGCGAAGAAGATTTGGAAATGACGCTAAACGGCGAACCGTATGACTTTTATCCGGTTCAATCAAAACCCGTTCTTCTCAGCGTCGCCAAGAACCAAAAAGGACAACCACAAACCCTTCGCATTACCGTTAAAGATGATGGCTTTGAGTTTTCTAAACTCAATCTTTATTCATTAAACACTACTCTCTTAAACGAGCGATTAGAGAAGACAAAAGCACAAGAGTTAAAACTGGAAACTTTCTCTGCCACTCATTTTGCAGGAACAATGGATGTCTTCGAAGACTCTACCGTTCTTACAACAATTCCATATTCAACTGGATGGAAAGTATGGGTAGACGGCCAAGAAGTCGAAACATATAAGATTTTGGATAGCCTGCTTGGATTTACTATCTCCAAAGGGACTCACCAAATCGAATATCGTTATACGACTCCATTCTTACTGGAAGGAAGTCTTGTGAGCATTGCTTCTCTTCTACTACTAATCTTTATTCTATATAGACGCAAAAAGACCGATGCCTCTTAGGAAACACCGGTCTTCGTTTTTTATAGATTATTTAGCAACTTCAAAGCGACGAGCTACTTCATCCCAGTTTACAACATTCCAGAATGCTGAAATATAGTCTGGACGACGGTTTTGGTAGTTTAAGTAGTATGCATGTTCCCACACATCCAATCCTAATAATGGAGTTTTGCCTTCTGATAGAGGGCTATCTTGGTTTGGAGTAGAAACTACTTCTAATTTTCCGTTAGAAAGTACTAACCAAGCCCAACCTGAACCAAAGCGAGTTGCTGCTGCTTGCGTGAATGCTGCTTTGAATTCGTCGAAGCTTCCGAATGCTTCGTTGATTGCTGCTAATAAAGCACCTTCTGGAGCTTTAGCACCATCAAGAGATAATTGAGTCCAGAATAAGCTGTGGTTTGCATGTCCGCCACCATTGTT
>JABZYY010000049.1 GCA_015264885.1 Streptococcus sp. | reverse complement strand
TAATAAGCGTATGGCCTTCTTCTATCGCACGTTGGAATGCTGGAATATTGGGACCATAGCCATCTGTAAAGCGATTCGGTAAATAGTACGATACTTGAGCCCCTAGCATTTCAAGAGTTTCATAGAGAATCGTTGTACTCGTAATCCCGTCTGCATCATAGTCTCCATATATATGAATCAATTCACCATTTTCAATGGCTTCTTGAATTCGTGCTACTGCTTTATCCATATCATGTAACAAGAAAGGATCATGGATAAGATGTGGGGTTGGCGAAAGAAACTCTTGTAGTTCTTCTACAGTTTGAACTCCACGTTCCACACATAAGCGAACGAGATTCTCAGACACACCACTTTCACTTGAAAGAGATGTTACGAGTTCTTCATCCACATTCTCTTTTAACTTCCATGCATAATTTGCAAAACTCATCGTACACCTCCTCTACTTTTTATTGAAAATACTCCCTAATAGTTTGTCTCCTATTTTCGGGAATAAAATATTTAATTTACTTGCAAAGTTCATCGTTTTTGGTAAATTCACTTCACGTTTTTCTCTTTCAATCCCTTTAACAACCTCTCCTGCTACCTTCACTGGATCTAGTACGACAGAGCCTAATTGCTCTAAGTATTTCCCGGTTGGCTCCGCTTTATCAAAGAAATCTGTCGCAATCGGTCCAGGATTGACGGTCATCACATGGATTCCATAAGGTTTTAATTCTAAACGCAATGCATTCGAATATCCTAACACTCCAAATTTAGTTGCTGAGTACACGGATGATTTAGCCGTCGCTGATTTTGCTGCTTGAGAAGCGATATTCACAAACACTCCGCTCTTAGCTTCGATAAAACGAGGAACAAAATGCTGTGTGATTTTAATTAATGCATTCAAATTCAACTGAAGCATTTGACTAATCTCAGATTCACTTAGGTATTTAGCTAATTTAAAGTACCCTAGACCTGCATTGTTGATTACCATCGTAATCTTATATGATTCATCAAGAGTCGCTAGTAACTCATTAACAGACTCATCCTGTGTTAAATCACACGAATAGATATCAACCGGTTTAGATGTGAACGATTTGCACTCAGCAGCTACCTGCTCTAGCTTTGATTCATTACGAGCCACTAGAATTAACTGTACATCTCTTTTAGCTAATTCCAGTGCGATTTGTGCACCTAAACCACCACTAGCTCCCGTCACAAGAACCACTTGATTTGAAAACCATTTATCGTCCTTCATGATGTTTAATCCTTTCAACGTTCACAATGTCGAAGTCTTTTACAACTTGTACATTTTCAAAGATTGTTTTTGCTTCGTCTTCTAACTCTTGGGATTGTTTTCCAATATAGCGCGCACTAATATGAGTTAACAAGAGTCGCTTAACTTCGGCATTTTTGGCAACTTCAGCCGCTTGAAGACTCGTCGAATGGAAATGACGATAGGCTTGTTGCCCTTTATCTCCTTCGTACGTAGCCTCGTGAACAAGAACATCTGAACGATACGCTAAGATTTCACTAGCCTCACATTTACGAGTATCTCCGCAAATGGTCACAACACGTCCCTTAATATCTGGTGAAATGTAATCTTGTCCATTCACGACTGTTCCGTCTTCTAGAGTAATCGTCTCCCCTTTTTTTAGCTTTCCATAAAGTGGCCCAAAAGGAATCCCTAACTCTCTTAAACGGTCAGCTTGTAATTCGCCAGGTTGATCTTTTTCTGTCACACGGAATCCATATGAAGGAATCCCATGTTCGAGTCGTTTTAGTTCCACTTTAAAATGCTTATCATCGAAAAGCAGGCCTTCTTTTTCAAATTCAACCACTTTTAAAGGATATCCCAATTTAGAACAAGAAGCTTGAATCGTTGTGTCGATAAAGTTCTTAATTCCTTTAGGACCATAGAGGGTTAAATCATCTTCTCCCCC
The DNA here is from genome assembly GCA_015264885.1 of Streptococcus sp. Classification (GTDB taxonomy): domain Bacteria; phylum Bacillota; class Bacilli; order Lactobacillales; family Aerococcaceae; genus Granulicatella. The sequence goes on along the minus strand of JABZYY010000049.1, from coordinate 6,316 downwards.
TTGGAAAGAACGACTAGTCAGTAGTCCAGGTAACCCAAAAATATGATCTCCATGCATATGTGTAATGAAAATCTTTTTAATCTTACCAGGACGAATACTTGTATTTAAAATTTGTTGCTGTGTAGCTTCTCCACAATCGAATAACCACACTTCATTAATCTCATCGAGAAGCTTTAATGCAATTGAAGTGACGTTTCTCATTTTAGAAGGTACTCCAGCACCTGTTCCTAGAAATTGCAATTCCATTTTAATTTCCTCTCAATGTTTCATAAATTTTCTTAGCAAAGAAGAGCGCTTCTTCATGAGCTCCTACTTCTGTTACATAAGATTTTCGTGAATAGAACCAATCTTGGTCTTTCGAATATTCATTCCAGTCAAGTACATGGACATTGGAATACTTTTCGCTAACAGCAGCGTAAACAGAATTTACATCATCTCTCCACGTTTTAGACGTTGTCGTTGTAACAAGGAAGATTTGTTTTTCCATCCCAATACGTTTTAATTCACGTTCCAATTGCCCTTTAGTAAATGCACTATTGGCCCCAAACATTAAAACAACAGTGTCATGTAATTGATTCTTTGCTTTCAGTTCATTAATGGTTGAAGCTAAATCTGTTACTTGGGCAATCGGTGTTGCATGCATCACAGCATTTGGATAAATCGTTGTTAGTTCATTCGCAATTGCAAGTAGCGATTGATCCCCTATAAAGGTAATCGAACTATTACTGCTAAAGACTGTTTCTTCACGCGTTAATCCAACCACGTTGTTAATCGTCTTCAATAGCTTCTTATCTGTTTGCTGGGTATTATCCACAATTGTTTGGTTCGTATGGATTAATTCAGTAAGCATGGTCTCTTGTTCAGATAATTTACTTGTAGACTGTACGAGCCCTACTGCTAAAATAATGAGCGGTACTGCACAGAGTCCAAACAAAATTTGTTTTCCATAAGCCGTTTTTTCATTCAACAGCCCCATCAATTTACGGACCATTTGAAGATAACGTCTTTTCTCAAAAACTTGATACCAAACTTCTCCAAAGAAAAGAATGAGTACCAATTGGATGATGCCGTGAATTAAATTACTTGAACCAGCAATCCCCATTTTTGCTTGGTATAACACAATAATTGGTAAGAACCATAAGTAATACGATAAACTTCTACGACCAATCACCGTTAATGGTTTGAAACGGAATAAAATTCCTGTCCCTACCTTAGGATGTACACTCATCAAAATAACAGCTGCAACTGTTAAATCAAAAAGTAGCATTCCTCCACGATAAGTAATATCTTCGTTACGTCCAAGTGTAAATAACAAGATGAACATTAACACGATCGGAATTAATCTTAAATATTGCTCATATGGCACTCTAGATTTATGTTCCTTTTGGAAACGATCTAAAGGATATAGCAATGCTGTACATGAACCAATCAGCATTGAGAATAATCGAGTTCCTGTGCTCATTGTGACATACGTTAATGAATCTGCACCTTTATAACTAAAGAGCATTAATCCAAATGAAGCAGTAGCTAACACTACAATTGCCACAAATAATGAATTATGCTTCTTAAGGAATAAACTTAAGAATGCAAATACAATTGGCCACAATAAGTAAAACTGAAAGGCTAATGAAATATACCATAAGTGTTCAAATGGATTTTCCGTTAATAAGTTTGGAATAAACGTTTGAGCTTGGAAAATCTGCCACCAGTTATTTAAGAAGACTAAACTGGAACTAAATGATCCTCTTAAGTTCACCAACATATCATTTTGAAACAGCGTAATATAAATGAATACTAGAACGAGCATTGCAATTAAAGGAAGTGCAATACGTGCTAGACGTTTTAATAAAAACTGCTTCAAAGGAATCTTGCCATCATTCATCAAACTTGTCATTAGGCGGTTCGTCATAAAGTAGCCCGCTAAAATGAGGAAGATGTCTAATCCTAGAAACCCACCTGGCATGCGATAAGAATACAAGTGATAAATAATAATACTAAGAATTCCTATCGCTCTCAGGCCATCAAATGAAGATACGTAAAAACGTTTTTCCATCTCACTTCTATCAATCATATTCAAAACTCCTTAATCAACGAACTCAAATGAGAAGTTTAGAATACGTACTAAATCGCCATTTTCGGCGCCTTTTTCACGTAAAGTGCTATCTACACCCATTCCACGTAATTGACGTGAGAATCGCATTACTGACTCATCATGTTCCATATTTGTCATCTTGAATAGTTTTTCAATCTTGTCACCATACAGTACCCAAGTACCATCTGGATCTCTTGTCACTTTGAACGGTACTTCTTCTTCCTCTAATCCATAAACGATATGTGTTTCTACTACTTCTTCGTTTAAAGGGAAGAATTCTGTTTCTTCTAAAACTTCAGCCGTTCTAGCAAGTAATGCTTGAAGTCCATCACGACGATACGCAGAAATCGGGAAAATCTCAGGCATTTCTTGCCCTTCGGACAGACTATCTGCTAAATCTTTTTTGAACTTTTCTAAGTTTTCTTCTGCTTGAGGTTGGTCCATTTTGTTCGCCACAATCAGCATTGGACGTTCCAATAAACGCAAGTGGTAACTTCCTAATTCCTCTTGAATAATCTTGTAGTCTTCAAAAGGATCACGGCCTTCCATAGCGGCCATATCAATCACATGAAGTAATACTTTTGTACGTTCGATGTGTTTTAAGAAATGGATTCCAAGCCCAACACCTGTATGGGCTCCTTCAATTAATCCTGGTAAGTCTGCAACGACAAATTGCTCGCCATTTGGAGACTGCGCCATTCCTAATTGAGGGTTTAATGTTGTAAAGTGATAGTCTGCAATTTTTGGTTTTGCACTAGAAATTACTGAAAGTAAAGTCGATTTACCAACAGATGGAAAACCTACTAATCCAACGTCAGCTAAAACTTTTAATTCTAAATCGAGTTCAAACTCTTCCCCTGGCTCACCATTCTCGGCGATATCTGGAGCAGGATTTTTATGCGTTGCAAAACGGATATTTCCTCGACCACCACGGCCTCCTTTAGCAACTACTACTTCTTGCCCATCTTCTACTAAGTCTGCAATCAGTGCTTTCGTTTCAGCATTTCTAACGATTGTTCCTGGTGGAACTTTAACGATTAAGTCTTCTGCTCCACGGCCATACATACTCTTACTCATGCCGTTTTCACCAGGTTTTGCTTTGAAATGACGTTTATGACGGAAATCTAATAAGGTTCTAAGTCCTGAATCGACTTTAAAAATAACACTTCCGCCTTTACCGCCGTCTCCACCAGCTGGACCTCCGTCTGGTACATATTTTTCACGACGAAACGCAACCATTCCGTCTCCACCTTTTCCGGCTTTGACTTGAATCGTGGCACGATCATAAAATACTGCCATTTCATTCACTCTCCTTTCTGTGTGAGGGTTCTTATTTAACGATTAATGAAGTGAAATCTGCAAAATCTAAAATGATTTGTGATAGCAATCCTAAGAATCTTAGACGGTTACGACGAGTTTCTTCATCGTCTACCATAACCATATTTTCATTGAAGAAATCATTGATTTTTGGTGCAATTGCTTCTAAATGACTGTATAACTCTTCAAGCGTTAATGAACCTACTTTTGCATTCAACTCTTGAATAGCTTTCACTAAGTTACGTTCACTTTCTGTTTCTAAGCGTTCCTCTAAAATTTCACCGCTCGCATCATCCTGAGCTTTCGCACTAATATTGATAACACGGTTTAAGGCCTCTGTGATTCCTTTAAATTCTTCAGATTCTGAAACGGCTGAAAGAACTTTTGCTGCCTTCAATTGTTCAGGAACTGATGAAGTATTGCTGTTTACAACCGCATCAATAATATCATGACGTTTTGTAATAGTAGCGATACGTTGTGCTACACGTTCACGAATAAAGCTTAAGATAAACGCTTCAATTTCATCTTCTTTACCTGTTAGGAACTCAGCATAATCAAGACCTAACAATAGTTTTGTAAAGTCTTCAATTTCGATGTTCCATTCAAAAGCTGCAAGAATTTGTACAAGCCCCATTACTTGACGACGTAGTGCATAAGGGTCGTTTGAACCAGTTGGAAGCATTCCAGCAGCCGTAAAGCTCAAGAATGTATCTAACTTATCTGCAACCGCAAGTAAAGCACCAGGTACAGAAGTTGGAAGATCCCCATCTGCACTTGTTGGCATATAGTGTTCACGGATTGCTTGGGCTACTTCAGCAGTTTCGCCTTGTTTCAACGCATAGATTTCACCCATGATTCCTTGTAATTCAGGGAACTCTCCAACCATATTTGTTACTAAGTCGAATTTATAAATAGAAGCTGCACGTTGCGCTGTAACAACAACATCACTTGGTAAGTTCAATTCTTTTGCAAGACGTCCCACAAGTAATTGCACGCGATCCATTTTCTCTGTCATAGAACCAATTTTAGCATGGAAGTTTAATGTTTCTAATTTCTTCAAGAAAGTTGTCATTGGAATCTTTAAGTCTTCTTCATAGAAGAATAAAGCATCTTCTAGTCGAGCTGTTAATACTTTTTGATTTCCTTTAGCAACGTTTTCAATCATGTAGTCGTTACCGTTACGAACTGAAACGAAGAATGGTAATAATTGTTTTTCTTGGTTATACACAACGAAATAGCGTTGGTGTTCTTTCATTGATGTAACTAATACTGGTTCTGGAACGACTAAGTATTTTTCATCGAAAGTACCCGCAAATGCTGTTGGGTATTCAAGGATTGAGCTTACTTCTTCTAATAAGTCTTCATCAATTGGAATAATCCAGTTGTTTTTAGCAGCTAATTCTTCAATTTGCTTGCGAACTAAGGCTTTACGTTCATCTTGGTTCACGATGACAAATTGTTCAGCCAAAGCTTTTTCATAGCTTTCTGGGCTTTCAATGGTTGCTTCTTTTCCTAAGAAACGATGACCTCTTGAAGTACGTCCGGCTCTTACATCTAATACGCCGATTTCTTCGATTACTTCATTTCCATATAAAGCTACAATCCAGTGAATTGGACGTAAGTATTCAAATGTATGAGCTGCCCAACGCATTGTTACTGGGAATTTCATATCTGTAATCACAGAAGATAGGTTTTTAACAACTTCTTTTGTTGATTTACCAGCAATATGTTGTTTTACATGAATGTATTCAACACCGTTCACTTCTTCAACGTAAATATCATCTGTTGTTAACCCTTTTCCACGAACAAATCCTTCAGCCGCTTTTGTCCAAGCACCGTCTTTTTTCGCAATTGCTAAAGATGGTCCTTTAAAGATTTCTTCGCGGTCTGCTTGTTCTTCTACTAATCCATTGACACGAACTGCCAATCTTCTTGGAGTCGCAAATGCTTCTACGGATTCAAATGCTAAATTTTCATCTTTGAAGAAGTCTTCCACACGTTTTGCTAATTGTTCAGAACTTGTTCGAACATATTGAGCAGGTAATTCTTCTAAACCGATTTCTAATAATAATGATTGTGTCATTCTCTCTCCTCCAAACTCTCTTATTTCTCTTTCAATAATGGGAATCCTAAAGCTTCACGTTCAGCCACGAAAGTTTTCGCGATGGTACGAGCCATTTTACGAATACGGCCAAGGAATCCAGCACGGTCTGTTGCTGAAATAATTCCGCGAGCATCCATTAAATTAAATGCATGTGAGCATTTCAATACATAGTCATAAGCTGGGTGAACTAAGCCTTTTTCCATTAATACAGTGGCTTCTTTTTCAAAGTCTGTAAATAATTGCATTAATAATTCTGCATTACTTTCTTCAAAAGCATATTTAGAATGTTCATATTCTGGTTGAGTGAAGATATCTCCGTATTTAACATCTCCAGTCCAAACTAAATCATAAACACTCTCCACTTCTTGAATGTATGAAGCAAGACGTTCTAAACCGTAAGTAATCTCACTTGTTACAGGATGACACTCTAATCCACCTACTTGTTGGAAATACGTAAATTGAGTCACTTCCATTCCATCAAGCCATACTTCCCATCCTAAACCAGCGCAGCCAAGTGAAGGGTTTTCCCAGTTATCTTCCACGAAACGAATATCGTGTTCTAACGGGTTGATTCCAAGAGCTTCTAAGCTTCCTAAATATAATTCTTGAATATTTTCAGGAGATGGTTTCATCACCACTTGGAATTGGTGGTGTTGGAATAAACGGTTTGGATTTTCTCCATAACGTCCATCTGCAGGACGACGTGAAGGTTCCACGTATGCCGCATTCCAAGGTTCTGGTCCAATTGCACGAAGGAATGTATAAGGACTCATTGTCCCTGCCCCTTTTTCAGTATCGTATGC
>JABZYY010000048.1 GCA_015264885.1 Streptococcus sp. | reverse complement strand
GTCTTCACATGCCTGCTCAAAAACTATCTACTTACGCTCGTCGTGGTAGCGGCAGTGCTACTCGTAGTTTATTTGGCGGATTTGTCGAATGGAACAAGGGCGACTCCAACGAGAACAGCATGGCCATCCCTGTCGACGATGCGAAATTTGACATTGGGATGATTATTATCGTCGTTAGCGCAGCCGAGAAGAAAATTTCGAGTCGTGCCGGCATGGAATTGACCGTTTCCACTTCTCCGTTTTACGAAGGTTGGGTCACTTCAGCGGCGACCGATTTAGCCGACATCAAAGAGGCCATCAAGGACCGCGACATTCATCGCATCGGCTCTATTGCGGAATTTAACGGCATGAAAATGCACGCTACGATGCTGGCAAGTAACCCTCCATTCTGTTATTTCGAACCGGAGAGTATTATCGCCCAACAAACGATTCGCACGATTCGAGAAGAACGAGGCATTCCAGCCTACTTCACGATGGATGCTGGGCCAAACGTCAAAGTGATTTGCAAGGCGAGTGATATTCCAGCGATTATGGAAGAACTTGGCAAAGTATTCCCGAGTGAAAAACTCATCCCTACGCTTCCAGGAGAAGGCATTCGTACATTGACAGAAGACGAATGGAACGCTTCTCGTGCGGCTTTTGAAGGGAAGTGAGCGCGTGACGATTACTTCAAAAGCTCCCGGTAAACTCTTTATCGCCGGAGAATATGCGGTTGTCGAACCCGGACACGGTGCCATTGTTGCAGCTGTGTCGCGCTACTTAACCGTTACAATCGACGAAGCTACTAGTGTAGGAACCTTAACCTCTACGCAAAATCCAGACGTCGTTGTGGAATGGATTCGTAAAGGAGAATTGTTCCATGCAAAGGAAGACCATCCCTACAAATTGGTCGAAGAAGCGATTTTTGTCGCAGAACAGTATGTACGCGAATCCGGCAAAAAAACATTTGCCCTCTACTCACTTTCGATTACAAGTGAACTTGATGACGCTAAGCGTGGTATTAAATACGGACTTGGTTCCAGTGGTGCCGTTGTAGTCGCAACGATTCAAGCCGTTCTTGATTTCTACAAGACTCCACGCACATCTCTACTCGTCTATAAGCTGAGTGTGTTAACGAATCTCCGCTTATCCCAACGTGGATCCTTTGGAGATATCGCCGCCTCTTCTTTTGGAGGAATGGTGTATTACACAAGCCCAGATCGAAGCAGTTTACTCGAACAATTACAAAACCAATCGATTAAAGCCATTTGTGATACCGACTGGAAAGACCTCACCATTATACGTCTTCCAGAAATCCCAAACTTCACCCTCTTAGTAGGATGGACGGGACAAGTCGCTATCACCGATTCACTCATTCAAGCCACTGAGAAGAAACGAAAAGTCGAAACCGATAACGCCTTTTACAAGGAATTTCTCGCAAAGAGTCACGCCATCGTTCAAGGCCTACAAAACGCTTGGAACAATCAAGACATCCCAGCCTTACAAGAAGGCATCCGTGCCAACCGTGCACTCTTAAATGAATTCGCACAAGTGATGCAGCTGGAAATTGAAACCCCTGCACTCCAAACACTCTGCGACATTGCAGAACAAAATGGTGCCTGCGCAAAAACGTCTGGCGCTGGTGGTGGCGACTGTGGCATTTGCTTTACACAAAGCGAACAACAACGACAACAAATCGAAAACCAATGGGCCAAGGCTCAAATTCAAGTGCTTCCGCTTTCTATCGCTGAAGCCTGGTAAAGGAGATTAATGATGGATTTATTTCAACAACAAATGAATCGAAAGGACGAGCATATGGGGCATGCGAACCAGCAATACCGTGCAACGAGCGCTCCCGAGTTTGTGGAAACGCGCTTCGTGCATCATCCCTTCACGACCGTTGATGTGGCGGATGTAATATTACAAACGAAACTTGCTGGACTCACCTTCGATGTTCCCTTTTTCATCAACGCTATCACGGGCGGAAGTCCACTTACGACTGCGTTAAACCAGCGCTTAGCCATCTTGGCACGTGAAACAGGCATGGCAATGGCGACAGGTTCGATGAGTATCGCGATGAAGTTCCCTGAAAGTGCGGAAAGCTTCAAGGTCATTCGCCAGGAAAATCCAAATGGAATCCTCTTCGCGAACCTTGGTGCGCATTACGATGCTGAGGCTGCTAAACGCGCTGTCGAATTCATCGAAGCCAACGCGATTCAAATTCACGTCAACCGTGCACAAGAACTCGTGATGCCAGAGGGAGACCGCGTCTTTAGCAATTGGCTTAAAAACATCGAAGAAATCGTCAAAGCGAGTGCCGTTCCCGTTATCGTAAAAGAAGTCGGATTCGGGTTTAGCCGTGAAGCCATCACACAACTAGAGAGTATTGGTGTAGCTGCCATCGATATTAGCGGTACTGGCGGTACGAATTTCGCCAAAATCGAAAACGGCCGTCGCAAGGAAGATAAACTTGATTTCCTAGAAGACTGGGGCCAAACGACCTTGACGTCGCTCATGGAAGCCCAAGGAAGCCGCACCCCAATCATCGCTTCTGGCGGTGTGAAGACGCCAATGGACATGGCTAAATGCTTCGCTCTGGGAGCCAGCCTTGTCGGATTGTCTGGTGAAATGTTGCATCTCGTACGTAAAGACGACTCTCTTCCAGACGCCATTCATACGGTTCAAACATGGAAAGAGCAACTGACATCGATCTTAACGCTTGTCGGTGCAGATAGTATTTCTAGTCTCCAACAAGCTCCTATCGTGGTCGCACCAAGCCTCCAAAACTGGTGTGATGCCCGCGGGATTGATTGGAAACATCTTGCACAACGTTAAAAGCAAAAAGAGCTTAGGCAATGCCTAAGCTCTTTTCTATTTCTATGGGAAAAATAAGTAATGGATAATGCGCAGTACGTAGAAGAAAATCCCCACGATGAGTAAAATAACCATCACGACATGCACATACGGCCCTACTGGTGTATTCACGAAGTCTTGTAGCGCTGGAATTTTCGTATATAAGATAAAGTACAAGGCACTAATCCAAAACCCGAGTCCCAATAATCTTTTCATACGGCGTCCTTTCTATAAAACGAAGTACTGCATGATTAAGCTAGTGACAGTCACCATAAACCAAGTAGCTAAACCGGTTAAGATTGGTTTTGCCCCTGCTTCTTTGAATTGTTGGAAGGATACTTGCATACCGATACCTGCTAATGCCATCGCCATCAACCAGTTAGATGCTAATTTTGCATACGGTACAAGGAAATTCGGGAATAATCCCACACTTGTAATGATGGAAGCGACCATGAACCAAATGATAAACATTGGCACGATATTCTTCCATTGAACGCTTTGTCCTTCTTGTTTCATGCGACGTGCTTCGACAAATGATAATACGAGACAGGCTGGAACAATCATCAACGCACGAGTAAGTTTCACGATTGTCGCGATTTCTAACGCTTCTGCACTGTAACTTGCGCCGGCTGCAACCACGCTTGATGTATCGTTAATCGCTGTCCCTGCGAAAAGTCCGAATTGCGACGCGTCCATGCCCATCATATGTCCTAAGAATGGGAATAGGAATACCGCGATGACGTTGAATAGGAAAATGGTTGAAATTGACAACGCGACTTCATCATCTTCTGCTCTAATAATCGGTGAAGCTGCCGCAATCGCAGATCCCCCGCAAATCGCAGTCCCGAAACCAACAAGAATCTTCAGTGGACGAGACAATTTGAAGAAATTTCCTACAAGTAGCGCTGTTAGAAACGCAATCGAGATGGTCACAATCGTCACTGGGAACGATGATGCACCTGTTTGGCTCACCTGCGCAAACGACATTGTAAATCCTAGTGCGATAATGGAGTAATGTAATAATTTTTTCGCTGAATAATTGATCCCCGGTCTAAAATCACTTGGGATTTTCCAAAATTGGTTCAAGACCATCCCTAAAATAATAGCAAATACCGCACTCCCAATGACTGGGAATAGCTTATCGAGCATCACTGAGACAACCGCTATAGCAAATGTACACAACAATCCTTTTCTTTTTTCCATGAATGATGACATTTCATCAGATCCTTTCAATACTAAATCTTTACTAGTATAGCACACTCCGCCTTGATATTCGAACACAAATTGAAATGCTCTCCCTCTTTTTTGTCGTATCTCAGAATAGGAGGGATGAAAAATGAGAAAGATTTTACCAACAAATGATTTAATGTTTAAAAAAATGATGACAAGTGAAGGCAAAGAATATATCTTACAAAATTTTATTCAAGTTGTGACTGGGATGAAATTATCTAATGTAAAACCTACCAATCCATATCAAATTCAAAAATATCGTGAGAATCTCGCTGGAGTAAATTTAGAAATGTACCAAACCATCGTGGATATTGCCGCAACAACAGAAGAAGGAATTGATATTATCATTGAAATGCAACTATACAAGCATCGAGGCTTCTTTGAACGCATTCGCTATTATATGGCATCAACCTATATGGAAAGTTATTCTGCAGGCCATCAACCCTATAAACCTGTTGTTTCGATTGTCGTAACCGATTTTTCTGTTTTTAAAGAAGATCCTGAACCAAGAGTAGAAATCGGTCTTGTAAATTTAGAGAAAAATCGAGAAGTATTAAATGAAAAAGATCAACCTTTCGAGCGTGTTTATCTCGTCAATTTAGCAACCACATTATCCAACCAGGACGATGCCTTCAATGAGTGGAGAAATTTCCTTAAAAATGGTACAATCACGGCAAAAGCATCCAAAGAAATTCAAGACGCTTATGCTGTTGTTGATTTCTATAATTTAGATTCGGAGGAAATGAAGATGGCGGAACAAATGGAAAAATACGAAGAAGTCTATTGGAAAACAATCGAATATGCCAAAGAGACCGCTAGAGAAGCTGGACTTAAAGAAGGTCAAGTTTTGGCATTTCTTAAAATGAATCTTCCTATCCCAGAAATCATGAAACACACTGGATTATCTGAAGAAGAGATTCAAAAAATTAAAAATACACTATAACAAAAACCGCTTAGAATCGCACATCCATGCTGACTCTAAGCGGTTATTTTTTAGAATTGTTTTACGACAACCCCATCAGGAGTTCCTACAAGCACGATATCCGTCATGTTTGTGAAGAGACCTTGCTCTACCACGCCTGTCATGCCTTTGATTTTTTCTCCAAATGCGATTGGGTCTTTAATTGGATAGACATCCAAGTCGATAATGTAGTTTTTGCTATCGGTTAAGTAACGTTCTCCGTCGCGTTCGCGGAATGTTGGTTTGTATCCTAGCGCTTCAAAACGTTTGAATAATTGTTCTGACCCATAAGGCACCACTTCCACTGGTAATGGGAAACGACCTAAGTAGTCGACCATTTTTGATTCGTCTACAATCCAGATAACACTCTTTGATTGTTCGGCAACGATTTTTTCGAATAATAACGCACCGCCGCCCCCTTTGATTCCTGAAAAATCTGGAGCAATTTCGTCTGCGCCGTCAATTGTTACGTCTATATAATCCACTTCATCCACGCTCTTCAACGGAATTCCAAGCGCTTCTGCTTGTTTCTTCGTTGCCAAAGAAGTCGTTACTCCCACGATTTCAAGACCTTCTTCTTTCACGCGGCGACCGATTTCTTCTACAAAATAGTAGGCTGTCGAACCCGTTCCTAGACCAACCGTCATTCCACTTTCTACATATTCTGCGGCTTTCTTGCCGACTAATTCTTTCATGTTCATTCAAGTTTCCCCCTGAGAAATGATCTATGTTGAGTATAGCATAACTACTTTCTTCAAACTATCTCTTCTCGTAAATTTCTACTTCTTTTTATGCGATGCGGCTGCTTCTAAGGCGCGTTTTAAATAACGACCCGTATGGCTATTTTTATCCTTCGCCACTTCTTCAGGCGTCCCTGTCGCAATCACAAGTCCACCACCGCTACCTCCTTCTGGACCCATATCAATGATATAGTCAGCGGTCTTAATCACATCTAAATTATGTTCGATGACAAGCACGGTATTCCCCGCTTCAACTAAACGATTCAACACTTCAAGTAGGCGTGCGATATCGTCTGTATGCAAACCAGTTGTTGGTTCATCGAGCACGTAGAAGGTATTGCCGGTTGAGACACGTTGGAGTTCGCTGGCTAACTTCATCCGTTGCGCTTCTCCTCCAGAGAGCGTTGTGGCAGATTGGCCAAGGGTTACGTAGCCGAGTCCAACATCCTTAATCGTTTGTAATTTACGTTTGATTTTTGGTACGGCTTGGAAAAATTCCACCGCTTCTTCGACTGTTAATTCAAGAATATCCGCGATACTCTTTCCTTTGTATTTCACTTCAAGCGTTTCTGAGTTATAACGCGTTCCATGGCACACTTCACACGGCACATATACGTCTGGCAGGAAGTGCATCTCGATTTTCAGAATGCCGTCCCCTTTACAAGACTCGCAGCGTCCACCCTTCACGTTGAAACTGAAGCGGCCTTTCTTGTATCCACGGATTTTTGCTTCGTTTGTGGTCGCAAATAAATCACGAATATCGTCAAATACACCCGTATAAGTTGCTGGGTTGCTTCGTGGAGTTCTTCCAATTGGGCTTTGATCGATATCGATAATCTTATCGAGGCTCTCAAATCCAGAAATGCTCTTGAACTTCCCTGGTTTTTCCTTCGTACGCGTAATCTCACGCGCTAAGGCTTTCTTCAATACGCTGTTGACAAGCGAACTCTTCCCAGAACCCGATACCCCTGTCACGGCCACAAAACGTCCAAGTGGCACATCCACATCGATGCCGCGTAAGTTATTTTCCGCAGCACCTTCTAAATGGATCCAGCCCTTATCTTCCCTGCGACGTTCGCTTGGAACTGGGATGTATTTCTTTCCGGCTAAATATTGCCCTGTCAGTGATTTAGTATTCTTCTCCACTTCTTTTGGAGTTCCTGCAGCGATAATCTCACCACCGAATTCACCCGCACCTGGACCGATATCAATCAAGTAATCCGCAGCACGCATCGTGTCTTCGTCATGTTCTACGACAATCAAGGTGTTTCCAAGGTCACGCATGCTCTTCAATGACTCGATTAAGCGGTCATTGTCGCGTTGGTGAAGTCCAATCGAAGGCTCATCTAAAATGTAGAGCACCCCTGAAAGGTTTGAACCGATTTGCGTCGCTAGACGAATTCGTTGCGCTTCTCCCCCTGATAACGTTCCAGCAGCACGACTCAATGTTAAATATTGCAAGCCAACATTGCGTAAGAATTTCAAACGAGAACTTACTTCTTTTAAGATTGGAGCTGCGATTTGCTCATCCGTTTCGGATAAGTTTAAGTCTTTGAAGAAATCAATCTCATCATCTACAGACAGTGCCAACACTTCACTGATGTGTTTTCCTCCGACTTTGACAGACAACGCCTGTTCATTTAAACGGAATCCATGACACTTCTTACATTCTGATTCGTTCATATATTGGCGCATTTGTTCACGCGTAAAGTCGCTATTGGTTTCACGGTAACGACGCTCCACGTTGACGGCTACTCCTTCAAAAGGAATTTCCACATCACGAACGCCACCAAATTCATTTTCATAATGGAACTTAAAGGTCGCATCTCCTGAACCGTATAACACCATATTCTTTTGTGACTGCGTCAATTTCTCAAATGGAATATTCATCGGAATCTTGAACTGTTTACAAAATTGCTCCAGCATCGTTGGATAATAATTCGAGCTAATTGGATTCCACGGAACAAGTGCTCCTTCTTCTAGCGTTAAGTTTTTATCTGGAACGATTAAATCTAAGTCGACTTCAAGTTTTGAGCCTAAACCGTCACACTCAGGACACGCCCCAAACGGCGCGTTGAACGAGAAGAGACGTGGCTCTAATTCGCCCACTGTAAATCCACAAATCGGACATGAATGGTGTTCGCTGAAGAGATATTCTTCCCCACCAATCACATCGACAATCGCATAGCCTTCCGCTAAACGAAGGGCCGCTTCAATCGAATCGAATAGACGCGAACGACTCTTATCACTCACGACGATACGGTCCACGACGATTTCAATATTATGTTTCTTGTTCTTCTCGAGATTGAATTCTTCAGTGACTTCATGCATCTCGCCATCCACGCGCACACGCACATAGCCGTCTTTTTGAATCTTCTCGAAGACTTTCTTATGCTCGCCTTTCTTCTGAACAACAACCGGCGCTAGCACTTGAATCTTTGTCTTCTCTGGCATCGCCATGACGCGGTTTACCATTTGTTCCAAGGACTGGCTTTCAATCGGCGTGCCGTCATTTGGACAGATAGGTTTCCCCACACGCGCATATAATAAACGTAAATAGTCATTAATCTCCGTCACCGTTCCAACCGTTGAACGCGGATTACGGGACGTTGTTTTTTGATCAATGGCAATTGCTGGACTCAAACCGTCGATACTATCCACGTCTGGTTTGTCCATTTGCCCTAAAAATTGACGTGCGTATGCAGATAGACTCTCTACATAACGACGTTGCCCTTCTGCGTATAATGTATCAAACGCCAGCGAGCTCTTCCCTGACCCCGATAGTCCTGTAATCACGACAAACTGGTCCCGAGGAATGCTTACATCAATATTTTTTAAATTATGAGATCGTGCACCTCGAACGATAATCTGATCTTTCGCCATTCCATCTTCCTCTATTTCTATCTATAATCAAAAACTCTGCCCTTAGGCG
>JABZYY010000047.1 GCA_015264885.1 Streptococcus sp. | reverse complement strand
CAAAAGATGGTGAAAAGAAATTCATCATCTACTCAATGGGGAACCTCCTTTCTAACCAACGCGTCGAAACCTTAGAAAACATCTGGACCGAACGTGGCGTGATTATGGATATCACGATTGAAAAAGAAAACGGCAAGACGACCCTCACAAGCGTTAAGGCTCATCCAACATGGGTTTCACGGACCAAAATCGACCGTAGCTTTATGGAAGGACCTGCTTACGACTATCAAGTCTTTCTCGCTGAAAACTATATGCCAGGCGGACCTCTAGAGCATACCGTCGATAAAGAAACGCTTGAGCGAATCCAATCCGCTTATACCGAAGTAAACAAACTATTAAATATTAAATTCTAAACACACAAAAGGCGCTCTCCTCACAGGAAGCGCCTTTTACTATTTCAAATTAACCAACACGTTCTGAAACGTACTTAATAATTTTATTTGGAGTATCGATTTCTTCGTAAGTCACTTCTGTTGGAGCCACTTCGATACCGAACTCTTCTAAACGAACAAGAAGTTCAACGAATGCTAATGAATCCATTAACCCTTCTTCTTTTAAGTTAATATCTTTATCTTCGTATACTACTTCATCTTCGCAAATTTCTTCTAAAATTTCTAAAATTCTTTCTTCCACGGAAATCCCTCCTATTGCATTGAAATTAATTTACTTATCCATAATAATGGTTTTCCTGAAAAAATCAAGAATCCTAACATTACTAAATGCATCGTAATGAGCCAGCTTGTGATTTTATACCATGTCTTATTCTTGTTTTTCTTATAAAATTTCGACTTCTTCTGATACCACTCAAACGATGCCATCAACACTCCGTGATACACACCGTAGATGATGTAGTCCAGCGTCACCCCATGCCAAAATCCCATGAAGGTCATATTGATCATATAGGCCACCATCGCCGTCGTCAGCCTCTTCTTAAAGACTTTCTTACGCATGAATCGCATGACAACACGCGAGAAAACAAAGTCACGTAGCCATGTCGAAAGCGTAATATGCCATCTGTTCCAGAAGTCTTTAATGTCGATACTGATAAATGGGAAGTTAAAGTTCATCGGCGTTTCAACACCTAGAATATTACTTGCCCCTACTGCCATTAAACTGTATCCAGCAAAGTCAAAGAACAAGTATGCGGTGTAAAGATACATATACCCGACGAGATAGGTCACATCTTTCCCCATCGGCCCATTCATATGTTGGAATACCATTCCGGATAATACCAACTTATAGAATAAACCTAACACTAACCTAAAAATACCTGTACCTGCGAGTTCTAAATACTCCACTCGGCTTCTTTGTTTCTGCCAATCGTCCATAAATCTGCGACTACGGTCAATCGGTCCGGAACTAAGCGCTGGAAAGAATAACAAGAAATGTGTGTAATCGAGAACAGACATCGGCTTTTCAATCAACCCGTCATACATCTCAACTATGATTTGGACTAATTTGAAGGTCATATAAGAAATTCCTAAAAAACCAAATCCATTCACATGAAACACAGGCAAAATTTTCACCACAATTAACGGCAATCCTGCTAACAACACCATGATTGGCATCGTCTTCTTCCGCTCTTTAAGCTTAGAGGTCAACTGCATCAAAATGTACCCCACCAATACAAATCCCAATAGCGCAATCAGTTGGTCCGGCGTTTTAATGAACACGAAATAGACCATCACTAATGAGAATAGTAATGATAGATAATACGTAGATTTTTGAAAGACATTTAGTATGAACGCTACGATTAAGACAAGTCCTAGCGTCATAAAGAAAGAGAGACCTTCAAAATAATGCATCGACTACACAAGCTCCTTTAATTGTTTTTTATCAATTTTACCATTGTTATTTAATGGCATTTCGTCTAAGAAGACGACTTTCTTTGGAATCATATATTCCGGCACATGTTGCGCCAATTCTTTTTTCACGAGTTTGACTGTTTCAAACCGTTTTTCGATTGGTTCGTTATACACGACAAACGACGTAATCGATTTTACTTTCCCATCTGCCATCGAAGGAACCGTTGCGGCCTGACGAATTTTCGGATTCTTCAATAAGTTATTGTCGATATCTTCCAACTCGATACGGTGCCCATGTAATTTGATTTGGAAATCGATTCGTCCTTCGCAGAATAATAAATCCCCTTCGAAATGCCCCACGTCCCCCGTACGATATGCACGCTCTCCGTCTACTTCAAAGAAATGTTTCGCATTCATTTCAGGGTTTTCATAATAACCTTTTGCCACAGTATTTCCGTAAATAATGATTTCGCCGCTTTCTGGGCCATCAATCAAGACAGTAGTTCCAGGTTTAATCACACCTACTGGTAGATTATCTGGATACTTCTCTAACAATTCTCGTGTTAGTGGCATCCACGTTACCATAACGGTTGATTCCGTTGGTCCATATGTGTTCACCACTTCCGCACGCGGGAATCGTTCCATTAGTTTTTCAACAGTGGCGCTAAATAACTTCTCACCGCAGAATACAAATTGCTCTAATTCAGGGAGCAATTCTTGGTTGAAACTTGGATCCACCAAGCACATTTCCGCAAACGATGGCGTTGAAATCCATACCGTTGCTTTAGACTCCTCTAATGTTTTAAATAACACTTTGAAATCTTGTAAATGCTCTTTATCAATTTGAACAAGCGGCGCATGCATATAGAGCGCTGGCCAAAGTGACATTACTGATAAATCAAATGAGAATGGCGGATGCCCAAGAAAAACTTGAGGCCCTTTCTCTTTGTAATACCCTGTGTACCAATCCAAGAAATGGTTCAAGTTATTGTAAGTAATCGAAACTCCTTTTGGCTTCCCTGTACTTCCTGAAGTAAAGATAATATAGAAAATATCTTCACCTTGAACATAATGGTCTTTTGAAATACGTTTGGTCGTAGAAGCAATCACTTCTTTAGCTTCAGGGACTGTCAATGTTGGTACATCGAGTGAAATTTCTTCACTCACGAGCACGACTGGGCTCTTAACGGTTGCGATAATATCTTCAACGCGGTCAATTGGTGTATTCACATCAACTGGACAATAGGCATGACCTGATTTTACACAAGCCAAAAAGTACACCAACATAAACGGATGCTTATGACCATAGACTACGATTGGAGATTTATCCCCTTTGTATGTCTCATGCAAGTATGCCGCTAGCTTATCTGAGTACTCCCAGACAAGACTTGCCGTCAACTCTTCTTCCGGCATTAAATCATGTCGGTAAACAACTTTATCTTGTTTCGTATTTAATTCTAATTGTTCTAATAATGGTTTCATGACTCGCTCCCGACACCTTTTCAAAATCTCTTTCTGAAAAACAACTGTTCTATTTTCAGATACAAAAGAATTATAGCATACGGCTTCTTTCTTGCCTATGATATTTCAAGAAATATTATAGTTTTTTAACGTTTTAAAATGAAAAAGAGGCCGAAAAACTTTTCGACCTTTTCTGCTCATTTTTTTACGCAAGTCTGCTTAAGAAATACTTCACTTCAATTTCAACACCAAGCGCTAATACACGCTCATCGATATCGAATTTTTCATGGTGATGTCCATAAGCTGTTTCTTCGCCAGATTGGCTACCAAGTAAGCCATAAACACCAGGTTTATTCACTACGTAATCCGCAAAGTCATCGGCACCCATTGACAATTCATAGTTTGTAATGAGGTTATCAATCCCCTCTACTTGTGCAACCACTTTTTGGAATTCTTCGGCTAACTCTGGAGTGTTAATGACTGGAGCTGCTGCATCATACCAATCAATTTCAAATTCACAACGATTGAGTTCAGCAATTCCTTTGGCAATACGTGTAACAGCTTCTTTTAAGTGTTCACGTGTTTCATGGCTAAACGCACGAATCGTTCCTTCGATTTCAGCGTCGTTGGCAACGATATTATAGCGAGTTCCTGCATTTAATTTACCCACTCCGACAACAGCACGATCGATTGGATTCACTTCACGAGCGACGATGGTTTGCAAAGCCACAACCACTTCGCTGGCTGTCACTAGCGCATCATGCCCTAAATGAGGACGTCCTACGTGAGCGCTCTTTCCTGTGATTTTGATTTTGAAAATATCACATGAAGCATTCACCGGTCCACCTTTAACCGCAAACGATCCGACAGGTAATCCTGAATTGACATGAATCGCAAATGATTCATCGATGTTGTCAATTTTTCCAGAAGCGACAAATTGCTTCGCTCCCGCACCGATTTCTTCTGCTGGTTGAAATGCGATTAAGACGGTCCCTGCAAAGCTGTCTTTCAATTCGTTCAGAACTCTTGCCGTTCCTAACCCCATTGTCGTATGCGCATCATGTCCGCAGGCATGGTTTAACCCAGGACGTTTAGACGCATAAGGTTTGCCAGTGCAGTCAGGAAGTTCTAGTGCATCGATATCGGCACGAAGTAAAACGGTCTTTCCTTCTCCTTTACCACCTTTAATAATAGCTAACGTCCCTGTTTCGGCCACTTTTTCAAACGGGATTCCAAATGCAGTTAAATCTTTTTGAATGTAGGCAGCAGTATCGTACTCTTTTAAGCTTGATTCTGGATTTTCATGAAAATGTCTTCTTGTTGCGACAAGATATTCGTTTAACGCTTGTGCTTTTTGTTTAATTTCGCTCATCGTCTTTGCCTTCTTTCATTGAATAAAGAGGCATGCTAGGCACGCCTCTTAAGGTTTTGTTATTTCAAAGTAGCTTTTTCCCAAACTGGTACGTTAGCACCTTTTGAAACTTCTTCGATTTTCTTAGCAGTTTCTGGTGATTGGTAGTATTCTACGATTTTTTTGTAAACTTCATTGTTTTCGTTACCTTCTTTAGCAGCAATTACGTTGTAGTAAGGTTGTGAAGAATCAGTAATTTGTTCGATGAAGATAGAGTCTTTTGTTGGTTGGAATCCAGCTTCAACAGCGAAACCGTTGTTGATTAATGAAGCAGCAACATCATCTAAAGCACGAGCTGTTTGTCCAGCAGGTAATTCTTTGATTTGGATGTTTTTAGGATTTTCAACGATGTCATCTTTAGTTGCTAAAGTGTTGTTAGGATCTTTTAATTTGATTACGCCAGCTGCGTGTAGTAAACGTAATGCACGTGAGTTGTTTGAAGTATCTTCAGGAATAGCAATTGTATCGCCATCTTTTAATTCACTTACGTTTTTGATTTTCTTAGAGTAAACACCCATTGGAGCAATTACAGTGTAGCCGATTGGTTTGATGTGTGTTCCTTGTTCTTTATTGAAACGTTCTAAGTAAATAATTGTTTGGAATGAGTTCAAGTCAACGTCGCCGTTTTCTAACGCTTGGTTAGGTTGTACGTAGTCAGTGAATTCTACTAATTCAACTTCAATACCTTCTTTTTCTTTCAAGCGAGCAATTACATCGTCCCAAACTTCGTGGTTCCCTGCGTTAACCCCGATTTTAACGTGTTTGTTTTCTTGTTTTGCTTCTGATGAAGCTGAGCTTGATGAGTTTGATGTTTGTGCAGCTCCACATGCTGCTAATGTTAATGCTGCCGCTGCAGCTACGAATAATTTTTTAATGTTCATTTTGTTTTTCCCCTTTTGAGTTAGTTTGTTTTTGTTTTTTGATGCGATTGCTCGCATCCTGTGTAGTTGAGTTCGGGCTGTTAGGCTCGAATTCAGTTTAGTTGAGTTCGGGCTGTTAGGCTCGAATCCTGTGTAGTTGAGCTCGCAATCGCAGAAATGGCGTGCGTTTCCCGAAACATCCGCAGAACGTTTCACGTTCCTTCCGGTGTTCCGGTCCAACGTTCCATTTCTGAACGCGATTGCTCGCATCCTGGTTTTTATTTAGTGGCTTTTTTCTCTAAATAGTCACCGATTGCTTGGCAGGTGAAGACGATGATTAACATGATAATTGTGGCTACCACGATTACGTCTCCTTGGAATCGGTTATAACCACGTGAGATAGCTACGTTACCGATACCGCCGGCACCAAACGCTCCGGCCATGGTTGTTAAACCAATTAAACTGATAATTGTTAGTGAGCTTGCACGGATTAAGCTTGGCAAGCCTTCTTTTAAGTACACGCGGAAGATAATTTCTAGCGGTGTACATCCCATTGCTTCACTCGCTTCGATAACCCCTTTATCTACTTCGGTCAACGCTAATTGCACTTGACGAGAGTAGAATGGAACGGTTGCGAATACTAGCGGAACGATAGCTCCTGGAATACCAATGGTTGTTCCTACGATTGCACGAGTCACTGGAATCAGTAACATGGCAAGGATGATAAATGGAATCGAACGGAATAAGTTCACCACTTTATCAAGCACCAAGTACAATCCTTTATTTTCAAGGATGTTCCCTTCACGTGTTACAACCAGTGTCACACCTAAGGCAATTCCTAAGATACCCGCGATTAAACCTGTTAACCCAACCATGATTAATGTATCAAAGGTTGCTTTTTGAATTTCCAACCATACTTTAGCATCGATGTTTGGGAACCAAGTTTTAAAATCAATAAAGGCTAATAAATTCATCTTAGGCACCTCCCTTTTCTTCTAAGACTTCTACTGAAACGCCTTGTCCTTTAATGTAAGAAAGTGCACTCTCGATGCTTGCTTGTTCACCAGATAGACCAACCAATAATGTTCCTACTGGAGTTTCTTGGATGATTTCTACGTTGGCGAATAAGATATTCGCTGCTACTTGGAATTGTGTCGATAATTTCGTAATCAACGGTTCCCCTGTTGAAGCACCGACGAATGAAATTTTCACTAAGTAATCTCCATCCTTCAGATTCAATAACTGTTCGTGTGAGAGAACTGTTTCAATTCCTTGGTTGATATGAGTAGCTGTATCGATAAAGTCTTTCGTTAAGTTCCGTTGTGGATTTGTAAAGATATCAAGCACTGTTCCTTGCTCAATCACTTCACCATCTTCCATTACGGCAACCTTATTACAAATTTCTTTAACGACTTGCATCTCATGCGTGATAATCACAATCGTAATTCCTAATTGCTCATTAACCTTCTTCAACAATTCTAAGATTGAGTATGTTGTTTTAGGGTCAAGCGCACTTGTCGCTTCGTCACAGAGCAATACGTCTGGGTCGTTAGCTAACGCACGAGCGATCGCCACACGTTGTTTTTGTCCCCCAGAAAGTTGGCTTGGATAGCTATTTGCTTTATCTTCAAGACCAACCAATTGCAGTAGAGAATCAACTTTCTCTTTAATTTCTTTCTTCGTCAACTTCACCAATTTTGGTTCCGCGGTTGGATCAACAGCTGTTTCCCCTTCTTCCACTAGCGGTTTCTTCGCTTTTTTCAGCGGGAAAGCCACATTTTCAAAGACGCTTAACGTATTCATTAAGTTGAAGTGTTGGAAAATCATCCCAATTTTCTTACGTGCGTCACGCAATTCATTTGGTTTCAATTTCAATAAATCTACGCCATTGACTTCCACATTTCCACTAGTAGGACGTTGAAGTAAATTAATGGTACGAACTAGAGTACTTTTACCAGCACCACTATATCCGATAATTCCATAGATATCCCCGTCTTCCACATCGACAGAAACATTTCGAACGGCTTTTACGACTTTCTTACCTTGCGTAAAGGTCACGTCGATATTTTCTAATTTAATCATGTGTTCTCCTTTCTTTTCTTCAAACAAAAATCGTCCCCTCACTAACATGGGTTAGCAAAAGGACGAGTCAAATTCTCGTGTTACCACCTTTGTTTATAGTATTCTCACAAATACTATCTCCGTCTGTTTCAATCAAAACAGAAAGCTGTATCGGGCTTACCCGTAATCGCCTAATCATTCAACGATTAACACTCCGAGGCCATCTTCAAAGCTTCCACTCATGTCTCTTTTCACCAACCGAGACTCTCTACTGAAAAGTTCCACTTTTACTCTTCTCATCAACGTGTTTTATAAACATGTTAATAGGATACCAACAAACCACCTTCTAGTCAATTAACACTTTTTTATTACCGGTTATAACTATTGGTTATACCAGTTTTAAAACTACTATATAATAGCTAATATTTTTCTAGCCTTTCATTTTCTTGTACAATGAGAATGACAACCTTGAAAGGAGCTTTCTTATGGAGCACGAATTAATTCCTTATAAAACAATGCCGACTTGGACGGCAGAAACATTACCAGAGCCGTTTAGAAAAATGCATAATACAAAAGTGGGTACTTGGGCACACCTTACGATTTTAGAAGGCGCGCTTACCTTCTATGAACTCG
Organism: Streptococcus sp.; assembly: GCA_015264885.1. Lineage (GTDB taxonomy): Bacteria > Bacillota > Bacilli > Lactobacillales > Aerococcaceae > Granulicatella. The sequence goes on along the minus strand of JABZYY010000047.1, from coordinate 518 downwards.
ATGAGGATGGAAATGTTTTAGCCCAGCATCTCTTTACAAAAGATTCCGAGATTCCATTCGTCGAACCTCAAGCTTGGCACCGCGTTTCTCCAGCAAGCGATGACTTGAAATGTTATCTTACTTTCTATTGTACGCCTGAAGATTATTTTGCTAAAAAATACGACCTCACACGTACACACTCAGAAGTGATTGAGGCAACACCGAAGTTCCCAAAAGGAAAGGTGCTCGACCTTGGAAGTGGCGAAGGACGAAACAGCTTGTACTTGGCGAAAAAAGGCTTCGATGTGACTTCGCTCGATATCAACTCGATGAGTCTTGCGAAATTAGCACAGATTGCGGAAGCGGAAGGGCTTGATATCGATATTCAACCTTATAATATTGAGAGTGCAGATATTCCTGGAGGTCTCTATGACGTCATTATTTCAACAGTGGTACTAATGTTCTTAGATCCGTATGCAATTCCAGATGTGATTGAAAATATGCAATCACACACTGCACCTGGTGGATTCAACCTCATC
>JABZYY010000046.1 GCA_015264885.1 Streptococcus sp. | reverse complement strand
CTTCTACAATGGCTGGTATGGCATTTGCGAATGCGTTCCTTGGTATGAGCCACTCAATGGCACATAAGATTGGTGGATTCTTCCATACAGTTCACGGACGTACAAATGCGATCCTATTACCATACGTAATCCGTTACAATGGTACTCGTCCTGCTAAAGCAGCTACATGGCCAAAATACAACTACTACCGTGCAGATGAAAAATTCCAAGACATCGCTCGTATGTTAGGATTACCAGCTTCAACTCCTGAGGAAGCAGTGGACGCTTTAGCTAAAGCTGTTTACGAATTAGGGGAAGCTGTAGGAATCGAAATGAACTTCAAAGCACAAGGCGTTAACCACAAAGAATGGTTAGCTACAATCCATGAGATTGCAATGCTTGCTTATGAAGATCAATGTTCACCTGCTAACCCTCGTTTACCAATGGTTGCTGATATGGAAGAAATTCTTGCTGACGCATACTTTGGATATAAAGAACGCCCAGGTCGTATCAAATAATTCATTTTGAATCTAAAGAGTCTTAGGAGTTTCCTAAGGCTCTTTCTTTGCTCTGTTTTTCAGCCGTAAAATATGCTATACTGTTAGGGGAATGAAAGGAGATGGCTTATGACACCCAATAAAGAAGATTACATTAAAACAATCTATAAATTAGGCGGTAAAGATGAATTCGTAACGAATAAAGCCATCAATCAAATGCTGGATCTTTCAGCGGCTTCAACGACAGAGATGCTAAATAAGCTTGTCCATGATGGTACGGTGGAATACATCCGTTATAAAGGCGCAAAATTAACACAAAAGGGAATTAAAGTTGCAGAACGTCTGATTCGTTCTCATAAAATTTGGGAAGTCTTTCTTGTGAATTCTCTTGGTTTTAGGGGAGATTCTGTACATGATCAAGCAGAAATTCTTGAACATGCTTCGTCTGTTGAAATGACAGAGCGATTAGCGGAATTCTTAGGAAGTCCAACGCATTGTCCTCATGGGGAAGAAATTCCACCTTATTCTGAATAAAGAAATGATAAAACTGGTCTTTTTAAGGCCAGTTTTTTATTTTTGCTCTAGTATTTCTACTAAAATTTTAGTACAATAATAGTACAGTTTAAGTAAGGTGTTTCATTTTTTTAATACAGAGGAGATATTATGACATCAAAACATCAACAAATTATTCGTTATATTGAATCGTTGCCAGTAGGAGAGAAAATCTCTGTGCGTTCAATTGCGAAGAACATGGAAATGAGTGAAGGTACAGCGTATCGTGCGATTAAAGAAGCTGAAAATATAGGTATTGTTTCTACCATCGAGCGTGTAGGGACGATTCGTATTGAACGTAAAACAAAAGATAATCTTGAAAAGTTGTCGTTTGGTGAGATTATTAAAATCATCGAAGGAGAAGTGTTCGGTGGACATGACGGTCTAGATAAAATACTAAATCGCTTTGTTATTGGTGCGATGACTTTAGACGCCATGACGCGTTATATTCAACCAGAATCCCTTGTGATTATCGGGAACCGTGAAGATGCACAACTCCTTGCACTAAATCAAGGAGCCGCTGTTTTAATTACTGGGGGATTCCAAGCAACTCCTCAATTAATTCAAAAGGCGGATGAACTTAAAATTCCATTGATGGGGACAACATACGATACATTTACCGTGGCTAGTCTCATCAACCGCGCGATGACCGACCAATTGATTAAGAAGAAAATCATGATTGTCGCAGATATTTATAATGATATCGAAAACACGAATTATTTAAAAATGGATCAAACCGTTAAACAGTATCGAGAGTTGAGTCAAAAGACTGGAAATTCACGATTCCCAGTTGTAAATCATTCGAACAGATTAGTAGGGGTTGTATCTGCTAAAGATATTTTAGGAAAAGCGGATTCTCTGACGATGGAACGTGTGATGACAAAGAATCCATCTGTATCAAAATTACATGCTTCAGTAGCCAGCGTAGCGCACTCAATGATTTGGAACGGGTTAGAGATGTTACCTGTTGTTCAAGATAATATGGAATTGATAGGAATTATTTCAAGACGTGATGTTATGAAGGCAATGCAACTGACACAACGACAACCACAAGTTGGAAATACATTTGAAGATGATGTTAGTGAAAACTTAGAAATCGTTGAAGTGAATCCAACTGCTGCAAATTTCAGCTTTACGGTAACACCACAAATGACGAATAACCTTGGGATGCTTTCCTTTGGGGTGTTATGTGAAGTGGTCTCTGTTGCTTCTAAAGAATTTATTCACAGAAGTCAACGACGAAATACTGTGATTGAACAATTAGAAATGCACTATTTGAAGATGATTCCAATCGAAAGCCATATTGTGATTCAAATTCAAATGCTCGATAATGGTCGTAAAGTATCGAAATTAGATATTTCGGTTTTATTGGAAAATTCAATTGTTGCTAAAGCAATTATGTCAAATCAATTAATGGAAAGAAACTAAGAATGAATTACAAAGAATTATTACAAGAAATCATCACAGAGATTGAAAAAGCCGATTCAATCGTTATTTTAAGACATAGAAAGCCAGATCCAGATGCTTTAGGGTCACAAATAGGTCTTAGAGAACTTATTAAGGCAACCTATCCAGAAAAATCTGTTTACGTTATTGGAGATATGCCAGAAAACTTGAAGTATATCGGTGACATGGATGAAATCACTCAAGAGGTGCTCGATAACTCGCTTGTTATTGTTGTCGATTGTTCTACACCGAGACTTATCAATTGTCCTTTTGTTGTAAATGTCGAAGAGGTAATTAAGATCGATCACCATCCGAATGTAACACCGTACGGAAAGATTTGTTATGTGGATACAACAGCCGCGAGTGCTAGTGAAATCATGGCTGAGTTTGCTTTTGATGATATGACTCCGTTTCAAATGAATAAGGCAGCAGCTAACGTGATTTACGCAGGAATCATCGGGGATACTGGTCGATTCTTATATCCGTCAACCACTTCAAAAACTTTTGCACTTGTATCAAAATTGATACAACACGATGTAGATTTGGCTGGAATTGCCGATAAAATGATTACAAAACCGCTGAACGTGAATCGAATGACAGGGTATATTTACGAGCATTTAGAAGTATCTCCTGAAGGGATGGCGAGTGTTGTTTTAACAAAAGAAGTGCTTGAACGTTTCCAAGCTACTGACCAATTAGCTTCACTTGTAGTTTCAGTTCCTGGAACGGTTGAAGGGATTCTGGCGTGGAGTATGTATGTGGAACAAGAGGATGGCACCTTTAGAGTTCATTTGCGTTCAAAAGGGCCAACCGTGAATCATATTGCACAAGCTTTTGGCGGTGGAGGACATACGCTAGCGTGTGGCATTCCTTCTGTTACGAGGAGTCAAATTTTAGAAGTGGATGCTGAGTTAAAAGAGGCAGTGAAAGCCTTTAAGAAAAATTGAAATTACGCCCAAATAAGAGTATTATAAGATGTTGTATTTACAATAAAAATCAGTCCAATCATTGGATGAAAGGAAATATTAAATAATGAATTATACAGAGTTTTTTAAAAAGATTGATGCAGAAATTAAAAAAGCAGATTCAATTGTTATCTTGCGTCATGAATCACCGGACCCAGATGCAATTGGTTCACAAGTAGGGTTAAGAGAAATTATTCTCGCTACTTATCCAGAAAAAACAGTGTATTTATTAGGTGAAATGCCAAGTTCACTAAGTTATATTGGAGAAATGGATGTAATTACACAGGAACAATTCGATGCTGCACTGATTATTGTTTTAGACTGTGCAAATACACCACGTATTGACTGCCCATTTGAAGTAGATTCATCGAAAGTAATTAAAATCGACCACCATCCAGATAGAGATGTTTATGGTGCGATTTCATTTGTAGATACGAATTCAAGTAGTACAAGCGAAATTTTATGTCGTTTTGCGTTTGGTGAAGAAAGTACTTGGAACGTCTCAAAAGAAGCAGCTAATGCATTATATGCAGGTATTGTAGGGGATACAGGTCGCTTCCTTTATCCAGCAACAACTGCAGTAACATTTGCAATGGTTTCTAAACTATTAGAATTCGATGTGGATATTTCAGGCATTGCTTACCACATGATTACAAATCCTGTTTCAGTAAGCCGTTTAGCAGGTTATATTTACCAAAACATGGAAATTTCTGAGAATGGCGTTGCAGCTACAATTTTAACGCAAAAGGATTTAGAGCACTTTGGAATTGAAGAAGATCAAACACATGGTGTTATTTCACTTCCAAGTACGGTTGAAGGCATTCATTGCTGGGCGTTATTTGTTGAGCAACCAGATGGAAGCTACCGAGTAAATCTTCGTTCTAAAGGCCCAATCGTGAATGTGATTGCTCAAAAACATGGTGGTGGAGGACATCCATTAGCATCAGGTGCGATTGTTCAAACTCTTGAAGAAGTAAACGAAATCGTAAAAGAATTGAATGCATCTTCAAAAGAGTATTTAAGTAAATAATATGGAAAGAGTCGGTTTATCCGGCTCTTTTTTCTTGATTTGGGTTTCAAATGTGAAAAATAATTCTTTTTAAAGGAAGAAAATTGGACTTGATTCTCTCTTGGATAACTCACATTAATGCAGTATAATATATATGAATTTTTATAGAAAAATATTTTTAAAAAAGAAGGAGAACTAGATGAAAAGGTTTATTCATAAATTATCAACTACATTATTAATATTCACATTATTAACGAATCAAGTAGCGCCAACTTTTGCCTATGCGCAGGAGATTAGTCAACCTACAACAGTAGAGACAAGTAATACAGAAACTAGTGAAACACCAGCAGTTGAAACTACGGTGAGTACAGAAAATACTACTTCTGAAGCAAACGAAGCCGCAGCTACAGGTGCTTTAGGGGTAAATGCACAAATCGGTCAAGTAAAAGTAACTGCCACAAACTCAACTGGTAGTGACGAACAATATACAACAAAAAATCGTCAAGGGGATGTTCAATTAGACGGCTCTTTAGTGAGTGAATCTATTGTTGGCGGCTATATTGAGTTTACCTATCCTACAGAATATATCGAGAAATTTACAGTTGCGACTGGTGGACCAGTGATGAGCGTAGATAATTCGACACCAGGTCTATTAAAAGTATACTTGTCAGACATTACGCAAACAACCACAGCAAGTTTTCCTTTTACATTTAAATTCAAGGACCGTGTAACTCCAGAAGGTTATACATTCTCTCCGAAAATCGTGTTAAAAGATAGTACTGGAAACACATTAAAGGAAGTAACGGATTCATTAATTTATAAAGTAAAAGTCGATAAACAGTCATTGTTTAAATATAACGGCACAAATACTACACAAGCGTATACTATTGATAACCGTGAAATTTATGGTGGGAAGGCAACGGGGGAAGCAATTACAAAAGCCTCAGATGTTACTTTCCAATTTAGTTTATCAACGAATACTTTAGGTGGTGGACAAACTCAAAACTGGGGAAATGGAAAAGCACAGACACGTGCTGCAAAAACAATTACAATTACCGACACATTACCAACATATGAAAAAGCTGACGGGACTACAGGAACAGCTGTCTTTGATCCTGCAAAAAATCCAGGATGGACATTAAATGCAGATGGTACTGTTAGTAAAACCATTACTGGTAGCGACACTCTAAATGACACAAATAGTGAAGCGGAACTTGCTTTACGCGAGGAGAGACTTGTTTTAAGTTTTCCAAATGCTAAAACAAAAACGAACATTGTTAATAACGCAAAAACAGAATTGACGTTTATTCAACACGGAGAATCAGAACCAAAATTAACAGTTAGCGATGATATTCAATTTAAACTCATTGGACAATTGATTAGTGATTCTTCTTTCCGTAAATCTAATAACGATAAACAAACTTTAAACGTTGATGCTGGTGCTCCAGATACATCTGTAGCGACATGGATTCTTGGGTTTACGAATACTTCTCCAAGTACAATTTCTAAATTAACATTAGTTGATGAAGACTTAGATGAAAGAATGTATTTCTACTCAGTCGGTTCTCCTGTTTCCAATGCACCATTTGATATGGATGTATATGGGGTAAAAGCAGATGGTACCGAAGTGAAATTAGGAAGTATTGCTAAAGGTAGTAAACAAATTGTGATTGTAGACGAAGATGCCTATAATAAAGTCACAAATCAAGCAAAACAAATTTATGCAGGAACTTTAAAGAAAGACGCCTATCAAAAAGTAAATCGTACTTATGACAGTATAAAAATAAAGCTTCAAGATGGGAAAGTTCTTCAAGCAGGAGAAATTACATCTACATTTATCCAAACGAAATTATTAAATCCATTTGACGAAACTGAACGTAAAGAACCTGTTAGATACAATAATAGTATGCATGCAGAAGGTTTAGTGGATGGCTATGGGGAAGACGGAAAATTCTCTACAAACAAGAGTGAATCATACGAAGATGTAAAAGTGAAAGAAGAAGAAATTCGTATTTCTAAGATTACTCGTTCAAATCCAACAGGTGATTTAGGAGAAGTTGTTGAATATAGTGTTACTGCTGATTTTAGTAACTTATCAGTCAACCGTCGTGTAAATGGAGCTCAAGTGATTGATGTCTTACCTGAGGGAATCACTTATGAAGGGTACTATATTGATAAAAAAGAGCATAGAAACATGGTGAAGGGTGAACCAAGAGTCGTTGAAAATTACAATGGAAGCGGTCGTCAAGCGGTAATATTTGAGTTAAAAGATCTTGATTTCTACAATGACCAAACGATTGGTCGTGACTTTACAGCAATTGTTTCAGCAACAATTACGAAAGAGGCAATGCCAACAGCAGTTCAAACGGCGGATGATTATAAGAAAAATACAGATAATCATGTGTTCTTAGTTGCAAAAGAGTTTTCTCCTTTAGCAAGTAATGTAACGTCACAAACAATGTTAGACAATGTGTTTAAGATTAAGACGCCAGATGGAAAAGTTCCAGATAGAATCGTAGCAGCAAAATCTTCTACGATTGTAAACTTACCGACTGAAATTCGTTCTGAGAAATTTATTTCGACAAAAGATGGAAGTTGGACTCAAAACATGGTTCAACAGAACTATGGTCAAGAGTATAAATATCAGTTGCAAACGAAAAACTATAGTACGTACGATATCGAAACATTTACGTTGTATGATCGTCTTCCATACGCAGGAGATCAAAATGGTTCTGGATTCACTCCGGTTCTCACAAAAGCTTTAAACGTTGAAAGTAAATATACCGTTTATTATCATACGTCAACAAGCTTGCCAAATTCTCCATATGATGCAACGCAGGCGAGTGGCTGGGTCACAGCAGATCAAATTGCTGATTTTACAAAAGTAACAGCCATCAAGGTTGTATTGAATAAAGGTGAAAAGATTGTTCCAGGAGAAGTTGTGAACTTCGTAGTGGAAATGAAAACTCCAGAATACACAGATGGTGCAACAGATACACTAACAGCAACGAATGTTTTCTATACAAACCGCAATGCTGAAAATCCATCTGTTTTTGGTGAAACAAATACCGTTTCAAACCAATTGCCACAATACATTCCAGTTGCTAAGGTTTGGAGTGGGGAAAAAGATGCTTCTATTTCAAGTATTAAAGTGGAATTAAGCAGTAAGAGTAATCCAGATGTTGTTTTAGCAACAATAGTCTTAAATAATGCCAACGACTGGAAAGGTATCTTTAAACTAACAATTGATGGTAAGACATTAGATCCAACTGTGACTGATTACCAAGTGAAAGAAGTCATTGAGGAAAACTATGGTAAAGATTATGAGACAGTCATTACCGGAGAAGGATCTCAAAAAGAAGGATTTACAATCACAAATACACGTAAAACGACAACGCATACTGTTAAAAAAGGATGGGAAGATAATGACAATAAACTTGGCTTACGTAAAGCTATTAAAGTTCAATTGAAACAAAATGGTGAAAACTATGGTGAAGCCATTGAATTGTCAGAGGAGAACCATTGGGAACATACTTTCACTGATTTACCGGCATCTAGTAATGGAGTAGCTTATGAGTACACAGTCGAAGAATTAGATGTTCCAGAAGGTTATACTCATGAAGTGGTAACGAAAGGGACAAACTCAGTTATTACTAACCGTATTCTTTCAGCCATTAAGCAAGACCTAACGTTTAAAAAAGAATTAGAAGGTCGTGATTTAGTAGAGGGAGAATTCACATTTAATCTATTAGATGAAAATGGAAATGTTATTCAAACGGCCAAGAATGCTGCTGATGGAAGCATTACCTTTAAAGATGTGGCATTCGAAAAGGCTGGAACTTACAATTATTCAGTAGTAGAGGTTAGTGGTGATGATGCGCAAATCACTTACGATAATAGCGTTAAAAAGGTATCAATTGAAGTGAAACAAGAAGATAAAGCGTATGTTGCTACAGTAACTTATGATGCAGATACAACATTTAAAAACAAGTATACCGCACCTGTTGTACCAACCCCTGAACCTTCTAAACCTCAAAAAGATTTACCAAATACTGGTACATCATCGCTTGTTGTACCAACCCCTGAACCTTCTAAACCTCAAAAAGATTTACCAAATACTGGTACATCATCACTTGTAAGTACAATGTTTATTGCAACTTTACTAGTAATGATTGCTTTAGGTTTTGTTTTTACAAACAAACAAGAAAATGAATAATATAATTTTGAAAACATCGATTAGTCGTATGGCTAATCGATGTTTTTATTTAGCTGTTGAAAGCCTTTTGTTTTTTTGAAAAAAATTCTTTAAATGAATTGACTTTAACAC
>JABZYY010000045.1 GCA_015264885.1 Streptococcus sp. | reverse complement strand
ATCAGGCATTACATTCTTCAATACATTATTTGATGAAAATGCATCAAACCACTTAGCAATTGGTTCAGCATATGCTACAAGCGTTAAAGGTGGAGAAAACTTCGAAACTGAAGAAGAATTAAGAGAAGCTGGATTAAACCGTGCGGATGTACACGTGGACTTCATGATTGGTGGTCCAAAAATGAACGTAGACGGTATTCGTGAAGACGGTACTGTAGTTCCAATCTTCCGCAACGGAGACTGGGCTATCTAGTCGGATAAATTGAAACAGTAAAAGGAACGAACTTTGAGAGAAGTCCGTTCCTTTTTTGTTGTTCTATAAGAAAAACTAATACAACTATAAGAAAATTCAATTGGTAAAAACTTCACAAGGAAGGTACAATAAAAACAGAGGAATCCTTATAAAGTTCGTAATAATTCAATGAGTTCTAAGATGTTTTGCGAATATTTTTCGTTTGGACGATAAGCAACTCCGATAGGGAAGAATCCATTTTTATCGATGAGAGGAATCCATACGAGTTCGTCATCTGAATAAAATTCTTTATATTCCAGCGCCATGATGCAGACGGAGTTAAAGGTTGCAAGACTAGCAAGGAGTACTTCCCAGTTGTCGTCTACGTAAACGATATTCGGTTCAAAGCCAAAATGTCTAGAGCGTTGGTGTAATAATTTCCCAAGCATAAAGTGTTCAGATAAGGTACTAAAACGTTCCTCCTTCAAATCTTCAAAGGTGATAGAGTCTCTCGAAGCTAGGGGATGACCCTTAGGAACGACAAGACTCGCCTGATAACCAGCGAAATGTTGTTGGAACGGTTCAATCACAATATTGGACTCAATCTTTGGAAATGAGAGAACACCAAGGTCGATTTCTTCATTTACTAGTGCAGTTTGAAGCTCACGCGAACCGCCTTGTACCATCGTTAAGTGAATCGAAGGATGCGACATCATAAAGCGCGAGAACTCAGGCATTAATTTGATCGCAAAAAGTGTCGGTAGCCCAATTCGAATTGTTTCTTTTTGAGGTTGATTGAGCTCATGAATTTGAGCCACAGTCCCTTCCATCAAAGAGATGATTTTCTTACCATTATCGTATAAGAGCTGTCCAGCTTCAGTCAGTCGAATACTATTGTTAGTTTGCTGAATAAAAAGCGGAGTATGTAATTCGGATTCTAATTTTTTAATGGTTTGAGAAAGGGTCGGTTGCGTAATGAATAAACTACGAGCGGCATTGGAATATCCGCCATGGTCAACGATACTAATGAAGTAGTGTAGGTGTTTAATATCCATTTGACATCTCCTGATTTCTTAAGTGAAATATTACACAATTATTGTAACAAAGAATAAAGACGGAAACAATAAGTTTTTTTAAATATAAAGGAGGAATTACGATGAAAATTACAATCGCAGGTGCTGGCGCTATGGGAAGTCGCTTTGGGTTAATGCTCCATCAAGCAGGGCATGAAGTGCTCCTAGTCGATGGATGGAAAGATCATGTGGATGCCATTCAAAAAGAAGGACTAAAGGCAAACTATAATGGAGAAGAAATCGTTGTAAAATTACCAGCGGTGCTTCAAAGTGAAGTCACAGAAGAGATGACGAGTGACCTCATTATCTTATTTACAAAAGCGATGCAATTAGAAAGCATGCTAACAGACTTGAAACCAGTCATTCATGATGAAACAAGAGTGCTGTGCTTACTCAATGGTATTGGACACGAAGAAGTGATTGAACAGTTTGTTCCAAAAGAAGATATCTTTATTGGGAACACGATGTGGACGGCTGGAATGGAAGGCCCTGGTCGCGTGAAACTCTTCGGTAGTGGAACAGTCGCTTTGAAGAACTTGGTAGATACACCAGAGGCAAAAGCGAAGGCAGAAGAAATCGTTAATGTTTTGAATAGTGGAGGATTGAATGCAAGCTATTCTGAAAACATTCTATTCGCTATTTATAAGAAAGCATGTGTAAATGGAACGATGAACGGACTTTGCACCATCTTGATGAGTAACATGTATGAATTTGGCTCTACAACGCCGGCTCATATGATAGTTGAAAATATTGTGAAAGAATTTTCAGAAGTTGCAAAAAATGAAAACATTCTGTTAAATGTTTCAGAAATTGTAGATTTCATCGAAACGAATTGTTATAATCGTGAAACAATCGGGCTTCATCACCCATCGATGTATCAAGACTTAAATGAAAATAATCGTTTAACAGAAATCGACTACATCAACGGAGCGGTAGTGCGTAAAGGACAAAAATATGGCGTTCCAACACCATATTGTGAGTTTTTAACAGCATTGGTTCATTGTAAAGAACAAATTCTTGGAGCTAAATAGCTCAGATTAGAGGAGGACAAAACTATGGAAGCACAAGCAAAACAAAAAATGACGGCTTCAGTTTTTATCAATAAAATCTTAGCAGGGACAGCCCTAGGGGTTATCGTCGGACTGATTCCAAATGCCGTTCTTTCAGCAATTTTAAAACATTTTAGTCAATATCCAATCGCAGTAACCATTACGCAAATCGCGGTTATTTTCCAATTAGCAACTCCACTGATTATCGGGGGCTTAATTGCATTACAATTCGGATTTAAACCAATGCCGATGATGGTTGTTGCAGGGGCCTGCTTCGTAGCCAGTGGGGTAGTGACGTATAATGCAGAACTTCAAAAATATGTTGGTGCTGGAACAGGGGACTTGATTAATACAATGGTCACTGCTGGTATCGCTGTGGGAATGTTAATGCTGATCAAAGATAAATTTGGTTCAACTGCCGTTGTTGCAATGCCAATCGTCGTTGGGGTGGGATCTGCATTTATCGGATTATTACTATTACCATACGTTAAAATGATTACAGCAGCCATTGGTCAAGTCATCAACGAGTTCACAACATTACAACCAATCTTGATGTCAATCTTAATCTGCTGCTCATTCGCAACATTAATTATTTCGCCAATCTCAACTGTAGCGATTGGTTTAGCAATTCAATTAAACGGTGTATCTGCCGGGGCCGCTGCTATGGGGGTTGCTGCAACAGCCGTAGCATTAGTGGTTCACTCATGGAAAGTCAATAAATCAGGGGTAACATTAGCCATCGCTCTAGGGGCAATGAAATTAATGATGCCTAACTTATTCAAGTATCCAGTGATCTTGATTCCATGTTTATCAACAGCGATTCTTTCAGCGATTCCAGTAGCGCTATTCTCAGTAAGTGGTACTCCACAATCTGCAGGGTTCGGTATCGTAGGATTGGTAGGACCGTTAGCTTCTATCGATGCTGGATTGAATGTTGCCTTAGCAGCTATTGTATGGTTCGTTGTTCCAATTGCAGCAGCGATTGCAAGCAAAATTTTATTTGAAAAAGTTCTTAAATTATACGATTCTTCTGTCGTATTCAAATTCCAAGAATAAGAACAAATTCCTATCGACTCCTTCATGCAAATTGCATGGAGGAGTTTATTTTTATTTTTGCAGGAAGATGGTACAATAAACGTAATAGAAGGGAGTGGTCGAATGAGAATTCAACAATTAATTTATTTCGAGAAAATCGTTGAAAAAGGCTCCATGAATGAAGCCGCAAAAGACTTATATGTCAGCCAACCAAGTTTATCAAAGGCCATTCGTGAGTTGGAATTAGAAATGGATATCACCCTCTTTCAACGGGGGAATACTGGAATTACATTGACGGGAGAAGGGCGTGAGTTTCTAGTCTATGCTCGCCAAGTGTTAGACCAAGTCAATTTGATGGAAGAGAAATATAAACGACAAACGAAACGGAAACGGACATTCTCCGTATCCGCGCAACACTATGCGTTTGTGGTGCATGCTTTCGTTGATTTTATTCAAAAGGAAGCAGGAGATGAATATCAATTCACGCTTCGTGAAACGGAGACTCAAAACATTTTAGAAGACATCACGAACTATAAGAGTGAGATTGGTGTCTTGTATTTGAATGATTTCAACCGCAAAGTGATGGAAAAATTATTCAAAGAAAAGAACTTAGTATTCACGCCACTCTTTACAGCGAAACCACACGTGTTCTTAAGCACACAAAATCCACTTGCAGAAAAAGAGAGCATTACTCTAGAAGAACTAGAAGATTACCCTTATTTGTCATATGAGCAAGGGGAAGAAAACTCATTCTACTTCTCAGAGGAAATCCTCAGCACGATGGAGCATAAGAAGAGCATTAAAGTTAGTGACCGTGCGACCATCTTTAACCTAATGATTGGTCTAAATGGATACACCATCAGTTCAGGGATTATTAGTAGTAAGCTAAATGATGATAAGATTGTTGCGGTGCCGCTGGACGTAGAAGATACAATGGAACTCGGAATCCTGCAACACGATCAACGCAAATTATCCAAAGAAGCAGGGCGATTCTTGCATATGCTGAAAACACATATTCAGGAATACGGCTTCGAAGTTCAAAATCTTGATTTTTAGTTCACAAAGAAGTTGAAACTATTCGGAAAATCGGGGATAATAAAAGAACGTAAAATATTACTCAGTAGAAGGAGACGAATGCAAATGAGTTGGAAAGAAACAGCAAAATTATGGGAATCTTTTGAGGCACTTGAAGAAGGATTAAAAGTGCAATTACAATCAATGGATGACACACAAAAAGAGGAAGCCTTCTATACACCATTAGAGTTTGGTACTGCGGGAATGCGTGGAATTGTGGGACCTGGGATTAATCGAATGAACACTTACACAGTGCGTCAGGCAACAGAAGGATTATCACGCTTAATTGAAAGTTACGGGGAAGAAGCGAAAAAACGTGGGGTAGCGATTGCTTACGATTCACGTCATTTTTCACCAGAATTCGCAATGGAGTCTGCACGTACTTTAGCAACTCATGGGATTGCTTCGTATGTATTTGAAAGCTTACGTCCAACACCAGAATTATCATTTGCAGTACGTCACTTGCATACATTTGCGGGAATTATGATTACAGCTAGTCATAACCCAGCAGCTTACAACGGATATAAAGTATACGGTGAAGACGGCGGTCAAATGCCTCCAAAAGATGCGGATGCATTAACAGCGTACGTTCGCCAAGTAGCAAATCCGCTTGAACTTAAAGTGTTAGATGATGAAGCATTAGAAGCATCAGGACTTGTAACGATTATCGGGAAAGACGTGGATGATGCGTACTTGAAAGAAATTAAAACAGTCTCTGTAAATCCCAAACTTCTTAGCGATGTGGAAGGATTATCAGTGGTGTATACACCATTACATGGTACTGGTTTAATGCTTGTTGAAAAAGCATTAGAACAAGCAAACTTCAAAGGCTTGCACGTTGTTGAAGAACAAGCAGTGCCAGATGGAGACTTCTCAACAGTTAAATCTCCAAACCCTGAAGAAGCAGGCGCATTTGAGTATGCGGTAGAATTAGGGAAAAAAGTGGGTGCTGATGTATTATTAGCGACTGACCCGGATGCAGACCGTATGGGTGCAGCCGTACGCTTGCCAGATGGAAGCTACCAAGTGATTACAGGAAACCAAATCGCGGCAATTTTAGTTGATTACTTATTATACGCTCACCAACAAGCAGGAACTCTTCCAAGTAATGCGCTTGTCGTGAAATCAATCGTAAGTAGCGAACTTCCAACAGCAGTTGCTAAGAGTTATGGCGCTGAAATGATGAATGTATTAACAGGATTCAAATTCATCGCAGAACAAATCCAACATGACGAAGAAACTGGAGATCATACTTTCATGTTCGGTTTCGAAGAAAGCTACGGATACCTAGTGAAATCATTCGTACGTGATAAAGATGCCGTTCAAGCAGTGTTATTACTTACAGAAGTAGCAGCACACTTCAAGAACGAAGGCAAGACTTTATACGACGGACTTCAAGCATTATATGCAAAACATGGTTACTTCTTAGAAAAAACAATTTCTGTAACAGTAGCTGGTTTAGAAGGCCCACAAAAAATCAAAGCCTTATTAGACGGCTTACGCACTTCAGTTCCAACAAGCTTTGGAGGCTTGAAAGTAGCTCTAGCACAAGACTTCGCAGTAAATGAACAAAAAGATGCGAACGGTGTCGTTTCTGAAATCGGACTTCCAACTTCAAATGTATTGAAATATATTTTAGAAGATGGATCTTGGATTGCAGTTCGTCCAAGTGGTACAGAACCAAAAATTAAGTTCTACATCGGAGCGAAAGCAGATAGTGAAGAAGCTGCAAAAGAAAAAGTAGATGCCTTACAAGCCGACTTAGAAAAATTACAATAATCAATGAAGCAAGCACTCTCACGATGGTGAGGGTGCTTTTTTAATGCGATTGTTTCGTTAATATGATTGGATTTTGCGGAAATTTGTTTTGAAGCTCAAAGAATTGTGGTACAATGAATGAAAGTGATCGTGAAAACATTCTCTATATGAGATGAGAGGAGTCATTTATGAAAAAAGGAACGAAACGATTTTTAGCAGGGAGTGTAGCCCTCCTATCACTAGTAGTGGCAGGATGTTCTCAGTCTAAATCGACATCAGAATCAACAAAGGAAACAACAGAAGCAACAAGTGAAGTAACAACACAGGTAGCTTCTAATACAAAAAAGGATGCTAATAGTCCAGCAGCATCATTTGATTGGAATGCAAAGGTTGCACCACTGACAAAATACGAACAAACGTATGTTGAATCAAATAGCGGAAAAACCGTTACGATGAACTTGGAGGGTGTGCAAAAAGCAGTAGAGGCCTTGAATGAAAAGAAAAAGAGCATCACTGATACAAAAGTTCTAGAAGCATTAAAACTCGTGGATGCAGTATTTGTGAACCAAGAAAACTTTGATGTGCTTCTAAAAGCAACAGGGACTTCAAGCCAAGAGGAATTCTTTACACGTATTTGGAATGATTACATGGTGAACTTCTTGAAGGAAGCACGCCCAACATTTACAAATGACGGGGAAGTGGAGTATCAAGGAGTGAAGTATCCCGTTAAAGTCTATGCTCCAATGTACTTAAAGGTAAATACAAATGCCTTAGGAAGAGCGGCAGCTTATACGCTTGAAGATTATAAAGTGGAAGGCGATACCGTGTATTTGAAATTAAGAGCACCACGTGTTGATTTATACCAATATGAAGTACAAGCAAGTTATCAAAGAAATAATCAAGCTTTCTTTCAAGGGATTGTTGAAGAAGCACAAAAAGTCGCACAAACAGACTTTACAAAAGCGCTCTTGTATAAATTTATTTACCGCTTAGCTGCCGTTGGATTTAGAGGAGATGGCTATGTCAACTTAGAAGGAATGGATTATTACGATAGAAACGAACACTATTTAGCGATTAAGGTGGATGACAAAGGCAATGCAACCATCGATGATAAGAATTTAGTGAACCTTCTACAAATCGATATGAAGCCAGCAAACGAAGCGAATAAAGCAAAATTTGAATAAAGTAGATAATTACCTGAAAAAGATTTTTTTGAGGGTCTGCTAGCTTATATTAATCAATAAAGTTATAATGAAAAGGAGCATTTTAGCTCCTTTTTTGTATGAAAGAAGGTATTAAGATGAGTGGATTTTTAATAGGGATTGTTATAGGTGCTGTGATAATCTATTGTGGAATTCATTATGTGAGAAAAGTTGAAAAGCGTTCTTTTTTAAGTTATCTAATGGAACGATTACTCTTTCTATTTGTCAAACCACTGATATATTCAAAAGATAATCCAGAAAAATTTGAGCAAGAATTAAATAAATTGGCCAAGGGGAATGATGTTCCTATCACAAATCCAAAGAAATATATTAAAGTAGATGTCCAAGAAAAAGATGTAGATGGCATGCAAGTGTTTGTGTGGAATGATAATAAAGAGGCTAATCAAAAAGTAATTCTATTTTTACATGGTGGGGCGTATGTACTGCAACCATCGATGATGCATTTTACCTTGGTGCATAAAATAGCACGGGCGATAGACGCAAAAGTGGTGTTTCCAATTTATCCAAAGGCTCCAAAGCATCAATACCGCGAGACGTATGAAAAGTTAGAAAAGTTATATCGCGGACTTTTAGAAGAACATACAAATCCGAATTCTATTATTTTCATGGGGGATTCTGCAGGAGGAGGGCTCTCCTTAGGATTTGCTATTTACTTAAAAGAACTTTCTTTACCACAGCCAAAGGAACTCGTTCTATTTTCTCCTTGGGTGGATATTGCAACGGATAATCCTGAAATCGCCTCGTATGAACCATTTGACCCAATCCTTAAACAGAGTGGGGTTCATGAAGTGGCAAAGCTCTGGGCAGGGGAAGATTTGAAACAACCGCTAGTGAGTCCACTATTTGGAGATTTATCAGGATTAGGAAGAATTAGTATTTATATTGGGACGCATGATATCCTTTATCCAGATAATCGATTGTTACATGAAAAGCTTCTTAAAGAAGGAATCGAACATCGATATATTGAACGTGAAAAGATGAATCATGTTTATGTCGGACTTCCGATTAAAGAAGCAAGAAAAGATATTCAAGAATTAATTGAAGAGTTGAAAAAATAAGGAAAGCAATGCTCGACGGAGCATTGCTTTTCTTATTAGAAATTAGTTCTCTTTTCTATAAACTTTAGGAGTGCAATTATAGTATTTCTTAAATTGTCGGAAGAAATAACTTGTTGAAGAAAAGCCAGATTCGAAAGCAATGGTATCCATAGTGAAGTCTGTAGATTTTAATAAATCAGCAGCTTGCATTAGTCGTCTTTCCAATAGAATTTCCTGGAAATTTTTTCCAGTACTTTTTTTGAGAGTATTACTTAAATAAGTCGGATTATACCCAAA
>JABZYY010000044.1 GCA_015264885.1 Streptococcus sp. | reverse complement strand
GTTAAAACCAGGTCTCGTATCGATTATTATCGCGATTGGATTTACAAGTTGGGTAACGATGGCGCGTGTCGTGCGTGCGCAAACCTTGAAACAAAAGAATTTAGAATACATTTTAGCATCTCGTGCGTTAGGGCAAAGTTTCTGGAAGATTGCTTTTAAACACTTATTGCCAAACATGGCTGGTTTAATCATCATTCAGACAATGTTCTCTATCCCATCAGCGATTTTCTTTGAAGCCTTCTTAAGCTTCCTTGGAATCGGGATTCCGAGTCCGGATGCGTCACTTGGAGCCCTTATTAACGGTGGATACAAAACATTCCGTTTATATCCTCACTTGATGTGGTTCCCTTCAGGAGTACTCTGTGTTCTAATGATTAGCTTCAACTTATTGGCAGACGGGTTACGCGATGCCTTTGACCCGAAAATGAAAGACTAGGAGGATTCGAATGAGCGAAACTATTTTATCGATTGAAAACTTACGAATCCACTTCGAAACATTTGCGGGAGAAGTACAAGCGATTCGTGGAGTGAATCTGAAGTTAGAAAAAGGCGAAACACTTGCTCTTGTCGGTGAGTCCGGCTCAGGGAAAAGTGTAACTGCCAAAAGTGTCATGAAACTATTATCGAATAATGCGGTCGTTAAAGAGGGGGCTATCATTTTTAAAGGTGAAAATATCCTCGAAAAGAGCGAACGTGATATGCAATCGATTCGTGGGAAGAAAATCGCCATGATTTTCCAAGACCCAATGACGTCACTCGACCCTACGATGAAGATTGGAAAACAAATTACAGAAGTAATTATAAAGCACGAGAAAGCCTCAAAAGAAGAAGCCGATAAACGTGCTGAAGAATTACTAGAGCTTGTAGGTATTCCAAATGCCAAAGAGCGTATGAAACAATATCCTCATCAATTCTCTGGTGGGCAACGTCAACGGATTGTCATCGCTATTGCCTTAGCATGTAATCCAGATGTGCTGATTGCTGATGAACCGACAACAGCGCTTGACGTAACGATTCAAGCACAAATTTTAGAGCTTTTAAAAGAACTGCAACAACAATTCCAAATGGCGATTATCTTTATCACGCATGACCTTGGTGTGGTGGCCAATGTCGCAGACCGTGTCGCCGTCATGTATGCCGGAAAAGTCGTTGAAGTAGGAACAGTGGATGAAGTATTTTACAATCCGCAACATCCATATACTTGGGGATTGCTTCGTTCAATGCCAACATTGCATACAGGAGATACGCTCTATGCGATTCCTGGAAGTCCACCAGACTTACTCGACCCACCAGTAGGAGATGCCTTTGCACTTCGTAGTGATGTGGCGCTCGAGATTGACCGTGTGAAGGAACCGCCTATGTTTGAAGTGAGTCCGACACACTTTGCAGCAACATGGCTCTTGGATCCGCGTGCACCAAAAGTACCTGTTCCTGAAGAAATCGTAAGAAGACGCAACCTCTTCTTTACAGAAGGAGGACAGGCACATGACTAATTCAGAAGAAAGAAAAAAACTGGTTGAAGTAAAGCACTTAAAACAGTACTTTGGTTCGAAGAAAAATGTGGTGAAAGCCATCGATGATATTTCCTTTGAGATTTATGAAGGCGAAACATTTGGTCTAGTGGGGGAGTCTGGTTCAGGCAAATCAACGACTGGACGTGCCTTACTTCGTTTATATAAACCAACCGATGGCGAAATTCTCTTCGAAGGAAAAGATATTGCGAATTTGAAAAAAGGAAAAGAATTACTCGAGTTTCGTAAAGAAGCGCAAATGATTTTCCAAGATCCGTATGCATCCCTTGATGGTCGTATGAAAGTGCGTGATATTATTGCAGAAGGCATTGATATTCATGGCCTTGCGAAAACGGCAGAAGAGCGTGATGCGATGGTGGATGAACTGCTTGAAACAGTAGGATTGAATAAAGAACATGCGAATCGTTATCCACATGAATTCTCAGGCGGTCAACGTCAACGGATTGGGATTGCGCGTGCTTTGGCAGTGAATCCAAAATTCATCGTCTGTGATGAGGCCATCTCAGCGCTAGACGTATCGATTCAGGCGCAAATCGTGAATTTACTGAAGAGATTACAAAAAGAAATCGGCCTTACGTATTTATTTATCGCCCATGACTTATCTATGGTGAAATACATTAGCGACCGTATCGCAGTGATGTATCGTGGTCGTATTGTGGAGCTAGGCTCTGCGGACTGCGTGTATAATAACCCGCAGCATCCGTATACGAAAAGTCTGCTTTCAGCCATTCCGCTTCCAGATCCGCGCGAAGAAAAGAATCGCAAACGTTTGGTGTATAAAGGGGAAGAGTTTAGCGAAGAAGCAAGCCTACAAGAGGTGGAACCTGGGCATTTTGTTCTTCGTTAAGTAATAAGAAATCGCTAAGAAAATCGTACTTTTTATTGAAGGTATAGACATTTTCACAAGAATTCTGTAAAATAACAGTACTATCCATTTAGAGGATAGCCCGCACATGGTTGCGGAGAAGAGGATCTGCCCGAAATGGTGCAGTACCGAATATAGAACCTTAATGAGAAGGGAGAGAGAGTTATGTCAAATCAAGAAGTTTTTGATAAAGTAGCTCAACTAATTGCGAACCGCTTTAGCGTTGACGTAGAAACAGTAACGGAAGGCATGACATTCCAACAAGACTTAGGAGCAGATTCACTAGATGTTGTGGAATTAGTTATGGAATTAGAAGACGAATTTGGTGTTCAAATTTCTGACGAAGATGCAGAAAATATTACAACAATTGGAGACGCGGTTAATTATATTGCAAGTCATCAATAAGAAAATGGGAAAGCTGGAAGTAAAAAACTTCCGGCTTTTTTTGTCGTTCTCCTAGAAATGTTGATAGGATGGGGATGTTAAGAAATAAGAAGAATCGATTGTCCTTTGATTATAGACAGATGTCGTGTAATGTGCTCGAGACGCGATGATGAAGCGAATTTTATGATTAAGAATAAATGATATTTTGGTAAAAATATGGTGAGAAAACGAAATAAAGGTTGCAGTAAGGTGGGAATGGGAGTATTATTTAAGTTATTCTAATATCATTCCAATTTGGAGGGAAACATATGAACAAAAAAGCAATTGCTGGTTTATTAGGTGCTGCTTCATTAGTAACTTTAGCTGCATGTAATAATAACAAAGCGAATAACGCGGGTGGGGAGTCTGCTGCAAAAGCATCAGAACGTAAATTCCCAACAGAACTAACAAATGAAGGGACACCAATCAAAGGCGGTACAATTAACTATGCAATCGTATCTGCATCACCATTTAAAGGGTTAATCCAACCATTACTATCAGTAGACAATTCTGACGGTGCATTAGAAGATTTTGCATTTGCAAACTTATTCGAATACGATGAAAACCAACGCATCAAAAAAGATGGCGGTATGATGGAATTTACTTTAGATAGAGATAACAAAACTGTAACATTGAAATTCCGTTCTAAAGACTATAAATGGTCTGACGGTCAACCTTTAACAATTGATGACTATATCTTCACTTATGAATTCATCGGAAATAAAGACTACAACGGTGTTCGTTACGATGAAAATGCTGCAAATATCGTTGGTATGGAAGAGTTCCACGAAGGAAAAGCAGATAAAATCTCAGGTCTAGAAAAAGTAGATGACCAAACTGTTAAAATTCACTTAAAAGAAGTATATCCAGCTTTAGAATTAGGTGGAAATGCGATTATGGGTAGTATCATGCCAAAACATATCTTCCAAGGTATGACTTATGATCAAGCTGTGGCTTCAGATGCTGCTCGTACTAAAGTCGTAGGTAACGGACCATTCATCGTTGATAAAGTAGTTCCTGGTGAATCTGTAACATTTAAGAAAAACCCTTACTACTATAAAGGCGAACCTAAAGTGGACGGCGTAAAAGCGGATATTGTATCTCCAGACTCAATCGTTCAAGAAGTGAAAGCTGGTAAATATGACTTTGCTGCAATGCCTG
This sequence comes from Streptococcus sp., assembly GCA_015264885.1. Lineage (GTDB taxonomy): Bacteria > Bacillota > Bacilli > Lactobacillales > Aerococcaceae > Granulicatella. Next base: position 4,925 of record JABZYY010000044.1, on the reverse strand, counting down.
CAGATCAATATGATACTTATAAAAATTTCACCAACATCACATTAATCGGTAACATCACAAACAGTATTTCTTATCTTGGTTTCAACATGGGTCACTTTGACAAAGAAAAAGGTCAACACGTATTCGAACCTAATAAGAAAATGAGTGATCCTGCTTTACGTAAAGCAATCGGGTACGCATTAGATAATGAACAAGTAGCCAACGAAACATATGAAGGGTTACGTATTGCTGCGAATACATTATTATCACCATTCTTTGGTGAAATCTATGCGGATAAATCAGAAGTCCCAGGATTCACATATAACCCAGAAGAAGCTAAGAAAATCTTAGCAGACGCTGGTTATAAAGATATTGATGGTGACGGTTATGTAGAAGACAAAGACGGCAAACAATTAACAATCACATTATTAGCTCCTACTGGTAGCCAAACAGATGATGCTGTTATTCAACAATACATTGAATGGTGGAAAAATGTTGGTCTACGCGTAGAGTTATTAAACGGCCGTGCATTAGAATTTAACTCATATGCTGAAAAATTAACGAAATATGCTGATGACTACGATATGTGGTTAGGTGGATTCACAATTGGTTACAACCCTGACCCAGATGGATTATATGGACCAATCGCTCGTTTCAACTTCTCACACTATGTGAGCGATGAACACACTAAATTAATTAGTGAAATTGCTTCAGAAGCTTCATTCGACCCAGCTAAACGTGTTGAATTATTCAAAGAATGGCAAAAATTCGTATTCGAAAATCCATTCCTAATCCCACGTTTCAACTCTTACTCATTAACAGCAGTAAACAAACGTGTGAAACACGTAAATATTGCTCAAGGAAAAGAAACTGGATGGGAACAAGTAGAATTACTATCTGAAACTGGTGTAGCTGATAAATAATTGAATTCTATTCAATCTTAAGGTCTCGCAATTGCGAGGCCTTTTTTGTTGCCATATAGAATGGATGAAAATACGATAAAATCAATAAGTATAGACAGTATAAAAAAGATAACTAAAATGAACTTAAAATTTTTAGAGATTTTGCTTGCAAAAAATTAAAATTATGTTAGAATTAACATCAAGTATTAATTTGTCAGACAATTCAACATACAAAGGAAGTTGAATCGGGTGTCTGAGAATGGAGGAAATATGAAAAAGAAGAGTTTAGTATTCTTATCAGCCGCAGCAGCGCTAACATTAGCAGCATGTGGTTCAGCAAACAATAACAGCAACACTTCATCTGAAGCATCAAAAGCTTCTTCAAAATCAAAATTCAATTCAGAAGTGACACATGAAGGAACACCAATCAAAGGCGGAACATTAAAATACGCACTTGTAGCTGCTTCACCATTCAGTGGAATCTTCATCGATGAATTAGCATCAAACTCAGTTGACTCAACAATTGCGAGTCAAGTTGACCAATCAATGTTCGAATACGATGAAAACCGTAAATTAACAAACACTGGTTTAGCATCTATCGAATTAGACGTTGAAGGAAAAACAGCAACAATTACTTTAAATGCAAAAGACTACAAATGGTCAGATGGACAACCATTCACAATCGATGACTATATCTTCGCTATCGAAGCAATCGGTAACAAAGACTATACTGGTTCTCGTTACAACGACCGTTACACAAACATCGTAGGGATGAAAGATTTCCACGAAGGAAAAGCGGACTCAATCTCTGGTGTTGAAAAAGTGGATGATTACACAGTGAAACTTCACTTTGAAAAAATGTTACCATCAATGCAATTAGCAGGTGGTGCAATCCCAGCATACACAATGCCAAAACATATCTTTAAAGATATCCCAGTTAAAGAATGGGAACAAAGTGAGTATGTTCGTGGAAGTAAAGTTGTAGGTCTTGGTGCCTTCACAATTGAATCAGTCGTTGCAGGGGAATCTGTAACATTGAAAGCGAACGACTACTTCTACAAAGGTCGTCCAAAATTAGATAAAGTAGTCATGCAAATTGTATCACCAGATGCAATCGTTTCAGAAATGAAAGCTGGTAACTACGATATCGCTACAATGCCAAGTGCTCAATACGAAGCATTTAAAGATTTAACAAACGTAACTTACGTAAGCTCATTCGCGCCTTCTTATGAATATATCGCATTCAAATTAGGTAAATACGACAAGGCTCAAGGTAAAAACGTTACAGATCCAAACGCAAAAATGGCTGATGTAAACTTACGTCAAGCAATGGGATATGCATTAGATATCGACGCAGCCGGTGAAAGCTTATATAACGGATTAAACTATGGTACAAACTCAATCATCTTACCATTCTTCAAAGACGTATATAATGCTGAACAAGAAGGCTTCACATATAACCCTGAAAAAGCGAAACAATTATTAGATGAAGCTGGATATAAAGACGTAGACGGCGACGGAATCCGTGAAAACAAAGATGGTTCAAAATTACAAATCAACTTTGCTGCACGTACTCGTGACGCTGCCAACGAATCATTAGTTCAACAATACTTATTATGGTGGAAAGAAATTGGATTAGACGTACAACTTTACACAGGTCGTACAATCGAATCGAATAACTTCTACGAAAAAGTTCAAGCGGATGATCCAGAAATCGATGTATTCTCAGCTGGATGGGGTGTTGGTTATGATCCAAACCCAGCGAACTTATTCGGTGAAACTGCTAAATTCAACTTCTCTCGTTATGTAAACGAAGAAGGTACTAACATCATCAAGAAAATTGCTTCTACAGAGGCATTTGATGAAGCTAAGAACGTAGAATTCTACAAAGAATGGCAAGCATACGCTAAAGACAAAGCGTTCTTAATCCCAACATTAGTAGGGGATAGCGTAACTGCGGTTAACAAACGTGTGAAATACTATGACACTTCAATCGCAACTAAAGATTCAAAAGCACAATTATACCAATTAGAAGTAACTTCTGACACAGCAGCTAAATAATGCAATCAAACAAGCCTAGGAATTTTCCTAGGCTTGTTTTCATTATGAAAAAACTTTTCAAAAATGAGAAAAAACTGATGAAAATTAAAAAAAGATTAGAAAAACTATTGCAATTATTAAAAAGTTGGAGTATGATAAACCCAACATAAATTTATGGAGTTACTCAAAAGCCTTAAAATAAAAGAATGGAGACTGATTATGATGAAAAAGAGAAATGTAATGATTCTGTTTTCTGCAACGGTTGCGTTAACGTTAGCAGCATGTGGTAGTAAAGAGCAATCATCTTCAACAAGTAGCAATGCCGGGAAAACGAAATACGCTTCTGAAGTCACTCACGACGGGACTCCAATTAAAGGTGGAACCTTAAAATACGCAATCGTATCTGCTTCACCTTTCTCTGGAATTTTTGCAGATGAGTTATCTCAGGACACAACGGACTCATCGATTGGTGGTTTGGTGGATGAAAGTATGTTTGAATACGATGAAAATCGTAAGTTAACAAATACAGGTCTTGCAAGCATCCAATTTGACGTTGAAAATAAAACCGCAACAGTTACTTTAAATTCAAAAGATTATAAATGGTCTGACGGACAACCGGTAACCATCGATGACTATATCTTCGCTTACCAAGCCATCGGGAATAAAGATTATACAGGTGTTCGTTACGATGATGATTATAAAAATGTAGTCGGTATGGAAGAGTACCACGAAGGAAAAGCGGATAGCGTTTCTGGTCTTGAAAAAGTGGATGATTATACTGTGAAAATTCACTTCAAAGAAATGAGCCCTTCAATGCAATTAGCAGGTGGTTCAGTTTGTTCATACATTATGCCAAAACATATCTTCAAAGATATTCCTGAAAAAGAATGGGAAAAAAGTGATTACGTTCGTGGAACTAAGTTTGTTGGTTTAGGACAATTCAAGATTGAATCGATTATTCCAGGAGAATCTGTAACATTAGTTCCTAATGAACACTACTATAAAGGTGTAGCAAAAGTTGATAAAGTCGTAATGGAAGTGGTGTCTCCAGATAATATCGTCTCAGAAATGAAAGCTGGAAACTACGATATCGCTACAATGCCAAACTCTCAATATGATTCGTACAAAGATTTAACCAACGTAACACTACTCAGTGCTGAAGAGTCAGCTTATGAATATATTGGTTTCCACTTAGGAAAATATGATGAAGAGACTGGTAAAAACGTGACAGATCCAAAAGCGAAAATGGCGGATGAAAAACTTCGTCAAGCAATGGCATACGCACTTGATATCGATGCGGCAGGTCAAAACTTGTATAACGGATTACAACATTCTTCAAACTCAATTATCATTCCGTTCTTTAAAGATATCTATAATAAAGAACAAGAAGGCTTTACTTATAACCCAGAAAAAGCAAAACAATTGCTAGATGAAGCGGGGTATAAAGACGTTGATGGTGACGGACTTCGTGAGAACAAAGACGGTTCTAAACTACAAATCAACTTTGCAGCACGTACTCGTGATGAAGCCAATGAATCACTTGTTCAACAATACTTGAACTGGTGGAAAGAAATCGGGTTAGATGTAAAACTTTATACAGGACGTACTATTGAATTGAACTCATTCTACGATAAAGTTCAAGCGGATGACCCAGAAATCGATGTATTCGCAGCTGGTTGGTCTACAGGTTATGATCCAAATCCATCAGGATTATTCGGGGAATCTGCGAAATTCAACTTTGAACGTTATGTGGATTCTGAAGGGACTGCAATTATGGATAAAATCTCTTCAACAGATGCATTCGATTCAGCGAAAAACATTGAGTTCTATAAAGAATGGCAAAAATACGTTCATGATAAAGCATTTATCTTCCCAACGTTAGTCGGAGAATCTATTACAGCAGTTAACAAACGTGTGAAATACTATGATGTTAACTTAGGTAGTCAAAAATCAGCGCTCTACCAAATTGAATTAACAAGTGACACACCTGCTAAGTAAGGATTG
>JABZYY010000043.1 GCA_015264885.1 Streptococcus sp. | reverse complement strand
TGTGTACACTGGGGACTTCAAGTTCGACCAAAGTGCAGCAGTGGAATATCAAACAAACTTTGGACGTATCGCAGACGTAGGTGAAGACTATGTATTAGCACTACTTAGCGATTCAAGTGACGCAGAAAGCACTGTCGAAAACGTCAGCGACCGTAAAGTGGCTGAAACGATGCTAGAAACATTCATGAATGCAGAAGGCCGAATTATCGTTGCCTGCGTTGCAAGTAATATTTTACGTATTCAACAAGTCATTAATGCTGCTTACGAGTCAGGCCGCAAGATTTTCCTAACAGGATCTGAGCTTGAAGAAATCGTCAATATCGCATTAAGCTTGAATAAATTAACAGTTCCAGATAAAGAGTTAATCGTGAACTTCAATCAAATGAAGAAATTAGCCGATGATGAATTAGTAATCCTTGAAACTGGAAATGCTGGAGAGCCAATTAAAGCCTTGCAAAAGATGGCGCTTGGACGTCACCGTCAAGTGAACTTACACGAAGGCGACTTAGTGTATATTGCAACAACTCCATCAGTGGCAATGGAAACACAAATCGCTCGCACAAAAGACTTAATCTACCGTGCGGATGCGGAAGTGTTCGAAATGGCTAACAGCAAGAAATCAAGTGGGCACGCAACTCCAAACGACTTGAAGTTGATGATGAATTTACTTCAACCAACATTCTTTATCCCAGTTCAAGGGGAGTATCGTAGCCTCTTAGCGCATGCAGAACTTGCGAACGAATTAGGAATTCCATATAAAAACATCTTCATTCCTGGTAAAGGAGATGTCGTGGAAATCGAAAATGGCCGTATGAGTGTTACTGGACAAGTACCAGCAGGAAATGTTTTAGTAGACGGAATCGGTGTGGGAGATATTGGAAATATCGTTCTAAAAGACCGTAAGATTCTATCAGAAGACGGTGTATTCGTAGCCGTTGTGACGATTTCAAGACGTCTAGGAAAAATTCTTAGCGGGCCACAAATTATTTCACGCGGATTCGTGTATATGAAGACGAGTGAAGAACTTTTAACAGAAGCGCAAAAGATTGTGACAGAAGTTGTCGAAGAAAACTTGGCAAGTGATGATTTCGAATGGCCACGCCTCAAACAAGAAGTCAGAGACGCATTAAGTCGTTACTTATTCGATAAAACAAAACGTCGCCCAGTCATCTTACCGATGATTATGGAAGCTTCTAACTATAAGAAATAATTGGATTTAAGGAGATTAGAATGAATTCAAAAGCAGTTAAAATCTTACTTGAAGTACTTGGAGCCGTTGTGGTAAGTGCGGTATTATCGTTTATCCCACAAGAGGCACTTCCATTTGTCGTAGACCTTGCGATTATCCCATTAATCTTCGTGGCATTACGTCGCGGATTAGTATGGGGATGTATTGCGAGCACCTTGTTTGGTGTCATCCATATGTTCATTCACCCAAGCGGAGCAGGATATTTTATGGTTCCTTTCCACGATTCTGTGATGGCATACGGTTTCGTGGGTGTTGCAGGATTCTTTGCTCGTAACACGGTTCGTACAGCCTTCAATGCTCGTACGTCTTCAACAACATTAAATGTCGTTACAGCAAGCTTGATTGCAACATTTGTGAGCTATGGTATGCATGCGATTGGTACAGCCATAGGTGCACCATCGTTATTCTCAGCTGATAAAGTAGCCTTAGCACAAGGTTTCTTCGGCTTTGGAATGAACTTTGTTGTGACATTAGTAGTGACACTCGTACTTTTAGTAACACCAATTTACGTGAAACGTTCGCTATATATTCCAAAAGGAACTCGTTTCTTATCACGTCGCGAACAATCACATTTATTAAACGATTAATAGTAAAAAAGAGAAAGACCCTGATTCGTCGCGGTCTTTTTTCTTTCAATTTTGAGAGGAGAGCCAATGGCATTTATTAGTTCGATTCTTTATATCATTATTTTAGTCAATACGTTTGCTGCGATTATCACGGTGTTTCGTGAGCCTCGTGAAATTGCTGCCACATGGGGATGGCTCATTGTCCTTGTGATGCTTCCAGTCATCGGATTTATTATGTACTTCTTCTTTGGACGACGCATCCGTAAAAAACGCATCTTTAATCTGCGTGCTCAAGAAACGATCGGTCTGCAAGAGTTAGTCGAGCAGCAACAACGAGATTTGGCTTATACGAAGGAAAAAATCGGACCTGCAAAATTCCGTTTTAAGAACCCGTACCAAGAAGACTTAGCATCCTTCTTCCTTGAAGCCGATGATGCGATTATCACCGAGAATAATGATGTAGAGATGTTTGTGGATGGACAAGAGAAGTTTAACCGTCTAAAAGAAGATATTAAAAACGCTAAACATCATATTCACTTGCTGTATTACATCTTCAACCAAGATGAAATTGGCGAAGAAATCATGCAACTTTTGATCGATAAAGCCCAACAAGGGGTCGAAGTGCTTGTCATTTATGATGCCCTAGGGTCACGTATGACACGCAATTCTTTTTGGAATAAATTGCATGAAGCAGGTGGTCAATCTGTTGCCTTCTTCGGGTACACACTTGGATTTATCAACTGGCGTATTAACTATCGTAATCACCGTAAGCTTGTTGTGATTGACGGTAAAATCGGCTATATTGGCGGATTTAATGTCGGAGACGAATATTTAGGTAAAGGTCCACTTGGTGCTTGGCGAGATACACATCTCCGCATTGTTGGGGATGCTGTTTATTCATTGCAATCGCGTTTCTTCGTCGATTGGAACGCCGCAGTTAAAGAAGAACAAAGACGAGAATTTATTCCAGAGTATTTCCCGCTAACTCAGGCAGAGGGCGATAATACCATTCAGATTGTTTCAACGGGCCCAGATAGCGATGTTCAGAAAATCAAGTTTGGTCTCGTTAAGATGATTTTAATGGCGAAAAAGTCAGTGTGGATTCAAACTCCATACTTTATCCCAGATGAAAGTGTCCAAGAGGCGTTAAGTATTGCTGCGATGTCTGGAGTGGACGTGCGCGTGATGATTCCGTGTAAGCCGGACCATCCAGTCGTTTACCGTGCGACAGAATATTATTCAAGCCAATTATTGAAATCAGGTGTGAAGATTTACGTGTATCAAAAAGGATTCCTTCATGCCAAAACAATGGTCGTTGATGGTGAAATGGCAACCGTTGGGACCTCTAACTTTGATATGAGAAGTTTTCGTTTAAACTTCGAAGTGAATGCCTTTATTTATAACGAACAGTTTGCTAAAAAAGTCGAGGAAGATTTCGTGAATGACTTGAAGAATTGTACCATTGCCAACGAAAAATACTTCGAAAAACAGGACCGCTGGAAGAGATTTAAACAGAAATTTTCTAGGCTGTTTGCACCAATCTTATAGGATACGAGGGCGAACGCTCAGGACTGAATCACTGGACTGATATGACGCAAGGGACTTGGAACAAGTCGTGCGGGCATATCAGGAAGTGGACGTCAGTCCTGTGAGCCCGAGTTCAACTACATAGGATGTGAGGCAGAAAGACAGAAGCTAAGAATGATTTCACAGTGTGAAGTCATTCTGCTTTTTTTGAGTTCCAAATCATTCACACCGTGAATGATTTCTCGCAAAGTTAATTAGACATTCTTGAATCAAGAGTGATGAAAAGAATGTCAATAAACCACTGCGTCGAAGTGGTTGCTTATAATTATCGGAAACGAACTCAACTCCAAAAAATATCAAAAATCACTACAAATAAAATGCACTCACAATAGCATTTGTGAGTGCATTTTTTATATTGTCTTAATCGAAAAAGGCCAAATATGGACATGTCCATATTTGGCCTTTTTTGCTTTGATTCGATTCAATTTTAAAAATAAACATTACCATATTTGGTAATTACCATATATGGTAATTGCAGCTTTAATCTAATTCCATGCAAGCAACAATTTGATCCACATTCAAGATATGAGTGATATTAGATCCTTCTTCTAAAAATACAAAGTGGTTATTCATTTGAATAGGGCTCTTAATCATACCGTTCTTCGTGAATGTAATTAAATTCCCAGCGTTATCGTATTTCTCGAAGTGGAGTACGATTGATTTCTTGAAGTAGAAGCTGTGGTGAATTTGTTCAACCACGTCAATCAGTGGCATAACAGTTGCTTTAAAGAACACATCTCTTTCTTCATATTCCTCTTGAGAGACTTGTAGTTTATTGATTAATGGTTTGATAAATGATGTAAATGTTGATTTGCGTTGTTCCATTTTCGATACCCCCGAACATTTGTTTGCATATTTATTATACGAACAAACGTTCTAAAAAGCAATAGAAAAGAAAAAATTTTCTAAAAAAGTTGTGTTTCTTCCTATTTATAAAGTTTGAGTTTGCCCGATAATATGGGGAATTAACGTTTGAATGAAAGCAAAATAAAGTTTATAATGGTAAGGAAAGCATTTTACTATTCGTGAAAGCGAATGGATTGGAGGTGTCACATGAGTCAAGAGATTCTAAATTCTGTTTTGGCCATTGAGTCTGAAGCAAAAGCGTTGAAGGAAAAGTTCGAGGAACAATTATCCCAAACGAATGCTGCGACAGATCAACGAGTGAACGAAGCTAAATCGAATATGGAACATTCCTTAGAAGTCTACAAAGCTGAGTTGAAAGAGAAAAATCAACAAAAGAAAGCAGAGTTCGAAGCGAAAGTGAAAGAAGACGAATTAGCGGAAATTGCTGCGCTGAAAGAACGTTTCAATCATCTGAAACAGGATTTAGTTCAGGATACTGTGAAGGAGGTGTTGAAGAGATATGGCAATAGCTAAAATGAATAAGGTGATGTTGATTGCCCCAACGGACAAACAAAATGACCTATTGGATGCTATTCAAGAATTACAATCTTTAGAAGTAACCTCGCTAGAACAGGCGAAAGAACTATTTGCCGAAAATTCCATCGCTTTACAAGAAGCCGATGCAGATGGGATTAACGCTCTTCAACAGAAATTCGAAGGGATTCATGCGGCTATTACTTTTGTCGAAAAAAATCAAAAGCAACCGTCATTAATTCAAAAGTTAAAAACGCCAAGAGAGCAATTTGCACTTTCTGAATTACAAAAAGAAGTACAAAAATGGGACACTGACGCCTTAGTGGACCATGTTGAAAGTATTCGTAACACACTTCGTAAAAAGGATGACGAATTAAAAGAGCTTCGTGAAAAAGAGGCTTTGCTTCGTAAGTGGAGCGCCCTTGATTTCTATCCGAAAGATATCTTTAAACATCCATATACGAAAACGAAAATGGGGACGATTCCTCAAGCGACGGATAATGCGTACTTGGACGGATTAAAAGAGAGCGAATTGATTTCCGTTCACGAAGTGTATCACACACGTGAAGAAATCGGAGTATTGGTGACATATCCACGAAAAGCACAACAAGCTGCCAAAGAAGAGTTAGCGAAAGCACACTTCAGTATTGTATGGTACGCGTTTGAAGAAGCTCCTTCTGTTGAGTTGGAGAAAAATCTTAAAGCGCAACAAGCAGTTGTGGATGCTAAGAAGAAAGTGTTAGATGACTTACAAGAAGAAAAAGACCTTCTTCGCAAGTTACAGCTTTCTGCGGAAGTTACTTATAACGAATTACAAAAAGAACAAGCCAAAAATGGATTGGTGAATGGTCAACATGTATTCGTGCTTCAAGGGTGGTTAACTACAAAAGCAGTCGAAGACGTTGAAGTTCAACTCAAAGAGAAGTTAGGAGAAGGCGAACATGTCTTCTTACCACTAGAGATTGCTGAAGAAGAATACGAAGAAGTGCCAACGGTTTTAGAAAACAATGCCTTCTTACAACCATTCGAAAATCTAACAGAAATGTATGGATTACCAAAATACGGAGAATTAGACCCAACGCCTTATACAGCACCATTCTATCTCGTCTTCTTCGGGATGATGGCAGCGGACTTAGGATACGGAGCGCTTCTCTGGTTGGGAACATTCATCATGTTGAAGTTCTTCCATTTTGATAAAGGAATGAATCGCAACTTGAAGTTCTTCCACTTACTAAGCTACCCAGTAATGATCTGGGGGATTATTTTTGGATCAGCATTCGGTGCGGATTTACCATTCCAGCCACTATCACTTTCAAAAGACCTTATTACGATTATGATCTTATCGATTATCTTCGGGGTTATTCAAATTATGGTCGGCTTATCACTTGGGGCTTACTCAAATCTAAAGAAAAAAGCTTATGTTGATGCCTATACGAGTCATCTAGGATGGTTAGCAATTATTACGGGAATCATTCTTTATGTCTTAGGCTCAATGGTACTCAATATTTCTTGGATTGCGACAATCGGTTCATCGATTGCGATTATTGCAGCCGTTGCGATTGTAGTCGTAACTGTCCTATCGAGCGAAAACAAGTGGGGCGGTTTAGCGAGCGGTCTATATAACTTGTACGGAATTAGTGGATACGTAGCAGACGTCGTGAGTTACACGCGTCTAATGGCGCTAGCTGTATCAGGGGGAAGTATCGCGAGTGCGTTCAATATGTTGGTAGGATTCCTTCCACCAGTTGCACGTTTCACAGCAGGTATTTTCTTAATCGTAGCCTTACAAGGGTTGAATATTTTCCTTTCATTCCTTGGAGCTTACGTTCATGGCTTACGTCTACAGTTCGTTGAATTCTTTGGTAAATTCTACGACGGCGGCGGACGCGCATTAAAACCGTTCAAAACATATGAAAAATACGTTGATATTAAACAACAGAAATCAGAATAAATGGAGGAAATATAATTATGACAAACTGGTTAACATTTTTCGCTGAAAATGGTGGAGGGCAAATCTTTGCTGCTCTAGGGATGGCAATTGCCATTATCTTCTCAGGGATTGGATCATCAAAAGGGGTAGGGATTGCCGGTGAAGCAGCTGCTGCCTTAATTAAAGAACAACCTGAAAAATTCGTTCAAGCATTAATCTTACAACTATTACCTGGTACACAAGGGATCTACGGATTCATCGTTGCCTTCTTCATCATGATTAACATGTCAGCTTCAATGACTTTAGCAGCTGGTTTATACTTATTCATGGCAGCTTTACCAATCGCATTCACTGGTTTATTCTCAGGGATTGCCCAAGGTAAAGTAGCAGCAGCAGGTGTACAAATCTTAGCGAAAAAACCTGAAGAATCTACTAAAGGGATTATCTTTGCCGCAATGGTTGAAACTTACGCAATCTTAGGATTACTTGCTTCTATCTTAATTATCATTAACAAAGGTTAAGAGGAGGGGTATTCTTGAAAGATTTAGAGCAACTAAAACAACTTATTCTAGCGGATTTAGAAAAAGAATCAAAGCAGCGAATTGAGGTTGCTACTAAAGAACAAGAAGAACGCATCAATCAAATGAATGCACAATATTCGCAACAAGAAATGGCGAAGAAAACTGCATTAAAACAAGAAGCAAAATCACAATACGAAAAAGAGCAACAGACTATTTTGAACGCAAGTAAAAAAGAAGTCTTGCGCGTCAAACGTGAACTTCTTGAAAGTGTATTTGAGGACGTTCTACAAGTAATGTCTACCTGGAGCGGGGAAACATTACGTCTCTTTATCGAGTCACCTATTCGCAAATTACCGAAACAACAACAAACAACACTTACTTTTGGAGAGGACACTGTTTCTCGTTTGAGCGATGAAGACAAACATGCATTAACTTCGCAATTTGCCTTTGTCCACATTGACGAAGCAACACTTCCAAAGAAAGCGGGATTTGTGTTGAAACAAGAAGGTATCGAATATAACTATTTATTCGAAGCATTAATTGAAGATTTAAAAGAAGAATATTCACCTATCTTAGCTAGAAAAGCATTCATTGGGTAAGGAGGGATGGAATGAATGATTTAGCCTATTCAGGAGTGAATACGACCGTTCGTATTCTTGAACAGCAATTACTGTCCAAGGAACAATTGAATGGGATTCTCGTATCTAAATCCTTACAACAAGCATTAGAAGCCTTGCAAAAGACAAGTTATGAGGTAGATGTACAAGAAGTTCTTGAATCAAGACAGTTCGACCCAGTCCTAGATGGCCATTTGAAGCGCAACTATGATGAGGTGTTAGAACTCATTCCGGATGCATCACTCCTTGATGTATTCTCGATTCGTTACACTTACCATAATTTAAAAGTTCTTCTAAAATCGAAGTTCTCTGGAAAAGACTTAAAACATTTATGTGTTCCGCTAGGACGTTATTCCTTCGAAACCTTAAATCAATTAGTCGAAACTCAAGATTCACTCGATGTACCAGAAATCATGATTGAAGGGGTTCGTGAAGCGTATGCCGATTTTGAAAACTTTGGTCGCCTAGAAGCAGCCGATGTATTTATGGATCGCTACTATTTCAAACATCTTCGACTCATCGACCGTACAATGAATCAAGAGGTCATCCATCAAATCGTGAACATTATGATTGATATGGAAAACATCACGACTTTAATTCGTGCCAAAAAGCAAAAACAATCACGCTCATTCTTAATTGGGGTATTGTCTAGCGAAGGTACTGTAGATAAGACGTTATTAATCGACGAAGTGCTTGAAAAGGGCACAGAGGCTCTTGTTGACCTTTATCGTCATGTTCCATACTATGACAAGTTTGTTGCGATTTTAGAGCATGAAGAACATCCAGTCTTTGCATTGGAATTATTAAAAGAAGAATTGATTCATCAGATTCTAGAAGAAGCGACTTTTGAACCATTTGGGCCGCTGCCAAGTCTAGCGTATATTCATGCGCTTGAGATGGAAGTCAAAAACCTCCGTCTATTACTGGTCGGTGTGGACAATGAGTTTACAGAAGAACAATTAAGAGAAAGGATGCGACCAGTTTATGTCTCATAAAATTGCCGTAGTTGGCGACAAAGATTCCATCCTTCCTTTTAAAATTTTAGGATTTAACGTGTTCCCTTGCCACGAAGCGCAAACGGCACGCAAGATGATTGATGAACTTGCTGAAGATGAAGTCGGCATCATTTATGTAACGGAAGCTATTGC
>JABZYY010000042.1 GCA_015264885.1 Streptococcus sp. | reverse complement strand
CAACGAAAGACGTCTTTGATAAATGGCGCAATGGTGAGGAAGCGGCTTGCCGTACCATCGAAGAAACAGCTATGGGATTAGCAAGTGTTCTTCATGGAATGGTCTGCTTACTAGATCCAAAAACCATTGTGTTCGGAGGTAGTGTTTCAAACTACACCCCAGACTTTATAGAACTCGTGAAAGAAGAGTTGGCAGAACTCCTTCATCACGAACAAAAACATATTTTAGAAAATATAAAAGCCTCCACCATTAAGGGAGACAATGGAATTATTGGAGCGGGACTTCTTGTAGTAGAATAAGCAAACGATAAAAAGTGCTAGGATTTCCTAGCACTTTTTTATTTACCTCTCATTTCGCGGTGTGAGATAAACTATTTTAGTAAATTTATCTCATAGAAAGTCTTTTGATTATCAAAAAAACATCAGTTTATTGAAAGAATAGTGGGGAATCACATTGAATGTGAATTAGGTGGAGTTAGGGATGAAATCCTTACTCCACCTTTGAAGCTTCAAAGGGGAGAGACGAAAGGCTCGAACCGGTGTCCCACTATGACTCTTTCAATATAAAACTGATGTTTTTCTGATAATCAAAAAAGACCCATTCTAAATGAATGGATCTCATCAATTAAAAATAGTTTATCTCACTAAGCCTACCGCTTTTTCCATCTTGCGCAGCGTCTTATTCGCTACATAATTCGCTTTCTTCGCACCCTCATCAAGAATCTCATCTAGCTTATCTGATTTTAGTAGTTCATAATAACGCTCTTGGATTGGTTCCATAACAGCGATAATCGAGTCCGCTAATTCTTCTTTAAATTGGCCGTAACCAACGCCTTTGAAGCGTTCAACGAGTGAATCGATACTTTCACCAGAGAAAGCAGAGAAGATTGTTAATAGGTTTGATACGCCAGGTTTTTCAGCTGGGTCGAATTCAATCACGCCGCTTGAATCTGTCACAGCGCTCTTGATTTTCTTGCGAATCACAGAAGGTTCATCCAGCATGCTGATGTATTCTTTTACGTTGGCATCTGATTTGCTCATTTTCTTCGTTGGCGTTTGTAAGCTCATGACACGTGCGCCAGCTTTTGGAATGAATGGTTCTGGCATTACAAGTAATTGGTTGCCATTTCCGTAGCGGCTGTTGAAACGTTCAACGAAGTCACGTGTTAATTCCATATGTTGTTTTTGGTCTTCTCCAACAGGAACCACTTCAGCGTTATATAAAACGATATCGGCTACCATTAGAGGAGGGTATGTTAATAAACCTGCTGAAACAGATTGTTGTTTTTGAGATTTATCCTTGTATTGTGTCATACGTTCTAATTCACCAACGCCGACATTACATTGAACGATCCATGCAGCTTGTGCGTGTGCAGGTACTTCTGATTGTACGAAGATCGTTGACTTTTCAGGGTCAAGACCAATCGCAAGGTAAAGTGCTGCAAGTGAACGTGTTTGTTCTTTTAATTTCTTTGGATCTTGTGGAACGGTAATCGCGTGTTGGTTTACGATACAGTAAGTACAATCGTACTCATCTTGTAAGGCCACGAAGTTTTTCATCGCTCCAATATAGTTCCCGATAGTTGGGATGGCTGAAGGCTGTACGCCTGAGAAAATTCTTTTTTTAGACATATAAGTGCTCCTTAAACTTGTTAGTTTTATTATACCTTATTTCTAATGGATTTTCATGAAAAAATAGTTACAACTGTTTTCAACGTTTGTGAATCCAGAGATTTTCTGTTGAAGACACAATCACGAAATGAAAGCGAGTGAAAATATTATGAAACATTAAATTTTTCATCAAAAGTGAAAAAAGTTTGTGAAAATCTAAAAAATATCCAAAAATCATATAGATTTTTTTTTATATATCATATATAATAATACACGTAGATAAGACCGAAGACTTTAGAAGAGGAGGACATCGACGTATGGTTACTTTATATACATCACCTAGCTGTACATCTTGCCGCAAAGCTCGTGCATGGTTAGAAGAACATAACATCGCGTACACAGAGAGAAACATTTTCTCAGAACCATTAACAATTGACGAAATTAAAAACATCCTACGAATGACTGAAGACGGAACGGAAGAGATTATTTCAACTCGTTCAAAAGCATTCCAAGAATTAAGAATTGACTTGGATGAAGTTCCATTAAATCAATTATTCTCATTAATTCAAAACAACCCAGGATTATTACGCCGCCCAATTATGTTGGACGAAAAGAGATTCCAAGTAGGGTACAACGAAGACGAAATTCGTCGCTTCTTACCACGTGAAGTTCGTGCTTATGAATTAGACATGGCACAACGCTTAGTTAACTTTTAAAGACCTGAAGCCCCAGTGATTGAGGGCTTTTTTTATTTCCAAAATTTACCGTTTCTTGGAAAATTTTGGAAATAAATATTCACAAGCGAATTACTTGCAAAAAAACAAGCACCTCAACTTTGAGATGCTTGTTTTTCTTATAGTTCTTTATAGTAATAAACCGCCAGTTGTGTACGATCACGCAATTCTAACTTTTCAAGTAGAGCCGATAAGTAGTTTCTTACCGTTCCTTCGCTGAGATACATCTTCTCGGCGATTTCTTTATTATTGAACCCTTCAGCGACTAAATAGAGCAGTTCATTCTCACGCTCGCTTAAATGAGCGCTCGATTTCTTCTCGAAGGTTTTCTTCACAGGCATTTCAATCGTAGAATCATAGACGATTTGTCCATTCATCACTGCATCAATAGCGGGAAGAATTCCTTTAATATGTTGCTTTAATAAATATCCTCGGCAGCCAAGAGAGAGTGCCTTTGTAATATACTCATCGTCTTGGAAGGTTGTTAGGAACAAAATTTTCGCGTCAGGAAAGTCCTTTAAAATTGTTTCTGCGGCTTCGATTCCTGTAGTAGGTTCCATCCGAATGTCCATCAAGACTAAGTCCGGTTGATGAGTGATGTACAGTTCTACCGCGTCTTTGCCGTCCTGACCTGTTCCGACCACTTCAATATGGTCTTGAACAGATAGAATCGTCTCGAGCGCTTGAAGCACTAGAAAGTCGTCATCGACTAGAATCGTTTTAATCATGGTTGACCTCCTGTTTTGGGATTCGGATAAAGATGTCATATCCGTTATTTGTTTGTAGTGTCATAACCCCTTTATGTTTCTCCACCAGTTCTTTCATCATCGTAAGACCCATGCCCGGGGTGTCATTTCTCGTCTCATTCCCATTATCTTTATATTGAATCGTGTAGTAGTTGTTTTGTTCTAGTAAAAATAATTGGATTTGATTTCCGTTTGAATACTTCATAAAGTTCGTTGCCATCTCTTTACAGATAGTAAGAATGTCGTATTTCAATCCGATTGGAATTTCATCCGAAATTGTATTTTGATAATTGACTTGCGCCTTCTCTTCAAGTGGGTGAAGAATCTCGTCCATCTTTTGGGAGAGTAGGAAGGAGTCATCGTAAAGCTGATGAATCGTTGTTCGAATCTCGTCCATCCCGTTTTGAAGGATACCAGAAACTTGTTCTAACTTCTTCTCGACAACGGGTTCATTGGTGATAATTTGCAAGGCTTCTAGTTGCATAATTGAAGCGCTGAGCGTATGTCCGATTTGATCGTGCAAGGCGTGAGAAATACGATTCCGTTCCTTAAGGGTTGCGACCTCCATTTGCTTCAACGTTTCTTCTTGGCTAAATTGTTGTCGTTGCAATAGGAGGAGTCGTTCATGCTCTAAGTCATCTTGAATATGGTGACTCTTCGTACGAAATTCCTTATCATAGCGACTACGTAAAATGAGATACGCTCCAATGACCGACAGTATTAATGTTAATAAATCTGGTCGCAGTAAAAGGATGACGCCGGCAAAAGCTCCAGGGAGTCCGAATAGTTGTGCA
Source organism: Streptococcus sp. (assembly GCA_015264885.1). GTDB lineage: Bacteria > Bacillota > Bacilli > Lactobacillales > Aerococcaceae > Granulicatella. The sequence continues at coordinate 5,252 of JABZYY010000042.1, read as the reverse complement.
GCATGCATGATGAAAATGGAAAGATACAATCCCGTTTCAGGATAGAAGATGCATAAAGCACCAGATATCACTAGGGAAATGCGTTGAATCCAACTATTTTCAAAAACTTCTATGGATAGAGACAAAATGAAAATACATAGTCCTAGAAATATCGTAAAGACTTCTGTATGTTGTCCCATTAAATACATACTAATCAAACTAAAAAACATCAACTTCTCTAAAAACGTGCGCACGATTCTCACCTCCAAAACGTCTTTTCTTCAGTGTAGCCCAAATAAGGAGAAATATCTAGCTATTTATGACAAATGTCATATAGAACTAACGACATTTGACACTAGTTTGTGACAAGCGTGGTCGATATACTAAGAGTGTAAATTCAATCAATGAGGTGAGGACATGGAAAACAGTATTCAAGTAAAAAATTTAGTTAAACGATACAAAGACTTAATGGCATTAAATCATTTTGATATTGAAATTCGTAAAGGAGAGCTTCTAGCGCTTCTTGGGCCAAACGGATGTGGGAAGACAACAGCGATTAACTGTATGTTAGGATTTTTAACCTTTGATAGCGGTGAGGTAACGGTTCTTGGAGAAAGCAAGTTCCCATTATCAAGTAAAGTACGACGTGAAATCGGGATTGTTCCTCAAGAATTAGCGTATTTAGATAATTTATCAGTAGAAGAAAACATTGATTTCTTCTGTGGGCTCTATATTTCAGATCCAAAGCAACGTAAACAATATGTACAAGAAGCTATCGAGTTTGTAGAACTACAAGAATTTCGCAAATTTGTTCCGAAGAAATTAAGTGGTGGATTGAAACGCCGCTTGAACATCGCTTGCGGAATCGTGCATAAGCCAAGCTTAATTTTCTTCGATGAACCAACTGTTGCGGTAGATACACAAAGTCGTTCATTTATTTTAGAAGGAATTCGCAAACTCAACGAACAAGGAAGCACGATTATTTATACAACACACTACTTAGACGAAGTGGACGGATTAAGTGACCGTATCGTGATTATGGATAAAGGAAAGAGCATTGTTTCAGGTACTTCGCAAGAGTTGAAGAAATCGATCGCGACTTCTGAAATTATCCAAGTGGAACTTTCAACCATTCCAACTGAAGAACAAGTGGCTCGCTTAAAACAAATTCCACATGTTCTTGTATTAGAACATCATAAAGATCATTTGAAATTTAACTTCGAACAAGGAACGAATCACTTACTTCACGTGGCAAACACCCTAGAAGAATTGAACTTAAGCTATGTTCGTTTATACAGTGAACAGCCAAGCTTAGATGATGTGTTCCTTGCATACACAGGGAAAGGACTTCGAGATTCATGAAGACATTCTTAAAGCTATTTACGTATTTATCAAAAGACGCCTTAAAAGACTTTTCATTCTCGTTCTGGGTTTTACTATATCCAATTATCTTGATTTCACTGTATTTCGTATCCTTTTCAGGAATCATGGAACAAGACATGGGAACGGTTCGCGTAGCTATGACAGCCGACAATCCGTATCACTATGTATTTGAACAAGCTGGAGATTACTTCGAGATTATCGATGTGGATTCAGAGGAAGCAGGGAAAGCACTCGTTACAGAGGATAAAGCAGACGGATTCGTAGAAAAGAACTTAGACGTGGTGGTTAGCCAATCGATGGGGATTCCACAAAGCGTGTTGAAAAATGTAGCGACACAAATCAAACAAGTTCAAAGCCTTGGACGAGGCGCAGCATCTATCGACTTTAACAAGAGCTGGGTGACGCAGGAGACGACAGATGTCAGTCAAGGGACGATGTTATTTTACACAGCGATTGCAAGTTTCACGATGTACTCGTTGTTTAGTGGTGTCGTTTGTGCAGCGTACTTAAACGGAAACTTATCGCCAATTGGGCGCCGGATTATGGGTAGCCCATTTAGCAAAGGCAAACTCATAATCAACTGCTTTATGATTGGTTTATTACTCAATATCGCCTCAAATGCAATCATGCTGGTCTATACGACACAAGTATTGAAAATTAATCTATTTGCAGATTGGGCAGGAAGCCTCCTTCTCATGTTGCTAGGAAATGTATTCGGAATTGCAGCAGGGCTTCTTATTGGAACTAATCAAAAACTAACCATTCAGGGAAGAATTATCTTCGCGTTAATTACAAACCTTGTCCTTTCAGCACTTGCTGGAATGATGGGAACGGCAATGAAAGGATTTGCCAACACCTTTATGCCAGGATTTAACCAATTTAATCCTGTCGCATTAATGGTTACAGGATTTTATCAATTAAATCGCCTTGTAGGTAGTGCGGATCTTGGTAGAACCTACTTATTACTTGGCGCATATACACTAGCACTTCTAGGATGTGCACTATGGAGATTAAGGAGAACACGTTATGATAGTCTATAAATATTTTCTAAAACTGGCTTATCGATTAAAATCATATGCGATACTTTTCCTAGTCATCTTTATGGCAATGGGCCTTTCTCAAGTGCTAGGAAACAACGAAGTCACAGGTTTCAAAGATACACAGTATCAAGTCATGATTAAAGACGAATCAGATGGCAGTAGCGACATTATCAACGCACTCATTGCCTCTCTTCAAAAAGATCATAAAGTCACACTCACAACTAATAGCGATAACAGCATGAAAGAAGCTGTTTATGGAAATGATGTAGATGGGGCAATCTGGATTCCATCAGATGTAGATTCAAGAATCAATAATGGTGAAGCAGCCGTCAAAATGGAAATTGGAAATTCACTGAACGGAAATATCCTACGAGAGTACGTCAATTCCTATATTCGCTATGCGGTTGTATTGAAAGCTCAAGGCAACTTCAGCGTTGAAAATATGAATAAGATTTTAAGCGAGCAGGCATCAGTAAGTGTCATTTCAAAAGACGCCACAGTTAAGGATGACGATTATTATGCAAAATTTGGTGAAATCTACTTTGCATACACACCGTTCGTTTATATCTCAGTATTTATCTTCTTACTTGGGTTAATCTTTGCCTTACTTGAAAATGATGAAGTCGCTAAACGAATCATTATCGGTATGAAGAGCGTGAACCAAGTGACATTTGAAAAATTCCTCGGTGGCTTAACGGTCGTTGGAATTATCGTTGGCATCAACTTACTATTCGTGGCCATTGTAGCACCAAGTTTCTATGTGAGTGCAGGCGCTCCAAAGGCATTAATGCTCACTTTCGCATCGGCGCTAACCGCCTATGCACTGGCATTCCTTTGCTCGGTCATTATTGGGGATAACACGTATGGGTATTCTGCAGCAAGTACAGTAGTGGGGATGGGTGTATCCTTTATCTCTGGAATTTTCGTACCGCTCGAATTACTCAACCCAGTAGCCATTAGCATTGCGAAATTCTTCCCAGTATATTATGTCATAACGGCGGCGGAAAACTCGTCATTAGAATTTTCAAGCTACGCTATGAATCTAGGCATGATCCTCTTATTCGGAATCTTGTATGCAGCACTAGCCTTTAGCATCCAACATATCCGAACAAGACAATTCGGCCTCACCCTCCGCAAAGCCTAAGCCCTATTTATAAAAAGAGAAGAAGCCTCGTCGTTTCGCGGCCACTTCCCATCATTTCCACCTTTCAAAAATAAGAAATACGAATGGGTGGTATTTAGAAACCAGCTTTGGGTGGATGATAAAAATTTAGCGAGAAATAATTTAGAAAGAAGATTCCATAGAAGCCTGCGGATTTTATAATCGCAGTAACGGGGAATCGCATCGAATGTGAATTAGGCGGAGTAGGGACGAGTCCTGTACTCCGCGTTTGAAGCTTCGAAGGTGTAAGACCATGGCTTGCACCGGTGCCCCGTAACAGCGATTATAAAGAGAATCCGCAAGGATTCAGGGAATCTTCTTTCTTTACAAAAAAGGTATTCCTTTACTTAATAATGTTTCTGCACATCCATCCAAAGCACCAACCTATTCATATTCCAATCGTATTTCTTTTATTTTTGTCAGGTTTGGTCTAGAATAGATAGATAAGGTAAAAAGGGGTGAATATTATGGAAATGGAACGCATTAACGACGATACATTCTTGTTGCGTATCGAGAACCAAGATCTAATCGACCGTGGTACATCAATACCTGAATTACTTGGAAATCCAGGCGAAATCGAAGGCTTTTTCCATAGTATTTTAGAGGAGATGGGCGTCTTGAATCAATTCGAAGATTCAGACGGATTGAGTTTCCAAATCATGCCAAATCCAGACGGCCTAGAACTCTATGTCACACGTATCGTGGACATGGGAGATGAATCGACTGATGAGCGTATGGTGCGCAATATCGTCGATACAATTCAACATTCTCTAACAGACCGTATTGGGAAGAAGCGTAAAGAGGATAAAGAAGAAGGAAAAATTTCTCCAAAACCAGTCATTAATACGGAAGATAAATCTTCAACATTGAAACCAATCGATGTGACAGTTGTCTTTGAAGACTTCGAAGATTTCGTCTCAATGGCAAAAGAAACAGCTGGTGAGTTCGACCAATCAGTTCTTTACCGTTATAGCGGACATTACTTCTTACATGTTTTCCATCAAGTGGAAAGACCAGAAGAAGTTGCTGCGAAAATGGCACTTGTTCGCGAGTATGCAGAGTTCTCAAGAATTTCATGGGAAGTCTTGAAAGAATACGGCGAAGTCATTATGCCGGAAGCTGCCTTGGAGACAGGCAAACAATATTTCTAAAAACCAAAAAGAGTTGAGCAGTGATATGTACCCAGAATCCTGGACACATTTTTAATTTAAGCTGAAAACATGGATGTTTCCCTGTATTGAACAGGGGACATCCATTTTGTTTTTTCTTGAATTCTTTTGTTATTGTAATAATCTATATAATCTTTAACTGCCGTTTGAAATTCCTTAAAGCTAGAATATTCCTTTTCCAAACCGTAGAACATTTCGTTCTTCATTCTGGCGAAAAACGTTTCTATAATGCAATTATCATAACAATTTCCTTTTCGAGACATTGATTGAATAATTCCTCGTTCTTTTAATGACTGTTGATAAAATGTGTGTTGATATTGCCAACCTTGATCAGAATGGAGAATCAATCCATTAACATCAGGGAATTTTTTGAAAGCTTTATTTAACATTCTTTGAATCTGTTCTAAGTTGGGACTTAGAGAAAGATCATAGGAGATTATTTCATTAGTAGACATATCCAAAATTGGAGAAAAGAAACATTTCCCCCAAGGAAAAGTGAATTGAGAGACATCTGTACTC
>JABZYY010000041.1 GCA_015264885.1 Streptococcus sp. | reverse complement strand
ACCTTGTTCGATACCACGAGATAAGATTTCAGTGTTAGTTACGAATAAGTCGTCACCAACTAATTGAACTTTACCGCCTAAGCGTTCAGTTAATAATTTCCATCCATCCCAGTCGTTTTCGTCACAGCCATCTTCGATTGTGATGATTGGGTATTTTTCAACTAATTCTGCTAAGTATTCAACTTGTTCAGCTGGAGTACGTTTAGCACCTTTTTCACCTTCGAAGATTGTGTAGTCATATACGCCATCTTTGAAGAATTCAGATGAAGCACAGTCAAATCCTAAGTAAACATCTTTACCAGGTTCTAGACCTACTTTTCTGATTGCTGCTAAGATTGTTTCTACAGCATCTTCAGTTCCTTCGAATGTTGGAGCGAAACCACCTTCGTCACCAACTGCAGTAACTAAACCACGGTCGTGTAAGATAGCTTTCAATGCGTGGAATACTTCAGCACCCCAACGTAAAGCTTCTTTGAATGAAGGAGCACCAACAGGTAAGATCATGAACTCTTGGAATGCGATTGGAGCATCTGAGTGAGATCCACCGTTAACGATGTTCATCATTGGTGTTGGTAATACTTTAGTGTTGAATCCGCCTAAGTATTGGTATAAAGGTTGATCTAAGTAGTCAGCAGCTGCGCGTGCTACAGCGATAGATACGCCTAAGATTGCGTTAGCTCCTAATTTACCTTTGTTTGGAGTACCATCTAATTCGATCATTAATTTGTCGATCGCCATTTGCTCACGAACATCATAACCTAAGATAGCTTCAGCGATAATGTTGTTAACATTGTCAACTGCTTTTTGAACTCCTTTTCCTGAGTAACGAGATTTGTCGCCGTCACGTAATTCAACTGCTTCGTATTCACCAGTTGAAGCTCCTGAAGGAACCATACCGCGTCCGAACGCTCCGCTTTCTGTGTAAACTTCAACTTCGATAGTTGGGTTCCCACGTGAGTCTAGTACTTCTCTTGCTAATACATCTGTAATAAATGGCATGATTTATTAACTCCTTTAATATTTATTTTGTACGTTATTATTTTAATCGAAAATCATCAGAGTTTCAACCTTTGATAAGGTTTTCTTTATTTTTCGATTAATGATTCACCAGTCATTTCTTCTGGTTTTTCAACATTTAGTAAATCAAGCATCGTTGGAGCAACGTCTGCTAAACGTCCACCCTCGCGTAATGTTACACCTTTCTTCGTAACAATCACTGGTACTGGCACTGTTGTATGTGCAGTATGTGGTGTTCCTTCTGGTGTAATCATTGTTTCTGAGTTACCGTGGTCAGCAAAGATAATTGCGCTACCGCCTTTTTCAAGGATGGCGTCGACAACTTTACCTAAGTTTTCGTCCACTGCTTCAATCGCTTTGATTGTTGGTTCTAACATTCCTGAGTGTCCAACCATGTCTGGGTTTGCGAAGTTTAAGATGATGGCATCATTTTCATCATTGATGATTGAGTTGTATAATGCATCTCCTACTTCGTAAGCACTCATTTCTGGTTTCAAGTCGTAAGTTGCAACCTTTGGAGAAGGAATTAAAATACGGTTTTCGCCAGGGAATTCTTCGTTACGTCCACCATTCATGAAGAATGTTACGTGTGGATATTTTTCAGTTTCGGCAATACGTAATTGTGCAAGACCTGCTTTAGATAACACTTCACCAAGAACGTTTGTCATTGGAATTGGTGGGAATGCAACTTCTGCATCCACGCTTGGGTTATATAAAGTCATTGTCACAAATTTAACGTTTGTAGCACGCGCTCCACGATCAAAGTTTGTCCACTCTTTATCAGTGAACGCATTTGATAATTGGATTGCACGGTCAGGACGGAAGTTGAAGAAGATGATTGCATCGTTGTTTTCAACTTTTGCCACTGGTTTGCCATCTTTAACAATTACTGATGGAATGACGAATTCGTCTGTCACATCTTTAGCGTAGCTATCAGCAATGACAGCTTGTGCGCTTTCGAATTGTGGGCCTTCGCTATGAGCGATTGCATCATAAGCTAATTTCACACGTTCCCAACGTTTGTCACGGTCCATTGCATAGTAACGACCTGACACTGTTGCGATTTCTCCAACGCCTACTTCAGCTAATTTGTCTTCTAATGTTTTGATGTAAGAAGGACCAGCTTTAGGGTCTACGTCACGTCCATCCATGAATGCATGAATGTACACTTTGTCGATTCCTTTTGCTTTAGCTGTTTCCACTAATGCTAATAAGTGGTTGATGTGGCTGTGTACCCCACCATCAGATAACAATCCGAATAAGTGTAATGCAGAGCCATTTTCTTTTACGTGGTTAAATGCACCGTTTAATGCTGGGTTTGATTCGAATTCGCCTTCTTGGATTGCTTTGTCGATACGAGTTAAGCTTTGGTAAACGATACGTCCAGCACCGATGTTTGTATGACCTACTTCTGAGTTCCCCATTTGGCCATCTGGTAGACCTACATCTAATCCAGAAGCTTTTAATGTTGTATGAGGGAATTCGTTATAATAACGATCAAAATTTGGTTTTTTTGCTTGTGCAACGGCATTACCTTCAACCTCTGGTCTCCATCCGAACCCATCTAAGATAATGATTGCAACTGGTGATTTTGCCATTATTTTACTGCCTCCAATAAAGCTAAGAATGAATCTGGTTGTAAGCTTGCTCCACCTACAAGAGCTCCGTCCACATCTGGACAAGCCATGTATTCAGCAATGTTTTCTGGTTTAACAGATCCACCGTATTGTACGCGAACTTTGTCAGCAACTTCTTGACCGAAGTCAGCTGCTACAACGTCACGAACAACTTTACACATTTTTTGAGCGTCATCTTGAGATGCTGATTTACCAGTTCCGATAGCCCAGATTGGTTCATAAGCAATCACTAATGATGATACTTGTTCGTTTGATAAACCTTTCAATGCTGCTGAAACTTGTCCGCCTACGAATTCAGAAGCTTTTCCTGCTTCGTAAGTTTCTAGAGTTTCACCACAACAAATGATTGGTGTTAAGCCATTTCTGAAAATAGCATGTGCTTTTTTGTTGATATCTTCGTCAGTTTCGTGGAAATACTCACGACGTTCTGAGTGACCGATCACTACGTAGTGCACGCCCATTTCAGCTAATACTTTAGGTGAAGTTTCACCAGTGAAAGCACCAGCATCTTCAAAGTAGCAGTTTTCAGCAGCTACTTTTAATTCTGAACCTTTCGCATATTCTAATAAAGTTACTAAATCAACTGCAGGTGCAGCGATAGCACTTTCTACGCGTTCGCCTGAAGGTAATTTACCAACAACAGCTTCCACAAAAGCTTGAGTTTCTTTTGGGTTTTTGTTCATTTTCCAGTTTCCGGCAATAATTGGTTTACGCATATACACAACATCTCCTTTTAAATGTTTAAAATTATTTATCACTGATAGCAGCAACACCTGGTAGTTCTTTACCTTCTAGATATTCTAGAGAAGCTCCACCACCTGTTGAAATGTGAGTGAATTTGTCAGCGTATCCTAGTGAGATTGCAGCAGCAGCTGAGTCCCCACCACCGATGATTGTAGTTGCGCCGTCAAGGTTAGCGATGGCTTCACATACACCGATAGTTCCTTTAGCAAAGTTTGGTAATTCGAATACACCCATTGGTCCATTCCATACAACAGTTTTTGCATCTTTTAAGTAGCTTGCAAATAATTCAACTGTCTTAGGTCCGATATCTAAACCTTCTTGGTCTGCTGGGATAGCATCTGAATCAACGATTGTAGCTACTGCATCGTTAGAGAATTCTTTAGCAACAACGTTATCGATTGGTAATACTAATTTGTCGCCAGCTTTTTCCATAATTTCTTTTGCTAATTCAACGCGGTCTAATTCTAATAATGAAAGACCAACTTCACGTCCCATTGCTTTGAAGAATGTGTAAGCCATTCCTCCACCGATAAGAACTTTATCAGCTTTGTCTAATAAGCTGTTAATAACACCAATCTTGTCTGAAACTTTCGCTCCACCTAAGATTGCCACGAATGGACGTTCTGGGTTATCTACTGCACCACCGATGAACTTGATTTCTTTTTCCATCAAGAATCCAGCAGCTGATTCTAATTGGCTAGCAATACCAACGTTTGAAGCATGCGCACGGTGAGCTGTACCGAATGCATCGTTAACGAATAGGTCGCCTAAAGAAGCCCAATATTTACCTAATTCAGGGTCGTTTTTAGATTCTTTCTTACCATCTAAATCTTCGAAACGAGTATTTTCGAATAATAAAACATCGCCTTCGTTAAGTGCATTAATAGCAGCTTCTAACTTTTCTCCACGAGTTTCTGGAACGAAAGTCACTGGTTTTTCTAACAACTCAGATAAACGTTCTGCAACTGGACGTAAGCTCAATTTAGCTTTATCTTCTTCAGATTTCACTTTACCTAAGTGAGAGAATAAGATCACTTTAGCGTTGTGATCGATTAAGTATTTGATTGTTGGCAATGCTTGAACGATACGGTTATCGTCTGTAATCACGCCATCTTTCAAAGGAACGTTAAAGTCCACACGAACTAAAACTTTCTTTCCTTCAACTTGTAAGTCTGTAACGATTTTTTTAGCCATAAAATAGCCTCCTACATTTTTATTTGGAGCGAGTGCATTACTCACATTATGAAAACAGGGCGAGGAAGCGAATGCTTCCATCGCCCTGAGAAAATAGATACGATTAGCTAAATCTATAGTTTAAATTATAGTTTTGCGAAGTATTGTAAAGTACGAACTAATTGTGCAGTGTATGACATTTCGTTATCGTACCAAGCAACAGTTTTAACTAATTGTTTGTCGCCTACAGTCATTACTTTAGTTTGAGTTGCATCGAATAATGAACCATAAGTGATACCTACGATATCAGAAGATACGATTGGATCTTCAGTGTATCCGTAAGATTCGTTAGCTAATTCTTTCATAGCTGCGTTGATTTCTTCAGCAGTAACTGGTTTTTCTAAAACTGTTACTAATTCAGTTAATGAACCTGTTGGAACAGGAACACGTTGTGCAGCTCCGTCTAATTTTCCGTTTAATTCTGGGATTACTAATCCGATAGCTTTAGCAGCACCTGTTGTGTTAGGAACGATGTTAACTGCTGCAGCGCGAGCACGACGTAAGTCACCTTTAGCGTGAGGTGCGTCTAATGTGTTTTGGTCACCAGTGTAACCGTGGATTGTTGTCATTAAACCTTCAACGATACCGAATTTATCGTTTAATGCTTTAGCCATTGGAGCTAAGCAGTTTGTAGTACATGAAGCACCAGAGATAACAGTTTCTTTACCTGTTAAAATGTTGTGGTTTGTGTTGAATACAACTGTAGGAACGTCATTTCCACCAGGTGCAGAAATAACAACGCGTTTAGCGCCACCTTTTAAGTGTAATTCAGCTTTTTCTTTAGAAGTGAAGAAACCAGTACATTCTAATACGATATCAACGCCTAGTTCACCCCATGGTAATTCTTCAGGATTACGGTTAGCAAGTACTTTAACTTCTTTACCGTTAACGCGGAAAGCTCCATCTAACACTTCAACTTCACCGTTGAAACGTCCTTGAGTTGAATCATATTTTAACAAGTGAGCTAATTGCTTAGCGTCTGTTAAGTCATTGATTGCAACAACTTCTAATCCTTCCACATCTTGAATACGACGGAATGCTAAACGACCGATACGTCCGAAACCGTTAATACCAACTTTAACTGTCATATAGTTTTTCCTCCTAGGAATTTTTTATTTTTATTTTTTGCGGGTTGCCCCGTTCAAAACCAACTCTGATGTCTCCTTGTCAATCACAAACCAAGTGCGATCCACTGGAGCTAATTTGGCATATGCTTTTAAAGCAGGTGCCTTCTCTGCGCCTTCCACAACGGCAATCGAATGTGGAATCGTAGATAAATCACTAAGATGCAGCCCTACTCGTGGGATTTTTAATACCACATTTCCTTCTGCATCGAAGAAACAACCGAACGCTTCTCCAATTGCTTTCTTCTTTTTTAACGTAGCCATTTGTTCTTTTGTAAGACCACGTCTCTCTCCCATTATAATAGCACTTCCAACGCTATATAACAAACACTCCGCCTTTTTCATGAGACCTATCGTCTTTGCGACTGAAGGTTCTTGCATTAGCGGTGCATATGTCGCCTGTTGGACATGTTCTGGAACGAATAACGCTTCATGATGAGCGCCAATTCCAGTCGCCATTTTCTCACTGACATTATTGGCTTGAATCACCATCGACCCAAACATTCCTCCTCTTGCAGGAACAATCGTTAAGTCTCGGTTCACTGAAATGTCTTTTGTGAATCCTTCGCTGACACGGACCATCGTTTGGCCCCCAGTGATGGCGATAATGGAAGTTCCAAGCGGTAAAAGGACATCCATAATCTCTTGTACCAACTCAGATGTTTTCGCCGGATCATCCACAACTTTTACATATTGAACGCCTAAGGTTTTAGCCACCTTATGTTCCACCAGACTCATCTGAATAAAGTTGTTTTTCAAATCATCCGACCGTTCTAATATAAATTCGCCAACTTCCGTGAGTCGCATCCCTGACCCTTGTACTTCAATCAGGTCTAAAGCTTTCATATCCTCACATTCATTACGTAGTGTGCGTTCGGACATCTGAACCACTTTTGCAAGGGCTCTTCGTCCAATCGGTTGATACGTCGCGATGGCTTGTAAAATACGGAATCGCGTTTGAAGAGCGACTCTGCTTTCTGGAACTAATAAATGAGATAGATTAAGATAATTCATCGAAACCTTCCTCCAATCGTTTCCAGATAGGGTCGTATATCGTCCCGCTTATTTCCAGTATCTTTGAATCCATATTTCTGAACACATTTATATTTTAACACAAAATAGCAGAAATGCAACCGTGCTCAGATTACATTTTGGTTAAGATTCATGAATTTTCGGGACCAATTTAGTCCCTTGTTACCTATTAACCTTTTCACGGCAGGTTTCTCCGTCATCCATTACAAAAGAAATTTCTAAATGAGCTCCGACTTTTTGTGCCATCTCTTCTAAGAATAAAATCGAGGGATTATGATGTCCTGAAACTATCCGTGACAAATGCGCTGGTTTTATCCCAACCTTTTCTGCAAACTCGGTACGTGAGAGTCCCGACACAAGTCTCAACTCTGTAATCCTTGCTGCCATTTCTTTTAGAGTGAAATCTAAATCTAAGTCTTTTTCGAAGTTCTCCCAATCCAATGACAAGCGTGCTATTGAACGCTTCAGATTCTGATCCATTTTTTAAAGCCTCCTCTTTAGTATATACAACTGGAATTTTCAATTTAGTCCGTGATCTATTCCCCCACATCTCGAGTATCGCTCTTCTTTATCAAGCAATTTAAGAGCCGCAAGCATTTTCACCTTTTCTTTATACGGTCTACTATCCACAAACTCTAATGTTCTTGGGTCAATCTGATGCTCTATTTTCATAAATCCCCCTCCCACTTAAACATTACCATATTTGGTAATTACCATATATGGTAATGTTGCTCTCTTCTTATACTTTTTTGCTCTCTTTTAAAATTAAACGAATTAAACCATTTCTCCTTTATACTCAATTTTTTCCAAAACTTGCACAGTTTTCTAAAATTAGATACACTTAGGAAAGAATGTCGCCTTAGTGTAGTGGATATCACATGAGATTCCGGTTCTCATAACAGGGGTTCGACTCCCCTAGGCGACGTTTTTTAACGTTTCATGACGTTTCCTATCGTTGCAAAACGTTGTAAAATCAATGTTTTAGTTTCTTTTAAAAACATACATAATATAAAACCGAGTACAAAAAGAGTACAAATAAAGCGAGCTATCACTAGCCCGCTTTTTTTAGTCTTCAATTATCCTGCTTTTGAAGCTGATCAGCATACTCGGTTAACAAGCATCCTGTTTTTATAGTCAGATTTTCGATTTTACGCTCACCTCTGACTAATCTTCCTAAAATAGATAAATTCACTCCTGTATCTTTATTAATTCGATATTGAGTGACATTACTAAGGAGCCATTCAATTTTATCCGTATCTACTTTCATATAATCACCTACTTAAATATAAACCATACTATTAAACTTATAAAGATAATCCAAGCAATAAACGCTTTCCAATCGAAAGGTTGCCACCCTTTTTTAAAAGTTACTTTCATAATCGATATTTTTATGATAAGATATAGGCAATCGAGAGGGGCTATCCGCCCCACTCAATCGTCCACTCGAAGAAGAATATAAACAAGTTGAGTCTGATTTTGAAACTTTGTTTTGTCTTCATTTTGAGTGGCTTTTTCTTGCCAATCTTCTCATATTTTACTCCTTTCTTTTTAGTTAAGGGTATCTCCCTTACAATTATAGCATGGCACTTTTGTGCTATGCTGTCAACACTTTTAAAAAAAATAATTTGAAAAAATGCAAAAAAATAAAGCCTACCCCGAGAGGTAGGCTCAATCTTTATTCTTCGAAGTGAATCGCACCACTTTCATCAACACGAACAGATGCTTTCTCTAACATCTCTCCATTACCGTATTTTTTCGTTGTAGTTTGCAGACCACAAACGAATCACAACTATGATATGTACCCCCTTTACTGGACAAACCAGTAAAGGGGGTATTTATTATGCGTTACTCATTTGAGTTCAAAATGAAATGTGTCGAATTATATCGACAAGGAATATGGGCCGAAACGCCTGAAAAAGTTATGAAGAGTAGTTTCCGGAAAAAAATACGGGAATGGGATAAAATTGAAAAAATACGCGGTCCTAAGGGATTAAAGCGCGTTAAAAGGCAAAGAAAATGGTCACAGGAAGAAAAATTGACATTTGTTCTACAGGTTTTAAATGGGAAAACTCTTACAGAGGTTTCTTTCCCAGCAGGAATTAATCACGGATTATTAAGTTCTTGGGTTCACAAGTATCTAACTTATGGATATAATGGTCTAAAGAATGAGAAAAGTGGACAAGCATTATCTAAGGAGCCTATTATGAATAAAAAAGCTGTGCCTGATAACCTTTCAGAATCTGAACGAGAAGAATTAGTTCGATTACGTGAACGCAATGCATATTTAGAAGCTGAAATTGCTGTTATAAAAAAACTGAAAGCCTTGAGAAAAGAAAAGGAAGCTGCGCTTCTCAAGGCGAGAAAGCAGCGGTCATCAAGGA
>JABZYY010000040.1 GCA_015264885.1 Streptococcus sp. | reverse complement strand
TGTCACTAATTCAAACGCTGTGTGGTCTGAATACAGTTCGATATTTTTAGCTGAAAGTTCCTTGCTTCCTTCGCCGACTGTAACGATTTTGAAGGTTACTGGTTTTTCAGCTTGTGCAATCCCTGCTGTAATTAACTCTTCATGCGCTGGATAAATAAAGGTTCCATTTTCTTGTAGTCCAGAAAGGATTTCAAGTTTGGCTTTGGCAATGCCTTCCTTGCTTCCCAATTGTTCCATATGCGACTCACCGATAAGCGTAATCGCAACGACTTCTGGGCGTGCTAATTTTGATAAGAACTCGATTTCGTGGAAATCACTCATTCCCATCTCTAAGACAAGCGCTTCAGTTGATTCGGGCATATCTAAAATCGTTTGTGGTAAGCCGATATCGTTATTGAAGTTTCCTTGTGTTTTGTAGACACGGTAGCGTGCGTCAAGAGCCGCTGCTGTCATATCTTTTGTCGTTGTTTTCCCAGAACTACCTGTGATTCCAACGATGCGTGGTGATACTTTTTCTAAGTACCATTTCGCTAGTTTTTGAAAAGCTTGAAGTGGGTCATCTACCCAAATGGCGCAGATTCCATCTGGTGGTGTTACATCTTGTTTGCCCCATAACACGGCTGTTGCGCCTGCTTGAATCGCTTGTTCAATATAATCATGTCCGTCTGTTTGTCCTTGAAGTGGCACGAAAAGGCTATTTGGACCTAATTTTCGTGTGTCGAAAGCTACAGATTCGATGACTTCAAATCGATGTGCAGACTGATAATCAATCGCTTCGAC
This sequence comes from Streptococcus sp., assembly GCA_015264885.1. Lineage (GTDB taxonomy): Bacteria > Bacillota > Bacilli > Lactobacillales > Aerococcaceae > Granulicatella. The sequence goes on along the minus strand of JABZYY010000040.1, from coordinate 8,516 downwards.
GGCTTTTGTAATTTCAGCAACTGTTCCAATACTCATCTTTCTACCCCTTATCTCGCGTGACGATCGTTATAGCGTTTCAACGCTAATTGAATGAGTTCTTCGACTAAATCTTTATAGGAAATGCCCATTGCTTCCCAAAGTTTTGGATACATACTAAATTGTGTGAAACCTGGCATTGTATTCACTTCGTTAATAAACACTTCGTTGGCTTCTGTTAAGAAGAAATCACAACGTGTTAAGCCGCTACCGTCAATGGCACGGAATGCTGTTACAGCATACTCACGAATTTTTGCAGAGACTTCTTCTGGAATCACTGCTGGAATTTGAAGTGTTGTTGTGTTGTTAATGTATTTCTCATTGTAATCGTAGAAGCCTGCTTGTTTCACGACTTCCCCAACCACAGATGTGTTCACTTCGTCGTTTCCAAGAACCGCAACTTCGACTTCGCGTGCGTCGATCCCTTGTTCTACGACGATACGACGGTCATATTTCAACGCTTCTTCGATGGCTGCTGTTAATTCATCGCGGTTTGTCGCTTTAGAAATCCCAACACTTGAACCCATATTCGCTGGTTTCACGAATACTGGATAGCGTAATGTTCCTTCGATACGTGTGAAGATGGCTTCTGGTGATTTTTCGAAATCAGCTTTCACAAAAGGTACGAATGGCACTTGTGGAATACCTGCTTGCTGGAATAAATGCTTGCTGGCAATTTTGTCCATTCCGTTTGCGCTGGCTAATACACCACACCCAACATATGGTAAGTCTAAGATTTCGAACAATCCTTGAATCGTTCCATCTTCCCCGTTTGGTCCGTGTAAGATTGGGAATACTACTGTATCTGGTCCAGCAATATCGCATGGTTGGATGCGAACGCCTGTTGATGTTTCGCCTTCAGTTGTTGCAAAATGCGCTACAGACCCTTCTGTTAAACGAAGTGCTTGGTCAAAAGCTACAGGCGCTTTTAACGCTTCTCCTTTTAACCATGTTCCTTCTTTTGTAATGTACACTGGTTGCACATCGTAATACTCGAAATAAATTTCTTTAATAATTGAACCGGCTGTTAAAATTGAAATATCGTGCTCTGCACTCTTTCCGCCGTAAATTACTACAATTTTCATATGAATCCTCCAAACTATTCGCGTGCTGCGAACCGCCTCATTTAGGCTCTTCGAACGTTATTTTGAAAATAACCTTGCACTTTTCAGTATAACAAAACGGCCCAATGGTTACAAGTTACGGCTAAGGTATTAAAAAAGCACCTTTCACAACCGCTGTGAAAAGTGCTTTAGATGGCGTCATTCGTTGGAAGTTTCGCTGAAACCTTCCAGTTTTGATACGTTTCGCTATACGCGAGTTGCCCGATGCGGACGTTTTGTGTCACTTCTTTATCGGAATAATGATAACGGTCCTCCGTTAAGAAGATTGGTACTTCGTAGCTGTCTTCTTTCTTTGTGACTTTATCAAAAGCCAAGCTGATTCCTTCACGATACAATGGCATCATTTCTTTGAGCGCTTCGATGGAAATCGCTGAAGCCACTTTGTCTGCTCCAAAGAATAAGAACTTCGGTGTCTCGTTCAAGATATCTGTCATCTCGATTTGTACTTGCGCCGATAAGATTGGTAAGAACTGCTCAATTTTACGGTAGTACACTTTCGAGTAGCCATTTTCAAGTGACAAGTAAATAAAGTTGTTTTGTAATTTATAGAAGAACGGCGAATGCAAGTGCGTCTTCGCGTGCGAAATATACAGCAAGTCTGCAATTTCTTGCGGCGTTAATTGATGTACGAAATCAATCGAATCAAAGTCCACCCAGTTCGATGGCGCCTCTTTGCCTTCTTCCACCCCTTGGAGATACGCTAACACATTTTTACGACCCTTCACCCACATGAAGCCAGTATATGGATCGTGTGTGGCAAGGCTTGACTTCCCGTTTAAGAGAAGTAGGTTTTGCGGAATCTCAGACTGTGGTAAGGCAGACAAATGGAACGCAATCGACTTTGTTAGTACATGGTTCGATACGCTATCGTAATGGATATATAATTGTTTAGCCACAGTCTCACCTCCATAGAGTTTATCATGTTCCATTATAAAGGATTTCTTTCTACTAAAACATGTATATTAGATTACATTTTTCTTTGTGAACCGCTTTCTTCTGTAACAATTTAGCAACATTCTAAAGTAGAGTCTCCACCCTTTATACGCAAAAAAGAGTTGAAATGATTTCTTCAACTCTCTTTCTACCCTTCTATTGGAGTACCTATTCTTAGCATTTGACTTTCTGAGTGATTCTTTTCACCGCAATGTCTATTCTTTCAATCACTTCCCAATAATCTTTTGGAAAGCTCTTTAATTCAACAATATCCACAGGGTCAAAATGATACACTAAATGACGAATCAATTGGTGATGAAGAAAAACAAGATCTTTAAAGTCCTCTAATGAAATAGATTCCAACCCTTCAATATACGCACATAATTCCTTATAAGATTCTTCGTGAAAGAGGCTTTCCTCATGTAGATAATAAAAGAACGTTCCCTCTTCCAGTAGTACATTTTTTCGAATTAACGACATCTGCCTAACCTCTTTCCTTATCGCATAAAGTTTTACTTTCTGAAAGCAAAAAGACTGAGGAGCCCCCAGTCTAATTTCTACATTTTTTCTAATCGTTTAATACGATTGGCCGTTGATGGGTGCGTTGAGAAGAGCGAATCTCCTTCTTCCCCAAATGGATTTGAGATATATAACGCCGCACTCTTCTTGTCGGCTTCCGTCATTGGCGGAGCTTCTGAAATCTTCGTAAGCGCAGAGATAAGTCCGTATGGATTTCGTGTGAATTCCACTGCTGACGCATCTGCTAAGTACTCACGATTTCGTGACAAGGCCAATTGTAGAATCGTCGACATAAATGGTCCAAGAATCATCGCGATTAAACCGATGACCATGAAAATGGCATTTGCGCTACCACCGTTGTCATCATCATCTCGGTCTCTACTACCGCCACCCCAGAACATCATGCGACTTCCGAATTGGACGAGCATGGCAATCACGGCACCAAGCGCAATCGCAATTGTTTGAAGGCGAACGTCATAGTTACGAATGTGTCCAAACTCGTGGGCAATAACCCCTTCGAGTTCTTCACGATTCAATCGTTCTAATAACCCTGTTGTAACCGCCACGGCTGCTTTTTCTGGAGAACTTCCTGTCGCAAACGCGTTTGGAGATTCGTCCTCGATAATAAAGATACGTGGCATTGGTACTTTTGCGATCATGGCCATATCGCTCACGATATTCCAAATCATTGGTGCTTGATTTTTATCTGTAATTTCTTTGGCATGGTTTAATTGCATCACTACATTAGTCGCATTTGCAATCATCATCATTGAATATAACCCACCTGCAACAAGGGCGATAATGACCCCAGCGACGACACTGCGTAAAGCATAATATCCAATTCCGATACCTACTGCAATGAAGAGCGCCATGTACAACGCAATCACGACCAGCGTTTTGCGTTTGTTGGAAGCAATTTGTTGGTATAACATCCTAGCACTCCCTCCCTACTAATGAACTGTCAATTAAAATTTCACTTCAGGAACTTTACGAGCTTCAACTGGAGTTTCTAACATTTCTTCTTTAGTGAATCCACCAAAACCAGCAATAATGTTTGTTGGAATTGATTGAATAGAGATGTTATATCTCGCAACACTTGAATTGTATAATTGACGAGCGTAAGAGATTTTGTTCTCTGTGTTTGTCAATTCTTCTTGTAAGTTTAAGAAGCTGTCGTTCGCTTTTAAATCAGGATAGCTTTCAGCTAAAGCGAAAATAGTTTTTAAAGCACCTGATAATTGGTTAGATGCTTCCATTTTTTCTTGTGGTGAAACATCGCTACCCATGTTTGCAATTTGGTTTCTCATCGCAATTACTTGAGTTAATGTTTCTTGTTCGTGTTTTGCGTAACCTTTTACTGTTTCAACAAGGTTTGGAACTAAGTCGTTACGACGTTGTAATTGAACATCGATTTGCGCCCAAGCTTCTTGAACCCAGTTTTTTTGTTGTACAAGTCCGTTGTAAGCAAACATTGCCCATAGAACAATTACTGCTAAGACTCCTAATACAATCCATACTACTGTCATTTTGTGACACTCTCCTTTAGATTTAATACCCTCATTGTACCATATTTTCCTATTTGTGTGTAAAATAGTAGGTAAAGATAGAGTAGCAAAACGTAAATTTTTCTGCATCCATCCTAAGACGGATTTTGCAGTAGAAAGGAGCCCCATGATTCAGCAACAGTTATTCTCGCCGATTCCACAGACGATAGAGAATTTTCCCCGTTTTCCATTGCCACAAAGCTACGTGGATTTTCTTATTCAAAATGGCGCCGGATTCTTCACGAACACTAAAATCACAACGGTGGAACCAACGCGCTTTGGCCTCGACTACGCCCTCTGTAATGGACTGAGTGGCTACTCAGAAGGCCCTTATTTCCCAAGCATTCTGGATGCTGCATGGTCTCCAGAAGTGACAGGGTTGCCCGAGTACTTCGTAGTCTTTTTCCAAGACGGACCTGTCTACTACGCCTTCGATTATCAAAACGGTATTGAACGGGAACCTAGCATCCGTCTGATTGACGTTGAAATGGATCAGTGGCTCGAAGTGGCAAACTCTTTCGACGATTTCCTCTCTCAGCTGGAAGTAACAACTGAAGACATAACGTATGATATGAAAGATTGGATTTCCATCCATACCTTGCTGCAACAAATCGGGCAGGAAAACCCTGATACACTTGAGGGCCTCCTTGAAATCTTGCAAGACACCCATCCACAACTCTTTTTGCAGCAAACAGCCTATGCCTTAGAGCATACAGAGTCCGACGCCGTTCGTTCACTATATAAAGATCGCTTCGCCTTTATCGAAGACTTCCTCAGTGCAGAATTCTCTTCTTATCCAGAATACGCGCACTGCAAAGCCCTATTATCATAACCACAAAAATAAGACCAACATCACTGTTGGTCTTATTTTCATTCTCGTATCCACTCTCTTTTTATAAGCATCACCCAAAAAAGTGTTCAAAACGAAGAACACGAGGAGTAGCACTTTCCTCTATCCTCTCTATTCCACTCTCTTTTTATAAGAAGCTCCCAAAAAAATGTTCAAAACGGAGAACACGAAGGATTTTATAGTAGCAGTAATGGGGAATAACACAAAATGCGAATTAGGAGCCGTAGGAAGTCATTCCGTACGGCTCCTTTGAGGCTTTTGAGGTGAGAGACGACAGGCTCGAACCGTTGTCCCATTACAGCTATTATAAACAAATCCTTCAGTGTTCGAAGTTTTGAACGAAGTTCTTTTTTTTAGTAAGCACCTTTCGGTGTTTTATTGTAACTAAAAGAAAAAGAGGGGTGAAAAACTTTCACCCCTCTTTGATTACATCATACCCATGCCCGGATCCATCCCTGGCATTGGTGGTGCTACTGGAGCTGGTTTGTCAGCTACAACAGCTTCTGTTGTTAATAATAATGCTGAAACAGATGCAGCATTTTGTAATGCAGAACGTGTTACTTTTGTTGGGTCCACGATACCTGCTTCAATCATGTTTACCCATTCATCTGTAGCGGCATTGTATCCAATTCCTTTTTCTTCAGATTTCAAACGAGCAACAATGACTGAGCCTTCAAGACCCGCATTTTCTGCGATTTGACGTAATGGTTCTTCTAATGAACGAGATACGATTTTCGCACCTGTAGCTAAATCACCTTCTAATGCAAGAGCGTCTACTACTTTTTGAACGTTCACAAGAGCTGTTCCCCCACCTGAAACGATACCTTCTTCAACCGCTGCGCGAGTTGCGTTTAAGGCATCTTCAATGCGAAGTTTTTTCTCTTTCAATTCAGTTTCAGTAGCGGCACCGACTTTAATCACGGCAACCCCGCCTGACAATTTAGCAAGACGTTCATGTAATTTTTCACGGTCGAAATCACTTGTTGTATCTTGTGCTTGTGCGCGAATTAAAGCAACACGGTTCGCGATTAATTCTTTAGAACCTGCACCTTCAACGATTGTAGTGCTATCTTTAGAAACTACCACTTTACCAGCTGTCCCTAATTGAGCTAATGTTGCGTCTTTTAATTCTAAGCCAAGGTCTTCTGTAATCACTTGAGCACCTGTTAACACAGCGATATCTTCTAACATCGCTTTACGACGGTCACCGAATCCTGGAGCTTTTACAGCTACCACGTTAAATGTTCCGCGTAATTTGTTTAATACTAATGTTGGTAAAGCTTCGCCATCCACGTCATCCGCGATGATTAATAACGCACGTCCTTGTTGAACGATTTGTTCTAATAATGGAATGATTTCTTGGATGTTAGACACTTTTTTATCTGTGATTAAGATAAATGGATTGTCTAAAGTCGCAATCATCTTGTCGTTATCTGTCACCATGTATTGTGATAAGTAACCACGGTCAAATTGCATTCCTTCTACAACTTCAAGCTCTGTTTCCATACCACGTGATTCTTCAATAGTGATAACTCCATCTTTACCAACTTTTTCCATGGCTTCAGCGATTAATTCACCGACTTCAGCTGAACCTGAAGAAATGGCCGCAACTTGTGCGATGGCTTCTTTTGATTCTACTGGACGAGAAATGCGGTGTAATTCTTCAACCGCTGCTTTAGTCGCAAGTTCAATCCCGCGACGGATGCCTACTGGGTTTGCGCCAGCTGTTACGTTTTTCAATCCTTCACGAACGATGGCTTGTGTTAAAACAGTCGCTGTTGTTGTACCGTCACCTGCAATATCGTTTGTTTTTGAAGCCACTTCAGCCACGAGTTTTGCACCCATGTTTTCGAAGTGATCTTCTAATTCGATTTCTTTGGCAATCGTTACCCCATCGTTTGTAATGAGTGGAGAACCAAATGCTTTTTCTAATACAACATTACGTCCTTTTGGTCCTAATGTTACTTTTACTGTGTTCGCTAAAACGTCCACACCACGTAGCATGGCGCTTCTTGCGTCTTCTGCAAATTTAATATCTTTCACCATAATTGTATCCTCCTTTATTCAACAATTGCGATAATGTCTTTTTCTTTCACGATGATATATTCTTGACCATCTAATTTAACTTCTGTTCCTGAATATTTCTCGAATACGACTTTATCGCCAACCGCTACTTGACGGTCTTCTGCAGCAGTGAATTCGCTTGTTGCGATTACTTTTGCAAATTGTAATTTTTCTTGAGCAGTTGTTGGTAGGAATAATCCTCCAGCAGTTTTCTCTTCTTGCTCTACCATTTGAATAACAACTCTATCTTTTAAAGGCTTTAACATATGAAATCCTCCTTCATCTTTTTTAGCACTCAAAAACACTGAGTGCTAACTCATAGTTTTATGATACTCATTTGGTCAGGAAAAATCAAGAATAAATACTTGCTTATTTGTCTGGAATTTTGTAAGATTTTGACAGGAAAGGATGATTGCTATGACACGAAAAAGTTTCTTTAGAAAACTATATTTTGAAATCATATTAGCCGTCTTCTTTATCTTTCTAGCAACGACGCATTATCCTGGAAATGGATTTGACTTTATCACATTATTCTGCTGTCTATTCGCAACGACAAGCATCGTAACAAGTATCAACATGCTTCGCACCTACAACGAGTTGAAAAAACTCGCTAACCTCATCGAGAATCTTCCCGATGACGAGGATTCACTAGATGATAAAGAACCAAAAGAAAAGCACTAATCGCTCCGCAAATCGGATTGGATTAGTGCTTATTTTTATTTTCCATTATTTTTTGTTTGCCTTTTTTGATTCATCCACATTCGTTGTGCGATTCGATTCTTGCACCATAATTACCTTTATAACCGTGTAAACAACTGCTAGAAAGAAGGCCAAACATAATAAAGTCCCAACGCCAAAATTAATGATAAAGTCATTAATAAATTGATCTCCAAAAATTCTTAATAGTTCCATCTGTTATCTCTCCCTTTTAATTGTTAACTTTCCTTCTTTTTGCATAGTATACCGTACAATGTTCTCTATATAAACTTTACTCAGCTTTTTTACTTTTTACAAATTCAACCAACTCCGGTGACCAACTACCTCCACCATATTCAATCTTACCAGTATTATAATCCTTATAAAGGTTAAAGGAGATTGTATAATCTTTATTGTCATTAACATAAAGATAAACAAAGATTCCGCCTGTTGGTATTTTCTTAAATGAGTAAATTGTATATTTTTGTATTTTTCCTTTTTCGGTTAGAGCATCAGGGTCAATCCATGTTAATACTTTCAAATATATCTGTTCAACTTCTTCACTCTTAACGATTTGACTCATCTCATTATGGCGAACTATTCCCATTATTGTATATCCACCAACTACTAAGCCCACAACTACAAAAAGTGCTAAAAGTACTCTTGTCATCTTTTTCAATTTCAATTCCCATCCTTTTGAAACGATATCTTATTTTTCATAGTATACCACGAAGCACACTTGTTATAAAT
>JABZYY010000003.1 GCA_015264885.1 Streptococcus sp. | reverse complement strand
ACAATAGTATACTTATTTTTCTTGTATTGTGCGAGCCAGTTGTGAAGAGTGGCACGCGCAGGGAGGCCGTATTCGAGAGAAACTCTTTCTTTACTCCAACCTTCGAGTAAGACTTTATCAATCATTTCTTGTTTTATTTCTGGAGAATAATAATTATTTCTCCCTTTTTTAACTATCTCTAACCCATAACGTTCAATCAATTTAATCATGTAGGAAAGATTTCTCGCATCTATACCGAACATATCTGCAAGTCGTGAGTAGCTAAATCCTTGTTTTCTGAGTTCATAAATCTGAACTTTATCTTCATAAGTTAATTTCATAATAAAAACACCCCAAAAGTTAGATTTTGTGTCTAACTTTTGGGGTGCACTTCATTAAAGGGCTCCGGCCTTTTTTTATTTAGCAACTGCCTTCTTGTAGTACATCTCTAACCCAAGCGCTGCGATTAGTAGCACCGCGCCAACTGGTAAGTAGAGGGTTGGGTAGACGGAGCTGGTTCCGTAGATGTCGAAGACTCCTTTGAGGAAGCTGCCGAAGATGAAGGTGAGAACACCCATCTTGTAGGCTGCTTGTGCGTCTTCTGATTCTAAGAAAGTTTTCCCGGTCATTTTTGCTATGAGATTTGGCACCACTCCAAGCACGAGTGGAATCATAAACAGCAAGTACATGAATGGGGAGTAGACTTGGTGGCTGAAGAATTCATACACCGTTCCAACGACCAGTGTCACCACCGTTGCGACTGTGTAGAATGTCAGTCCCGTTTTCTTTTTATAAGTAGACAATGTCACTCACCTCTCTTTCTTCGATATTTCGACCATTTGTTGTCGGTTTGTTAATGATTTGTCCGTTAAAGTACATCGATGATGATCCGCCACCGTCTAAGTTATAGGCGGTAGTGACGTTTAATTCTTTCATAAATTCAGCTAATTGTTTCAACGATAATCCTTGGCTTTCGCTTGTTCGTCCGTCTGACACCACGAATACATAAGTGTTGTCGTCGACGATTCCGATAGCGGTACGCGGGTTGCTCGCCATGGCTTTCCCAACTTCGTCTGAACTGTCTACGGTCACTTGTCCGTTTTCAATCAACGCTGGACCAAATGACAAGACTTGCATCGCGCCGTTATCCACTAACTGTTGGGCTGTGATGTCGCCTTCTTTGATGATGCCGAAGCTTCCGTCCTTGTAGATGACTAAATCTTCTTGGTCGGCACTCTGGCTCTGACTCCGCAAGAGTTGTCCGTTACGAACGACGTATCCAGCGTCTCTGGCGCCGTAGTAGTCCCCGTTAATCGCAAGGACCGCGTTCACGCTTTTAGCGGTCGTTGACGTCTTCGCGGTTACGTTTCGACCGTACGTCTCGTCGGCCAAGGCGGTCTTGATCGACGCGTTCCCTTTAATTTTCACCGTTGCGACGTGGATTTGGGTGTTGTTTCGCTCGTACGTCTCAATCGTGATGGATTTCGTATCATCCTCGTAGGCCGTCGCCGTGTTGACGGTTGGCGTTGTAGAGGTGCCAGTTGAACTGCTTGAATTATTCGAGTCCCCCGACGTTCCCGTACCGCTTGCGCTCGTTCCTGTGGCTGTGTTCGTTGTTGCCGCTGCAGTGTCGTTACTGAATTTTGCTAGGCTCTTGGAGATGAAGAGTGTATCGGCCACGACCATCCCCGAAGCCCCGATGAGGACTGCCGTATAAGCGGTCGTTAAGATTTTTCTGAGTGATTTTCCTTTTTTGTTATTTGACATAATGCACACCTTTCTCTTGTCCGAAAATGACTTTTTTCTGTACAAACCAGTTAAAGAAGAACATCCCGATTTCGGTGATGATTTTACCAACGAGTGGTCCGATGCCGAAACCGTAGCTGAGTCCCAGCAAAATCAATGTGTTCAGCGTTAATGAGAAGCTGGCGAGTAAAATATAGCCGCCGAGTTCTTTAAGAAACGGTTTGTCGCTGGCAAAGACGAACTTCTTATTCACGAAGAAGTTGAATCCTGCGCTAATCACCCTTGCGACCACGTTAGCGGTCACGAGTGGTACTCCGATAAAAATCTGGAAGGCGTAGACGGTGTAGTCTAGAAAAAACGAGAGAATTGATGATAGGGCGAATTGGAAAATCTCTTTGTAGATTCTGAATGAATCGCGAAGAGGATTAAAGTGTGAGCCCTCATTTTTGTTCTCGTAAATCGTTTGAATTTCTAGTTCGCAGAATGGGCGTTTTTCTTTTGCCCAAACCATCAACACATTCATTTCGTATTCAAAACGTGATCCTGAAATCTCAAGCATTTTTTCTAAATGTGTGCTTGAGAATCCACGGAGACCTGTTTGTGTATCACTAATTTTCGTCCCGCTTGTGAGTTCGAAAATTTTTAAGGTGATTTTGTTTCCGACACGGCTTCTTAGTGGGACGTGGGTTCCGTCGAAGTTTCGAACGCCGAGTACGAGGCTGTCTTTCTCAAGAGATGCCCTGGTGGCGATACGCATGATGTCTTCTGGACTGTGTTGCCCGTCGGAGTCCGCCGTGACGATGGCCACTTCCTCGTTTGCGTATGTTTCTTTAATATAGCGATAAGCTGTTTTTAAGCCCTCGCCTTTTCCTTTGTTTTCAGGATGCGTTAATACAGTCGCTCCTGTGAGTTGGTTGAAGATAGGAAGATATTTCTCCCCGCTGCCATCATCGACAACGACTACTTTTAAGTCTTTGGCGATTAGTTGTTGTGTTAAAGTGATTAATTTTTCCTCTGGTTCATATGAAGGGATAATTACGATAGTTTTCATTTTTGTCACCGCTCGCCTGGTGGGGGAGCTTCTCCTTTCCGTTTGGATAACTATACTTTGCACCATGAACTTAAAACTTACTTAAAAGAGGTGGAAAAAAATAAAAAAGCTCGGTAAGATAGAGAGGAAGTATAAAATCTATCGATAGAATTGAAGAAATGGTAAAGGAGGAAGACAATGGCAACAATAGAAAGTGGAGCGAGATTCGGGATTCCGATGGTGTTCTTGGTTAGTGGTGCGTTCATTGCGACATGTGTGCTTGTCATTTTCGTTCGCCGATGGACAGCCGCAAAACAGAGTGGAGGACCGTTTATGGCACCGTTTCATATTGCGCGGGGGATGTTTTACATTCACGTGGCATTCTGTTTTAAAAAGCGTCGGATTCCTCTTGCGTCGATTCGCCGGATTTTGATTGATTTCATGCGAGGCAGAAAAGGGGGAGGTGCCCGTTATGTCGTCAGAATTGAACAAAAGGACGGCACTACGACCATGTTCTTCATGGGAAAAAGCAAAACCAATGATGCGTTGCTAGAGCAGTTGCCTCAAGCGGTGCAGCGATATCCGATTAAAATCAATAAAATGTATTAAGTTTAAAGGAATAGAAGTAAGTTTTAAAATTTACTTCTATTTTTGTTTTTAGTTTTCCTAAATTTCACAGAGGTTTTATTGTATTTTTCCAGAGAATAGGATAGATTATAAGTGAGAGAATTGAAACCGTATACAAAGGTTACTTCATAAAAGTAGGGTTAGGAGGATGGTTATGAGTTTTCCATTTCGTGAAGATCCAAATACGGCAACGATCCTGTGCAAGCATATTGCAAGAGGAGAAAAGCCGATTTTATATGTAAGTCATGACGAGGACGATGGCATGTGGCAGTTTCTATGCAACGAGGATCATACTATTGAGGACTTGATGCTAGTGACTTTGAAACAAGCCTACGAACTCGATCCGTCTATCGGGGAAATCAATGACTTACCTCTAGGAAAAGAGGCTTGGAGGGAAAATCCACAAATGCCGTGGAGAAGTTAAAGTTGAGGATGAATCGCTGGGTAATCGTAGAAAACGACAGTGAAAGGGAGAAAAGAATGAAGAGTATTTCGAAAACAGTAAAATTAGGACTTTGTGCAGCCATGCTGATTGGCTTAGCAGGTTGCGGAAAGACGCAAAAAGAAACGACGACACAGGCAGCTCCAGAGACGACAACTGTAGCGGCACAGACCCAGGAAGCACCGCAATGGGTTGCGACCTATACCAATATCAGCAATCCTTCAAGTGTGGAGGAAGTGAAGGCGTTGTTGTCTGCGTACTTGGATAAAGAAAGTGTGGAGAAGTTCTTCGAGTTCGTGAATGACTACAATGCGATAGTTGGCGAGACAGGCTTGCAAGGGGATTTTGCGTCGTTTACAAAAACGGAGTATGACGTTGAGAAAATCAGTTCGCTTTGGAATGCAAAACACGGCGATTTTGTTGGAACGAACTGCCGCATCAATACGTATGCGTTGTTGAAGAATAAGATTACGATTCCGAAGATTGCTGCGGATAGTGAGCTCTTATTTATCGATAATGATGCGATTGATAAGGGACATCTCTTTAGTGCGGATGAAAAAGAAGACTTGAATCGTTTGTTCTCTCGTGTAGAAACGGAAGCTACGACAGATGTGAAGACGCATGCGAAGAAGATGGAACAGTTCCTATCGCAATTTACTTTTGACGAAAATGCGCGTATGCTCTCCGTCGTGATTCACGATAATTTGGACGGGGAATCGCTATTTATCGGCCACGTGGGCGTCTTAGTGCCAACGGGGGACGGGTTCCTTTTTGTCGAAAAACTCACCTTCGAGGAACCATACCAAGCGATTAAGTTCAAGACGAAAGAAGATGTCTACAAGTATCTTGAAACGAAATATCAAGACTATACCGGAGAAGGCCTAGCGAAGCCGTTTATTATGGATAACGATAAATGGGTAGAGATGAAGTAAAAATAAGTTATTCGTCTTGAACATAGAATTTGGAAGTAGCGATGGAGGAAGAAAGGATGGCTTCTAGCAAGGAATACTTAGCCTATATTTCAGAACAAATATCGAGATTAGAGGATATCCGCTATAGAGCAATGATGGGGGAATATATTTTGTATTACCGAGAAAAGGTTGTCGGCGGCATTTATGATGATCGATTCCTAATCAAAAATGACACAACTGCCAGAGAATGATGCCTGACGCTTCATTGGAACGCACATATGAAGGGAAAAAAGAAATGCTACTGATGGAAAATGTAGAAGATAAGGAGTACTTAACGGATTTGTTTAAGGCTATCTATGATGAACTGGCGGCTCCCAAACCCAAGAAAAAGAAATGATGCGTGGAAGAGAACCTTTCTGTTTTGGACGATTAGCAGTCAGTCCTGTGAATCTATAAAGTAACGATAACACCTGTAGCAGTTTCAAAGTACTACAGGTGTTTTTGATGTGCTGGAAAATGGTTGGATGAGAATATCCTCTTCTCCCGTTATTTGGTATAATGACGGTACAGTTTAAGTAGAATTCTGAAACAGAAAACAAACGACGAAGAGCACTAGTGCTAGTAGTTTTATAGAAAGTAGGACACTAAAGATGAACATGAGTATTAGAGAAATTATAGATAAAGAAGAAAAAGAATTGATTTCAAAAGAAGTTTTATATGATCTTCCGGAATGGTTTGGAATGCCAGAAAGTACGCAGGAATATGTCGATGATGCGATGGACAAACCGTTTATAGCTTGTTTTGTAGAGGATAAGCTCGCAGGATACGTTGTGTTGAATGCTACGAGTGAGGATTGTGCAGATATTTTTGTGATGGGAGTCAAAAAGGAATTTCACCGGAAAGGAATCGGCAAAAAATTAAATGAGGCGTATGAACAACTAGCTGGGAAATTAGGGTATACTTATTCCCAAGTGAAGACTGTAAAAATGGGACATTATGAACAGTATGATCGCACGAATCTTTTTTATAAGGCGATGGGGTATAAGGAGTTAGAATGCTTCCCGACTTTGTGGGATGAATGGAATCCGTGTCAAATCTATATTAAATATTTAGGAGCATGAAGCAGAAAACTACAGAAAATAGGAAACAGAGGAGAGTTCGATGAAAGTAAAGAAGATAGGAATCGTTAGCTTATCTAGCGGAATAATGGGAGAGAACTTCATTCAGCATGAGCTCAATCTTGGAAAAAAACGTTTAGAAGAGTACGGTGTAGCAGTTGAATTTTTACCTCATGCTTTAAAAGGGCTTGAATTTATTAAGCAACATCCAGAATGTAGAGCGCAAGACTTGCTAGATGCATTTCAAGATGACTCGATTGATATGATTTTATGTGCGATTGGCGGGGATGATACGTATCGCCTACTCCCTTACTTATTTGAACAGGACGCGCTTAAAAAGGTTGCTAAACAGAAGATTTTTTTAGGCTTTTCAGATACAACAATGAATCATTTAATGTTACATAAAGTTGGCATTCAAAGCTTTTATGGGCAGGCTTTCTTACCGGATGTATGTGAACTTTCGTCGGAAATGCTTTCATATACGAAATCGTATTTTGAGGAATTACTGACAACGGGAAGAATTAAAGAAATTCGCCCCAGTGACATTTGGTATCAAGAAAGAGAAGATTTTAGTGAAAAGGGATTAGGGGTTTCGATGCCAAGTTTTCCAAATCAAGGGTTTGAATTATTAAAAGGAAACGCTCAGTTTAGTGGGCCGATTCTAGGAGGATGCTTAGAAACAATGTATGATTGTTTCGATTCTTCAAGATATGCCGATTCTGTACAGCTTACTCAGAAATATAAGTTATTTCCAACGCTTGAAGACTGGAGTGGGAAAATTCTGTTGCTGGAAACAAGCGAGGAACGACCAAGTGTTGAGTTGTATCGAAAGATGATTCAAGCTTTAAAACAGTATGGAATCTTTGATGTAGTTTCTGGTGTATTGGTGGGTAAACCTCAAAATGAAATTCATTACGAAGAATACAAAGAAGTCCTGCTAGAGGAGCTGGAAGACAAAGAGGTCTCTATTGTTTACAATATTAATGTTGGACATGCGACACCACGCAGTATTGTTCCTTTTGGAGTACATGCTCAAGTTGATGTGGATGCACAAGTCATCCGATTTGATTATAATAAATAGAGTAGAGATTAGAGTTAGAAAAGGGGATAAGAGATGGATCTAAAAGATTTTACAGAAAAAGAACAAGAACAAATTAAAAAGGGTTTGAGTACTGCGGTGTTGACGGACAAAGAAGCGGCTAAGAAAATTTTAGCGCTAGTGCCAGAAGAATGGATTAAGGCAATTCCGTTCTTAGTCAGAGGTCATGCGACAACAAAAACTGTTCAACGCATCGCGAAAGAAAATCCTGAACTTTACGCAGTTGCAAAACAAGAAGGAGAACTTCCTGAAAAAGAACGCGAAGAATTGCGTGAAATCATCACTGGAATTTTCCAACAAAAAATGAACAAACATAATATTAAATAATGACAGGTGCCGTGCATGGATTCGTGCATGGCGCTTTGTATTTTCGCTGAAATACGATACAGTAGAAGGTGAGAAGGGCCTCTTCAAGGTGGCCGGTAGAAAAGGGGAGTAAAAATGGAACGAATTAAACCAGTAGCATTTCAAGCGTTGCATCAAAAAGAGGACATCACGATTTTAGATGTTCGTGAAGTGGATGAATTCCAAGCAGGGCATATCGAGGGTGCATTGAATGCGCCGCTAAGCACGTTGGATAAAGAATATGAGCAACTGGATTCATCGAAACGCTATTATGTGATTTGCCAAGGTGGCATGCGTTCTGAACGGGCCTGCCAGTTCTTGGAGACAAAAGGGTTTGATGTGGTAAACGTTGAAGGAGGAATGAATCAGTGGAAAGCTTAAAGCAAACGACCGAGGTGCAACTAGTTCCTTTTAACAAAAGCTTCCTTGAAACGATTTGGAAGAGTGGTTTTTCAACAGACCATCCAGCGTGGACGAAGTTTAACGCGCCGTATTTTAATGACTATCGCAAGTTTGATGATGCGGAAAGTTTTGAAGCAAGCCCGATTGCGGACTTTTTAATGAGCGAAGATTGCAGATGTATTGTAGTTGACGGTCAGCCTGTTGGGATGGTTTCAAAATCATGGGTGGACGAAGCAACACGATGGCTAGAAATCGGGATTGTGATTTATGACGACCAGTTATGGAGCCGAGGGGTTGCGACTACCGCGCTAACGAAGTGGGTGGATGCCATTTTCCACGAAACTGATGCGCTTGAACATATTGGCATGACGACTTGGAGTGGAAATGGTGCGATGATGGCCGTTGCTGAGAAATTAGGATTCCTAAAAGAAGGGCAAATTCGTAAAGTCCGTTACTATCAAGGGCAGTATTATGATAGTGTGAAGTATGGAGTTTTACGAGAAGAGTGGGCTACAAGAGCATAAGGATAAAGAAAGAGACTAATCAATGTGTGATTAGTCTCTTTTAGTATGTTAGTCATTATTTTCCTGGAGTGTTTGGATCTAAGCCAAATGATTGTTCAAAGAAAGGTCTTAAAGTATTGATTGTATCTGCTGTGCCTTCAAGGGCAACTGCATATACTTTTTCACCTTTTTGGAAAACCCATTCGTACATGTATTTTCCGTCCGTAAATACTACTTTTACTAAGAAAGCTTGCTCTCCAGCAAATTTAGCTTTTACTCCCTGTAGTTGTTTCACTTGTTTGTTATTTTCCCAGTTATTATACAAACGGTTGGCAAGTAATTCTGCACCGAATTTCTCATCATCTTTTAGTTTAACGGAATCTTTAGTGTACGCGTTCATTGATAAAATATTGTATTTATCTGGTGAAGAAAACTGGAATTGAGAACCAGTGTGTTTATCTTGGTATGTGGCCCAGTCCTTAGGAACGTTAATATAACCAGATTCTTCACGTCCAACACGTTGAGTATCTTCAAATGATACTTTTTTTTCTGTAGAAGAAGCGCTGGCAGTTGTAGTTGGAGCGGTTGTCGTTGGTGCAACTGTCGTTACTTCAGTAGTTGGTGCAGCAGCAGTTTCCGCTGTTTTCTTTTCTCCGTTTCCGCAAGCCGCTACCATTAATGCAGATAGAAGCGTTACAGAGGTTAATAAAATTTTGTTTTTCAAATTGTTTTTCTCCTTGATTAGGTTAATACCTGGTTTTTATATTATTGTCCAGGAGTTTTTGCATTTAAGCCCCAAGATTGTTCAAAAACTGGTCTTAACGATTTAACCATGTCTTCTGTACCTTCGATTGAGACTACATAAACGATATCCCCTTTTTGGAGAATCCATTCGAACATAGTTTTACCATCGGAGAATGTTGCTTTTATTAAGTAAGCTTTTTCTCCCGCAAAATCAGCTTTCACGCCTTGAACACTAGTTTGTTCTTTATCATTTTTAACGCCATTGAGCAAACGATTGGCAATTAACTCTGCGCCAAACGTTTCACCATCATTAAGTTTAACTTTATCTTTAGAATAAGACTCTAGATACATAATATTATATTGATCTGGTGACGAATAATAGAAGTTATCAGGGTTGTTTGAGGCTTTGAATACTACCCAGTCTTTAGGGACGTTGACATAGCCAATATTATCTTTCCCAACACGTTGAGTGTCTTCAAGTGATACTTTTTTTGTCTCTGAAGAAGTCCCAGGAGTTGTTGTTTTAGCAGTAGTCGTTGGAGCAGTAGTTGTTGGTGCAGCTGTAGTTTCTTTAGCGACTTCAGTCGTTGGTGCAGCAGCAGGTTCCGCTGTTTTCTTTTCTCCGTTTCCGCAAGCCGCTACCATTAATGCAGATAGAAGCGTTACAGAACCTAATAAAATTTTATTTTTCATCATGATTGTTCTCCTTAACGAATTTATTATACTTGTATTATATCACGTGCGAATAAAAAATCAACTAGGAAAATTTTTGGCTAAAAAGAGGGACAATAGAGCATAAGAAAAGAGACTAATCGCATGGATTAGTCTCAGGTATTTAACGATTGATTATTTACCAGGAGTGTTTGGATCTAAGCCCCATGATTGTTCAATCAAGTCAATCATTTTTTGAAGAGTGCTTTTGTCTCCGTCAAAGGCTACTGTATATACTTTATCACCTTTTGGGAAGATCCAGGTAAAGAAATATTTTCCATCTTTTGTGAGAGATTGGATGACAAAAGCATCAATTCCAATCACTTTGGATTTCGTACCTTGAATTTTAGCGATTTCAGAATTGTTTTCGTATGTAGTATATAAACGGTTCGCAACCAATTCTGCACCCCAGGTATCATTTTTCCCAAGTTTTACTTGGTCCTTAGAGTAGCCAGTTAATGTCACAACATTGTATCCATCTGCTGTGTATTGATACTGTTGTGGGTTGTTTCCTTCGATTTCTTTGAACTCTATCCAGTCTTTAGGAACATTGACATAACCAGTATCTTCACGTCCGATACGTTTAGTATCTCCAAGTGAGACTTCTTTTGCATCAGAAGAAGCGCTAGCAGTTGTTGTTGGAGCTGTCGTAGTTGGTGTAGCAGTAGTTACTTCTGTTGTTGGCGCTGCCGTTGTTTCGGTTGATTTCTTTTCACCGTTCCCGCAAGCCGCTACTATTAACGCAGATAGAAGCGTTACAGAACCTAATAAAATTTTGTTTTTCATCATGATTGTTCTCCTTAACAGTTGTTATAGGTCTATTTTACCATTAATGTGATGGAATTTAAATAATAGCAAAAAGAGTATAAAATAAGAGACTAATCACTATGATTAGTCTCAGTAACGATTGATTATTTTCCAGGAGTTTTTGGATCTAATCCCCATGTTTGTTCAATTAAGTCAAACATTTTTAAAAGTGTTTCTTTATTTCCTTCAAAGCTTGTTGAATACACTTTGTCGTCTTTTTGGAAGACCCAGGTGAAGAAATATTTACCATCTTTTGTAAGAATTTGAACTAGAAAAGCATCCATTCCGACCACTTTTCTTTTGGCACCTTGGATTTTTTCGATGCTAGGATTTTTTTGGTATGTACCATATAATCGGTTTGCAATCATTTCTGCGCCCCACGTTTCACCTTCGACAGGTTGGTATTTGTCCTTAGTGAAGACGTTTAATGTCACAATATTATATCCATCTAATGCAGCATATTGATACTGATCGCCACCATTGGCAGCTTTGAATTCTACCCAGTCTTTAGGAACATTGACATAACCAGTATCTTCACGTCCGATACGTTTAGTATCTTCAAGTGAAACTTCAGCCGTCTCAGAAGAAGCGCCAGCAGTAGTTGTCGGTGCTGTTGTAGTTGGTGCAGCTGTAGTTGTAGTTGCTTCTGTTGTTGGAGCTGCCGTTGTTTCCGTTGCTTTCTTTTCTCCGTTTCCGCAAGCCGCTACCATTAAAGCAGACAGGAGCGTCACAGAGCCTAATAAAATTTTATTTTTCATTATGATTGTTCTCCTTAAAAGTTGTTGTCACAAGGTTATTTTACCATTCTTTAGATTGAATTTAAATAGAGAGCCAATTTTTCTCGAACTGTGAAAATGTGCGAATCAGTCTCTTTTAGTATTGTCTAGGAGATTTTGGATCTAAGCTCCATGTATTTTGTAAAATAGGTCTTAATGAGTTGATTGTTTCTTCTGACCCTTCAATTGCAACTCGATAAACGAGATCTCCTTTTAGGAAGAACCAATCGTATAGAGTTTTTCCGTCTGTAAATGTTACTTTTAATAAGAAAGCTTCTTCTCCAGCAAATTTTGTTTTTACAGCATCTAAACTAGTCTGTTGTTTGTCATCTTTCCATTTAACATACATGCGGTTCGCAACTGCTTTTGCTCCCCAGGGTTCCCCATCGTTAAGTTTAAATTGCTCTTTACTAAAACTTTTGAGTAATAAAATATTGTATTTATCTGGTGAAGAATAACGGAATAAATCAGGATATTTTGAGCTGCTGAATACTATCCAATCTTTAGGAACATTGATATAGCCCACATCTTCACGTCCGATACGTTGAGTATCTCCAAGTGAGACTTCTTTTGCATCAGAAGAAGCGCTAGCAGTTGTTGTTGGAGCTGTCGTAGTTGGTGTAGCAGTAGTTACTTCTGTTGTTGGCGCTGCCGTTGTTTCGGTTGATTTCTTTTCACCGTTCCCGCAAGCCGCTACTATTAACGCAGATAGAAGCGTTACAGAACCTAATAAAATTTTGTTTTTCATCATGATTGTTCTCCTTGATTTAGTTCAGATGTTTTGATTATTGTCCTGGAGTTTTTGAATCTAAGCCCCAAGATTGTTCAAGAATAGGTTTTAATGTTGCGACGGTATCCTCTGTTCCTTCCAGTAAAACGTCATATACTTTTTCGCCTCTTTGGAAAACCCATTGGGACAAGTATTTGCCATCTTTCAATTGAATCTTAATAAGGAAAGCATCCTCGCCAGCAAATTTTGTCTTTTCCTTTTGTGTTTTTTCGACTTTAGGATTGTACTGCCAGCCTTCATACAAACGGTTAGCTAGTAACTCTGCCCCAAAAGTTTCTCCAGCATTCACGTGTAATTGGTCTTTGCCATATCCGTTAATCGTAATCATGTTGTATGGATCTTTTGAAGCATATTGGAATTGAGGGCCACCGTTTGGGTCTTTGTATGCTACCCAATCTTTCGGAACGTTGAAATAACCAACATCTTCACGTCCTACACGTTGAGTATCTGCAAGAGATACTTCTTTTGTCTCAGAAGAAGCGATGGTAGTTGTTGTAGGAGCTGTAGTAGTTGTTACGGTGGTAGTTGCTTCTGTTGTTGGCGCCACAGTTGTTTCAGGTGCTTTCTTTTCCCCGTTACCGCAAGCCGCTAGTACTAACGCAGACAGGAGTGTTACAGAACCTAATACGATTTTGTTTTTCATAATGATTACTCTCCTTGAAGTGAGTCTTACGCCTTTATTTTACCAATTTTAATTCTTATTTTAAAGATACTTTCAGAATATAAAAAATTAGCAGAGAAAAACACAGAGGAGTCACATTTTTTCCTATTCACATAAGTGATAAGATGGATTATAATTGAAAAGAAACCGTTATCATCAACTTTTAGATATTCGTGGGGGGATTAAGAATGAAAAAGGCATATTTATTAACTTGGAATCCAGATAATTGGAACTGGCCTGATTATAAGGAAAAGGTGCAAGCTGCAAAAGAAGGTAAGGCAGTCATTGAATCGTGGACGAGTAGTAGTAAACAACCCAATGTAGGAGACCAAGTATTCTTATTAAAAAGCCAAGTGGGAATCATTGGTCACGGACATGTTGAAAGAGCTTCATATGAAGCACCTCATTATGATTCTAAGAAGGCCCAAGAAGGACTGACAACGAATCATATTGATGTTAAATTTGATTGGCTGAAGGATGAAACTGAAAATAATTATATTTCGCTTGATTTACTAGAAATTGTGTTTCCGAAGCAAACATGGAGACCACAAGCTTCAGGTATCGAAATCAAAGGAGAATATATAAATAATTTAGAGAAAGTTTATCAACAAGTAAAATCAATTCCAAACTCTCGCATTGATTTTGGAACTGTATATACTTTTTTGAAAAATTATTGTAGAAGAATTTACAGTGATCCTGAAAAAGCTGGTGACCAAAAAGCTGAAATGGAAGAAATAAAAAAAGTTGGGCAAACAGCTTATCGAGAATTTAACAAATATGGGAAATATATCGAGAAGTTACTTCCTGGTTATACAGCAGGGAAATCAACAGGTTGGCAAAATTCGGGAAATCTTATGAAGTACTTTTGGATAGAATTTAAGAAAGCCGGATACGATGATTTAGCGCATAGTATTTCTATTTCAATGAATGCATATCCAGAATATAACAAGCAAAAGGGAGTAACTCTATCTGTCAGAGTGGAAGCAAAAGATTCTCAGTGTAAAAAGGATTCCATTTTTTCTGACAAAGAAGTTTATAAAATTCATAATAGTATTCTAGATATACCTATCGAAAAAACTGACAACTTGTATTATCAAGCAAGTGTGAAAGCTAGACAAACGGATACATTCAAAAAATTTGGTATTGATGCAGAGGAAGTACGTAAGGAACTTGACCAATTAGAAAAAGTTCAGATAGTTAAGGAAATAATGGGACCTTATACAGAACAGAACACCTCAGATATTCTAATGCAAACTGTACAAGCTATTGCCGAATTAATGCCTTACTATGAACATATTTTAGAAGTTAGAGAAAACAGAATTAGAGAAAAAGAGGGTAGCTTAATGATCAATGAAGAATCAGAAATGACATATAATGAGAATCAATCAGGAAATGATATTGCAAAAAACACTATATTATATGGCCCTCCAGGAACGGGAAAAACGTACTATACGGCCTACTATTCAGTTGCAATCTGTGAGGATGTTTCCATTGGAGACTTGGAGAAAAAACCTTACGAAGAAGTGTTAAATATATTTAATGATTTAAAAGAAAAGGGAAGAATAGCCTTTACAACGTTTCATCAATCATATGGTTATGAAGAGTTTATTGAAGGAATTAGACCTGTAATGGCAGGAGAGGAAGAAAAGAAATCAATAGAATATGAAATAGTCCCTGGAGTGTTTAAGAAATTCTGTGATGAGAACTCTCAACCTGATAAACGTTGTGTCTTTATTATTGATGAGATTAACCGAGGAAATATTTCTAAAATATTTGGTGAGTTAATTACTCTAATTGAGGAAACAAAGAGAAAAGGTGAAGAAGAGGGATTGACTGCTTTCTTGCCTTATTCTAAGCAAGCATTCGGAGTTCCAAAAAATGTTTATATTCTAGGAACAATGAATACTGCAGATAGATCTATTGCGTTGATGGATACAGCATTGCGTAGAAGATTTAACTTCATAGAAATGATGCCAGATTGCAGAACCATTGAAGATGTTGTAATCCGTCAAAATGGGAAAGAAGTTAATATCGGTAATGTCTTAGATATTATCAATCGAAGAATTGAATTTCTATTTGATAGAGAACATACCATTGGGCACGCATTTTTCACCTCACTAAAAAATGAAGATTCGAATTCAATTAAACGATTAGCAAATATCTTTAGAAATTCAATCATTCCTCTTTTACAAGAGTATTTCTACGATGATTATGAAAAAATTCGTCTTGTACTAGGAGATAATCATAAAAAAGATGAGCAATTTCAATTTATTAAGAAAGTAAACATTGAACAAAAAGAATTGTTTGGGGAGTCAATTAGATTAGAAAGTACAGATTTTTACTCATTGAACGAAGATGCTTTAGGTAAGATTGAAAGTTATCAAGGAATTCTTCTGCCTCCACAAGAGGTCTAATCGGGTGATTGTATGAATGATAAATTATTATCCATTAAAGAGTTTGAGTTTATCACATCGAATGAAAGTTATGCCGAGACAGGAGATAATGCTCATTATTTAAAAGAAAGATATTTTAAAGAACTTGACGCCTTTATTCGAAATCAAGAGAGTACAGATGATGAAGGGAATCCTTTAGATTTTCTTAGAACAAGAACCATCAAAGGACTAGGAAATGTAATTCAAGCAAAGAACTTCGTAGGGCTCATACAGCTGGAGAGTGGATATCAGATTCAGATTCTTCCAAAAGTAGATTTTGGCGCGAACGATACAGGAAAAACTACAGAAGAAGTATTTATAGATATGTTAAGGTCTATGAAAGATTTCCCTGGGAAAGTATTTAGCTCTGCAAATTTAAGAACAGAGAGTATAAATCTATATGAGATTTTTATTAATATGTATCTGTATCAATTATCTTTACTTACTCGCAGAGGTCTGAAATCTGCATATGTTTCTCAAGAAGATACGCTGAATGTTTTTAAAGGGAAATTATTGATCAATCGACATCTTAAAGAAAATATCGGTCATGCAGAAAGATTCAGTCTGGCATATGATGAATTTAATTTAAATAGACCTGAGAATCGATTGATTAAATCGACGTTGTTAAAATTACAGAAAATCAGTACGAGTTCAAACAACTTAAAATCTATTCGACAACAATTAATCTATTTTGAGTTGGTTGATCCCTCTTGGAATTATGCAAGTGATTTTGACAAAGTTCAGATTGACCGAACTACAAAGGATTATGAAGAAATTCTGGCTTGGAGCAAAGTATTCTTGATGAATAAGAGTTTTTCGACCTTTTCTGGAGATAATAAGGCACGTGCTTTATTATTCCCGATGGAAAAAGTATATGAATCATTTGTATCGATGCATATAGTAGATATTTTCGAAAGAGAAGACTATTCAGTATCTACTCAAGATACTGGTAGATATTTATTGAAAGAAGATAATCGCAATATATTTTCGCTAAGACCGGATATAGTTATTGAGGATAACAATGGAAATACCATTATTATGGATACCAAGTGGAAAAGGTTATATGATTCTTCGCAAGAAAACTATGGTATATCTCAGCAGGATATGTATCAAATGTATGCATATTCGAAAAAATATAATGCGAACGAGGTTTGGGTGTTATATCCAAGAGTGAATGAGTTAGAGAATAGAATCATTGAATTTAGAGATGAGGATACAAAAATCCATATCTTCTTTGTCGATGTTTCAGAGATTGAAAAGAGTATCAAAGAACTGTTGAGTAAAATTAAACCTTAATCATACTAGTTTTGAGGTGGTAAACATGCTTGTTTTAATATTAATCATACTCGCACTAGGGATTACATTTTCAGTTTTTGGATATCTTATAGTATTCAAAAAGAAGTTTGGGCTTATCAATGATTTTGAAGCTCGTAAGAAGGTAGGAAGTCAAACGGATGCAGATGCGATTCGTGTTGGCAAGATTGCGTTAACCTTAGGTGTTGGATTACTTGTACTATTTGTGTTATTAATGATATTTACGTAGAGAAATACTGTAGAAAGAGAGTTTGGCAGTGAAGGAATTAGCATTAACATTAGAAGATACGCAGTGGGAGAAGACAGAGATTACGCATGATCGGCATGTTGCTCGGGCCATCGTTGTGGACGAGGAAGGATTTTTCTACTTTGTCCGTGTCGTTAGAGACGATATATTCGGTAACGGAGCTTTTATCGAAACAGCTGGCGGTGGCGTCGAAGTTGGCGAGACCCCCGAAGAGGCGATTCATCGGGAGCTGAAGGAAGAGCTTGGCGCTAGCGTGGAGGTGCTGTGCAAGATTGGCACGGTGAGCGATTACTACAATCAGATTCACCGTCATAATGTGAATCACTATTTCCTCTGCCTCGTGACAAGTTTTGGGAAAACCGAGATGACGTCCAAAGAATTAGAGGAATTCGAGCTGTCGACCTTAAAACTCACTTATGAAGAAGCTTTCGAAGAGTACAAACGATGCGCGGCGAAACCGTGGGGCGTACTCTTAGCAAACCGGGAATTGCCGGTGCTAGAATGGGCAAATCAGTGGTATTCAATCAAGGAATAAACTGTACAGAGAGGCGTGTTTTTACTCAATAAATCTGTGCGATTAAAATATAACGCAGTTTTATAGACCTGACAAAAATGTCAGGTCTTTTTCTGTTCGTAAAATATCCTATACGGTTTTTTCACCCGAAAGGACGAAAATTAAATAAAAACTCTATTGTATTCAGGATGTAGGAGGACTATACTAAATCTAGTTAGTGTGTTTTTTAACAAAGTGTATTAGGGGGAATTAGGGTGAAGATTCAATCGAATTGGAAATTGGGTTTGTTAGTAGTCGCTTGCGTTTCTTTGGCTGCATGTGGGGGACATAAGAAAGAGTCGAAAGCGACAACAGAGACAGTAGCGAAGGTTACAACGGTTGAAACGACGACAGTGGCACCTGCGAAGTTGCCAGATTCGTTACTTCCGTTTAAGAAGGAAAAGCAATTAGTATTGGGGGATCTTGATAAATTAGAGCGTTCGACATCGGCTCATATTCAACTGAATATCAAAGATAAACCGAAAGCAAAAAGAGAACCGAAAATCAGTGTAGATCCAGTTGGTTGGCATAACTATAAGATGCCGATTGATGACTCCGGAAGTGGTAAAGAAGCGTGGTTGATGAATCGCGGGCATTTAGTAGGATATCAATTCAGTGGACTCGATAACGAGTTACGGAATTTAACACCAATGACAGCCCTGTTAAATACAGGTAGTTTGTCCGATAAGGATTCGGCAAACCAAACCGCGATGCTTTTCTACGAGAATAATCTTGCGGATTGGATTAACGCTCATCCAAATGATTGGTTGGATTATAAAGTAACGCCAATTTACGAAGGGGATGAACTCATTCCTCGAAAAATTGAGTTGCAGTATGCTGGAATTAAAAGCGATGGAACTCTGATGAAGATTTCATTTGGAACAAAACAAGAGAACATCGATAAAGATGGCGTGACTCACGTAACGCTTGATAACACTTCACCAAATGCAAAAATCGACTATGCGACAGGAAATGCGGAACCGCTATTTGCGAAGAAGAAAGTAGAAACAACTGTTGTACAGACAGAAGCCGCTACAGAAGCGACTGTGAATCAAGAAGAACAGCGCACAGTTTATGTAGCTAAAAAAGGAAAGTCCGATGTGTATTGGTACAATAAAGCGAACATGCCACACAATACAAATTGGGGTAATGTTGTAGAGATGACAGAAGCACAGGCAAAAAGATTAGGCAAACGACATTCTTCGAAAGAATAAAAAAGGAGCACCACACAATCGTGTGGTGCTCCTTTCGTTTAATCTTCTTTCACTAAATACCCTAATTTGTCGAGGGCGTCTTCGATATAGTCGAGGTCTTGTTGGTTTTCGGCTTCAACCAGATGATAATGCACACCTTCTGTTAAAGACGACAGTGGGCGGAAGTCGGCTTGATGGATTTGCTCCAAGAAGTGCTGAACGTCACGGCGACAAGTCAGCTTCACGAGCGTTTGGATTTCACCGTATACTGGATGGTCGATTTGAATATTTTGGACACGACCTCCATTATCGACAATTGCTAGCAGTTCACTTTCGATAGCTTCGGTATTGTGTTTGACCTTAAAGAGGCGATGAACGTACGGCGAACTCTCTTGCTCTTTGTAGACATATCCGCGGTTGGTCGATAGAATCGTGGCTCCGTCAGCGCGAAGAAGCGCGATATCTTGTACGATAATTTGTCGTGTCACGTGGAAATGTTCCGCCAGGCTTTGACCATTGAGTGGCTTTGGCGCGTTTTTCAGCAGTTTTAGTAATTCAGCTTTTCGTTCTTTTGGCATAGTTTCCCTCTTTTAACGTCTTTTTTGTAAAACTTTATACACCGCTAGTGCTAATTCATAGTCTACCATACTGTGAATCACTGTACCAAATCCGACTAGGACGAAGAGGACGTAAAACATGCTTTGAAGATCCGTCCCTGAAACGGAGTAGAAGAGGACGCAGGCTAGTACTTCGCCGACTGCGTGAATGAGCGCCAATACGAAGTTGAAAATCCATGACGCTTTGCGATTTTCTAGTGTCTTTGGATATTTCTGTAGGAAAAAGGCTCCAAGTGTCGCAAAGAGAATATGGGATAGCGCGCGGAAAACGATAACGAGTGGATATGCTCCGGAAATAAAGAATCCATAAGAGGATCCAAGAACGACGAAGATAGCCATCCACGGATTGATAAACATCGCAATAAAAATAGCAACATGGCTTCCGAGTGTATACGAAGCAGGTGGAATCACCAATTTTAGTGGCATCGCGATAGGAATGAAGATGGCAATCGCGGTTAATAGTGCGGTTAGTGTCATAAAACGAACATTTTTCATCAGAATAAAACTCTCCCTTTGTTTACTGTATATACAGTAGTATAGTTCTGTGTATACAATAAATCAATAGGGAAAAACAACTTTTTCGCTTGTTTTTCGCTCATAATTCGCTTGATTCTATAAAGAAGTACCAGTACAATAGAAAAAAGAGAGGTGAGACGGATGCAAGTGAATTTTCAAATTACAGAAAAGATGCTAGGCCTGGTGCACAATATTGCGGAACTCCTGACGAAATATTCCATCGAGAAACGTCCGCTATTACTGCGCAAGGAAAATCGAATTCGCTCGATTCAGTCCTCGCTAGCAATCGAAAATAATAGTCTTACGCTGGAGCAAGTAACAGATATTATCGAGGGGCGTAGGGTGCTTGGGCCGCCAAAGGATATTCATGAGGTACAAAATGCGTATGAGGCGTATGAACGCGTTTTTTCGATGGATCCGTATAGTGTGGAGGATTTTCTGGAGGCACACCATTTGTTAACACACGGCCTCGTGAAGCATCCGGGGCAGTTTCGTTTGAGTGATGTTGGCGTTTATGATGCGAGTGGGCGAGTGGTTCATGTGGGCGCACGTCCGCAGTTTGTTCCAAGTCTGGTGGAAGAGTTGTTTTCTTGGGCTAAGGATAGTGATTTGCTCGATTTAGTGAAATCATGTCTTGTTCATTTTGAATTGGAAATCATTCATCCGTTTGAAGACGGAAATGGTCGCATGGGGCGCTTATGGCAAAGCCTTATCTTAAGCCGGTGGAATCCGTTATTCGAATGGCTCCCGATTGAGTCAGTGATTCATGCCCATCAACAAGGCTATTATGACGCACTCGCCATCAGTAACAAGGAAAATGATGCGACAGTTTTTGTCGAGTTTATGCTTGAAGTGATTTTGGAAACATTGGAAGAGGTGAAAGCACAAGATCGCATCGAAGAATTTAGTGCTGAGTATGTCGTCTTGCCTTCGTTAAAACCAAAAGAGCGCGAAGTCTTTGAACAAGTGAAGGCTTATTTAGAACAGTACGGCAATATCGGCAACCAGCAGGCACAAGAACTCATTGGGCTTAGTGCCGCAACTGTCCGACGTTATTTATCGTTCTTCGTGGAAGTTGGGTTACTGACTTCAAGCGGAAGCACAAAAGGGAAGTTATATACATTAAAAAAGGCGTCTAAGTAGACGCCTTTTACTATTTTTTAAGGGATTGAATTTGTTCAAGAATATAGGTTTCAATTTGTTTGAATTTCTTGTCGGTGATTTTTCCACCTTTTTGTTTAGCTAAGTATAAATAAAATTGAACAGGCTCTGTCTCGTCTAGTTCAATTAATTGAATACCGTTAAGTTTCAAGAAGTCCACGAGAAGACCTACCGTATTTTTTTGCTTGATAAAGTTTTCAAATCCATGAATATCGCTGACCTCGGCTAAAATATTTGGAACGATTCCGTACGCATTCATAAACCGCCAGAATACTTCATTGTGAACAAAGTGTTCGTTAAAAAGAATGAATTCTTCTTGTTCTACTTGAGAAAGGTGAACATGCGACGCTTTTGCCAATGGATGATCTTTAGACACTGCCAATTTAAAAGGGAAGGTTGCGATTTTTTTCAAATCATGTTGCGAACTAGTTACTTCTTTGCAGGTCCCGAATAAAGCAATATCTAGTTGGTTTGATGCAATCTTCTTCGTAATTTCTTTAGAGCCATCTTCCAGTAAGATGATTTCTGTACCAAAAATCTGTTCGAGTGAAGACAAATGTTGGGTCAAATCGAAGAATCGAGAAAGAGCGGCAGTAATTCCAATCTTTACACGGCTATTATTGGAGGCTTTTAGGGCAGCCTTTCCCATTTCAAGTTGTTGCAAGGCGTTTTGAGAAAATTGTCTAAAAATTTGCCCTTCTTTTGTGAGGGAAATTTTTGAATGGGATTGATCTCTAACAATGAGTTGAACGCCGAGTGTATCTTCTAACCCTTTGATTGCGTAGCTAACAGTTGGTTGACTGACCTTGAATTTAGCAGCTACTTTTGAAAATGATTTTAAACGGCATAACTCGTTAAAGTACTTCAGTTGTTGAAGTTTCATAAACGTTCCTCCTCATATATAAAAAAATTATAAGACGACCTCTGTTTGACTATGCTATAAGTTATTTTTTAAAATGTCAATCGTAAAGAAGGCTGAACGATTGATATAACTTTTTATGGTGAATAGAATTAATTTCGTTTATATACTTATTGTGAAATTAGTGATATAATGAATTATATCGAAATTCTCATTCGTTTTGAGAATATACAATCGAGCATCAATGTAAAATTGAAAGAAGGTGTTTGCTTACCAAAGGCGATAATGATAGTTCCTTTAGAAGACGAACACTTGAAATCTGTCTATGTCGAGTCTTCTAGAGAATAGAAGGCTTTTTTATTTATATACTCACCTAGACAGATGAACGACTTTACACCTGAGTATATAGTACAGTTTCATCAACAACCATTTAAGGAGGAATCACCATGCGTGGACACGAAATTTTAAATAACCCTTTTAAAAATAAAGGGACAGCATTTACACAAGAAGAACGTCAAGAATTAGGATTGGTAGGTTTGTTACCACCGTACGTTCAAACATTGGAAGAACAAGCAGCGCAAACATATGCGCATATGCACCAAAAAGGTAGCGACCTTGAAAAACGTCTTTTCTTAATGGAAATCTTCAACACAAACCGTACTTTATTCTACTATTTATTCTCACAACACTTAGAAGAATTCAACCCAATCGTGTATGACCCAACAATTGCGGACACGATTGAAAACTACAGCGAGCTCTTTGTGGATCCACAATATGCGGCTTACTTAGACATTAATCATCCAGAAAACATCGAAGCGACTTTGAAGAATGCGGCAGGAGACCGTGAGATTCGTTTAATCGTTGTGACAGATGCCGAAGGAATTCTTGGAATTGGTGACTGGGGTACAAACGGTGTGGATATCTCTGTTGGTAAATTAATGGTCTATACTGGAGCAGCTGGAATTGACCCAGCAAGCGTTCTTCCATTAGTGATTGATGCTGGTACAAACCGTCAAAGTCTATTAGAAGATCCTAACTATTTAGGAAACCGTCATGAACGTGTTCGCGGGGATCGTTACTATGCATTTATCGACCAGTTTGTTGAAACGGTAGAGCGTCTTTTCCCTAAATTATACTTACACTGGGAAGACTTCGGACGTGGAAACGCGGCTAATATCTTAAATAAATACAAAACGAAAATTCCAACCTTCAACGATGACATCCAAGGAACAGGAATCGTGACACTTGGTGGGGTGTTTGCGGCAATGGATATCGCTGGCGAAAAACTAACAGACCAAGTGTACCTATGTTATGGTGGTGGTACTGCAGGGGCAGGGATTGCTTCTCGTGTCCTTCGTGAAATGGTTGTCGACGGTCTAAGCGAAGAAGAAGCCTATAAACGTTTCTTCATGGTGGATAAACAAGGATTGTTATTCGACGATATGGATGACTTAACTCCGGAACAACGTCCATTTGCGAAAAAACGTAGCGACTTTGCGAATGCAGATAAATTAACAGATTTATTAGAAGTAGTGAAAACTGTTAAACCAACCATTCTTGTGGGAACTTCAACTCAACCGAATACATTTACAAAAGAAGTTGTAGAAGCGATGTGTGAAAATACAGAACGTCCTGTCATCTTCCCATTGTCTAACCCAACAAAATTAGCAGAAGCAACCGCTAAAGACCTCATCGAATGGTCTAACGGAAAAGCGTTCGTTGCAACAGGAATTCCTTCAGATGATATTGAGTTCAACGGAGTAAACTACGTGATTGGTCAAGCAAACAACGCATTAATTTATCCAGGACTTGGATTAGGAATGTTAGCTTCTGAAGCGAGTCTATTAACAGATGAAATGATTGGTGCAGCGGCTCATGCTGTAAATGGCATCGTTGATATTACAAAACCAGGGGCACCTGTATTACCACCGTTCAAATACGTCAATGAAGTATCATTGAAAGTGGCAACAGCAGTCGCTAAAAAAGCGCAAGAACAAGGTCTAGCACGCGCAGCGGAACAAGACATGGAAAAAGCTGTTCGTGACTTCAGATGGACACCAAAATATTAGGAGGCGATGCGGATGTTATTTCTAACATCTCTTGAGTCCATTATTCCAATTATTGCACTGATTGTGCTTGGATATTTCCTACAAGTAAGAGGCTGGTTCCATAATGATTTTGGCAATGATTTGTCTAAATTAATTATGAATGTAGCGATGCCAGTATCAATTTTTGTTTCCGTGTTAAAATATTTAACACTAGAAAAATTGATTAGCTTATCAGGAGGACTCATCTATACATTTGTTGCTTTCGCGCTTGGATATATTGTGGCATTTTTAAGTGTCAAAGCCTTTAAAGTGGCACCAGGTCGAAGAGGGACAGTCATTAATACATTCGTCAATGCGAATACGATTTTTATCGGTTTACCTTTAAATATTGCATTGTTCGGTGATGATGCATTAGCATACTTCTTGATTTACTATATTACGAATACGATTTCCACTTGGACATTAGGTGTCTTTTTAATGACAAGCGATAGTAAAAGTGGAAAGAAGAAACAAGAATCTCATTTCGATTGGAAGAAATTACTTCCTGCTCCGTTACTCGGCTTTATCGTTTCAGTAGTGTTCTTGATTATTAATATTCCACTACCTAGTTTCGTATCGAGTACATTAGGTTATGTAGGAGGATTAACAACTCCGTTATCACTTGTATATATTGGGATTGTATTAGCTAAAGCGGGTATTAAGACCATTCGATTTGATAAGGACAGTATCGTAGCATTAGTAGGGCGTTTTATCGTTGCCCCAGTATTAATGTTTGCGGTTCTTAAATTGATGGCACCAGGAATGGTTACTGCGGAATACCAAACGTTTATGATTCAATCTGCAACGCCAGCCTTAGCCGTACTACCAATTTTAGCGAACCAAGGGGATGGAGATGTCGAATTTTCAACGAATATTGTCACTTTAAGTACAGTATTATTTGTCATCATCATTCCAATTATTCAAACAATTATCGGTTAAAGAGACTTCCCGGCTGAAAAGCTGGGAGTCCTTTTTTATTTTTCAAAACTAGTTATAGCCAGTGATTTCTTGAAAAAAACAGCGTGGTACTATACTATTAGAAGGTAGAAATTCAAAGAGCAAGGAGCTTATTATGAAACAAAAATTCGGAATTATTTTAGCTGCGGGTAAAGGAACTCGTATGAAATCTTCCCTTTACAAAGTAATGCATCCCGTTTGCGGAAAACCAATGGTAGAGCACGTTGTAGACCAAGTTGAAAAAACTGGGGCTACTGAAATCGTAGCAATCGTTGGACACGGTGCCGAAATGGTACAAAACCACCTTGGAGAACGTGTTTCTTATGCCGTTCAAGCAGAACAATTAGGAACAGGACATGCGGTATTACAAGCAGAATCTCTCTTACAAGGAAAAGAAGGAACAACGATCGTTATCTGTGGAGACACTCCATTATTAACAAGCGAAACTCTTTCTGCTTTAATGGAAGAACATGAACGTACAGGCGCGAAAGCAACAATCCTTACAGCGATTGCCGAAGATCCAACTGGATACGGCCGTGTCATTCGTGACGCTGACGGTTCTGTTCTTAAAAACGTAGAACAAAAAGACGCAACTCCTGAAGAACAACAAGTAAAAGAAATCAACACAGGAACTTACTGCTTCGATAACGTAGCTCTTTTCAGTGCTTTACACGAAGTTGGTAACGACAACGCTCAAGGCGAGTACTACTTACCAGACGTATTAGAAATCTTGAAGAAACGTGGAGAAGTGGTTTCTGCTTACCCAATGAAAGATTTCGACGAAGGAATGGGTGTTAATGACCGTGTAGCTCTTTCAAAAGCTGAGAAATATATGCGTAACCGTATCAATGAAGAACATATGCGCAACGGGGTTACTTTAATCGACCCAGAAGCGACTTACATTGAATCAACTGTTCAAATCGGTGCGGACACTGTGATTGAACCAGGTGTTGTCTTAAAAGGCAAAACAGTCATCGGTTCAAACTGCTTCATCGGAGCGCACAGCGTAGTTCGTGATAGCGTGTTAGAAGACGGCGTTCGTCTTGTAGCAGCGAACATCGAAGAATCTCATATGAAAGTGGATAGCAATGCAGGTCCATTTGCACACTTACGTCCAAATTCTGTATTAGGCGAACGCGTTCACGTGGGGAATTTTGTAGAAGTGAAGAACTCAACGCTTGGGGCTGATACTAAAGTAGGTCACTTAACATACATCGGGGATGCGGACCTTGGCGAGGACATTAACGTTGGTTGCGGAACTGTGTTTGTAAACTACGATGGTAAAAATAAACACCGTGCGACAATCGGTAGCCATGTATTTATCGGATGTAATGCGAATATCGTTGCGCCAGTTACAGTGGGCGATGACGTATTTATCGCTGCAGGTTCAACGATTACCGAAGATGTGCCAGCTGGAGCACTTGCGATTGCGCGTAGCCGTCAAGTAAATAAAGAAAATTACGCTTCAAAATTACCATCTGCTCAAAAAGACTAAAATTTTTTCCAAAAATTTTTAGCAAAAATATTCAAAATTTAAACAAAACACGGTATGATAGTACTATAAAATAAACTTCGGGGGTTATCATTGTGGAACATTATTCCGATCCTAATTTAAAAATATTCGCTTTAAGCTCAAATCGTCCTTTGGCTGCAAAAATTGCAGAGGAAATTGGTTTAGAACTTGGTCAAGTATCTGTCACTCAGTTCAGCGATGGTGAGATTAAAATCAATATCGATGAAAGTGTACGTGGTTGCCATGTGTATATCGTTCAATCAACTTCTTATCCAGTAAATGATAACTTAATGGAGTTATTAATCATGGTGGACGCATTACGCCGTGCGAGTGCAAAAACAATTAACATTGTTATTCCTTACTATGGATACGCTCGTCAAGACCGTAAAGCACAATCTCGTGAACCAATCACAGCAAAATTAGTTGCAAACATGATTACTCAAGCCGGTGCAGACCGTGTGTTAACACTTGATTTACACGCTGCGCAAATTCAAGGGTTCTTCGACATTCCAGTGGACCACTTATTAGGAGCTCCACTTCTTGCGAACCACTTCTTAGAAAATAACTTCAAAGATAAAGATATCGTTGTTGTCTCTCCTGACCACGGTGGGGTAACTCGTGCTCGTAAAATGGCTGAGTTCTTACACGCGCCTATCGCGATTGTTGATAAACGTCGTCCAAAAGCAAACGTGGCAGAAGTCATGAACATCATCGGTGAAGTAAAAGGAAAAGTTGCCGTATTAATCGACGATATGATTGATACAGCTGGAACAATCACTCTTGCTGCACAAGCGATTAAAGATGCAGGTGCGCTAGAAGTGTACGCTTGCTGTACGCACGCTGTATTATCTGGTCCAGCATTAGACCGTATTAACGACTCAGTGATTAAAGAAGTAGTTGTAACAGACTCAATCGAAGTTCCTGAAGAAAAAACAGGTGGCAAGATTGTTCAAATCAGCGTTGACCAATTAATGGCTGAAGCGATTCGTCGTATTCACGAAAACCGTTCAGTGAGTCCGTTGTTTATCGAGAAATTTACTATTTTAGATTAATAAAGAATTAGTAAAATAAATGAGCCGAGGCTATTGCCTTGGCTCATTTTTGTTTATACTGAATCTAACATAGGAGGTTCGTATGGAACAAAAAGTGTCAAACAAAGCAGGGTGGTTTACCCTTATCTCATTTATTTGTTCGGCGGTTACACTGGTGACGTTTGAAGAGATGGATTCATCTGTAAAAACTATTGAAAATATGGACGAAATCGGTGCAGCTATTTTAGTGCTATTTTCAGCAATGACCATCGGCGGAATCTTCTGGATGGGGATGAATTATTGGAGAAAAACGCATCAGGAACTTGTGAAGTTGCAACATACATCGGCCACTCCTGAAACGATTGAAGACTATTACCAAGCAACCGCAAAGGCTGTTCGCAAGGTTGGTTTTTCTGCCATCATATTGGCGCTCATGATTGGAGTGTTCTCGCAATTCAATAGTATTATTGAAGTGATTGGTTTGGTGGTGTTCCTATTTGGAATTGCTATTTGCTTATTATCACTAGCTCCAAGATCAATTGCCAAACAAATTCAGAAACAAAATATTCGATAATGGTTGGAGGTCTTTCATGAAACTAGAGAAAGCAAAAAGTATTGCAGAAGCCTTGATGTGGCTTGGATTAGTACCACAATGGATTTTCATGACCAGTCGTGGTGTTCCAGGAGGACTGTTGATTGCCATCTTCATCATGCCGATTCTCATGATTATGACGTTTGTGAGTTTCATGATGTATGTTTTCATTGCACTCGAAGAAAAATCATTCAAAAACAATTGGTGGCAACTACTACTTACAGGCGCTTGGCTCACCTTTTTGTTATTGCTCTTCACTGGAGTCATTAGATATTGATAAAAAAGGTTTAGGACGATGATGTTAATGGAAACACGACGTTTTGAAAAACAACCAGGGTTAGTAAAAATGCATAAAGTCGCTACGGTCTTGATGTGGATTTCGTGGGCTCTTTTCTTTGTGGCGATGTTAGGAGCGGGTAACTATTTCTTAGTAGGGGAACAACTACTCCTTGTGATGCTGTCTATTATAGCAGTGGCGGCAGTGGGGTTCCTTCTCAGTTTCTCATTGTTTAGTTGGATTTCATTTCAACTAAAAACAGTGAAAGACACGGGATGGCAGTTGTTCTTAACAGGTGGATTCCTCATTATGTTCTGGTTGCTTTCAATGAGACTCTTTTATTAAGGGGAATCAAATGCAAGAAGGCGCGGGTTATGGTACAATAATCCGGCAAGAAATAAGTGAACTTAGCGCACGAGTCGCACTCACTATTGGTGATGCAGCTCGTGCTTTTCGATTGATTGAGAGAAAGCCGTTCACTTGATAGACGATTCAAAGATTGAAAAAGGAGATTAAGATGAGTTTCAAAATTGGAGATATTCAAATTGATAATAGCGTAGTTGTGGCCCCAATGGCTGGAATTTCAAACTCTGCTTTCCGTGTCACTGTAAAAGAATTCGGTGCCGGTCTAGTGGTTTGCGAAATGATTAGCGACAAAGGGATTCAATTTCGTAATGAGAAAACATTAAGCATGCTTCATATCGAGCCAAACGAGTATCCACTCAGCGTTCAAATCATGGGCGGAAATAAAGATACTTTAGTCGAAGCGGCCAAATACGTGGCTGAGAATACAGAAGCTGCCATTATCGATATCAATATGGGATGCCCTGTAAACAAAGTGATTAAGGCAGAAGCCGGAGCAAAATGGTTACTCGACCCAAATAAAGTATACGAAATGGTTGCGGCAGTAGTTGACGCAGTCGATAAGCCTGTGACCGTGAAGATGCGTACAGGATGGGACCACGAACATTTATATGCGGTAGAGAATGCCCTCGCTGCAGAACGTGCCGGTGCGAGCGCCGTTGCGATGCATGGGCGTACACGTGTGCAAATGTATGATGGGAAAGCCGACTGGGAAATCCTTGGTGAAGTGAAGAAGAACTTAACGCGTATTCCTTTAATCGGGAATGGGGACGTTCGCTCTCCAGAAGATGCCAAACGTATGATTGATATTGCAGGCGTGGATGGCGTTATGATTGGACGAGCGGCCTTAGCGAACCCATGGATGATTCGTCAAACGGTTCATTATTTAGAAACAGGCGAATTGCTTCCTGAAAATACCGTTCCAGAGAAAATTGAAATTGCGAAATTACACTTACAACGACTTGCCAACCTTAAAGGTGAAGTAGTTGCAACGAAAGAATTCCGCAAGCTCGCAGGCTATTACTTAAAAGGAGTGCCACGTGCTTCTAAAACAAAAGTAGCCATTAACGAAGCTGAGAATTTACAAACCGTAGAAGCGTTATTAGACCAATTCGTGGTAGAACATTTAGAACGTGAAGAACGTCAAAAACAACGCTTGGCAGAAATTTAAGCAAAAAGTCTTGAAATACTTTCAATAAAGCCTCTTCTTTTGGTACAATAAGGAGAGTTATGAAGAACAAGCAGCGTTCAAAGGAGGAACAAACGTGTCTTTCGAAGTAGAAACACAAGAAACATTAAATGACCAATTACAAGTTCGTCGTGAAAAAATGAGTCAATTACGCGAAAAAGGAATCGATCCTTTCGGTACTGGCTTCAAACAAAAAAATACAACTGAAGAAATCCACAAACAATTTGAAGGAGCTACAAAGGAATCACTTGCTGAGCAAGAGCCTGTAACTGTTCAAATTGCTGGACGTATGATGACAAAACGTGGAAAAGGGAAAGCTGGTTTTGCCCACATCCAAGACGGCAAAGGCCAAATCCAAATTTACGTACGTAAAGATGCTGTTGGAGATGATGCTTACGAAGTCTTCACAAAAGCAGACTTAGGAGACATCGTTGGTGTTGTAGGGACTGTCATGGTTACAAACACTGGTGAGTTATCTGTTAAAGCAGAACAATTCGTTCATTTAACAAAAGCGCTTCGTCCACTTCCTGATAAATATCACGGATTAACAAACGTAGAACAACAATACCGTCAACGTTACTTAGACTTAATCAGTAACCGCGAAAGCTTTGACCGTTTCGTTACACGTAGTAAAATCATCCGTGAAATCCGTCGTTACTTAGACGAACGTGATTACTTAGAAGTTGAAACTCCAGTACTACACACATTAGCGGGTGGGGCAAATGCTCGTCCATTTATTACACACCACAATGCGTTAGATATGGAATTATACATGCGTATCGCTACTGAGTTACACTTAAAACGTTTAGTAGTAGGTGGGATGGAACGTGTATACGAAATCGGACGTGTTTTCCGTAACGAAGGTATCGATACAACTCACAACCCTGAATTTACTTCAATCGAAATCTATACAGCTTACACAGACTACAAAGATGTCATGGATTTAACAGAAGGAATTATTTCAGACGTTGCCCAAAAAGTATTAGGAACAACATTAGTTCCTTATGGCGAATATGAAGTAGAATTAAAAGCTCCATGGAAGAGAATTCATATGGTCGATGCGATTAAAGAAGTAACAGGTGTTGACTTCTGGCCACATATGACAGACGAAGAGGCTCGCGCCATTGCGAAAGAAAAAGGCGTGAAAGTCGAAGATTCAATGACATTCGGACATGTCGTGAACGAATTCTTCGAAACATTCGTTGAAGAAACATTAATTCAACCAACATTCATCTACGGACATCCAGTGGAAGTATCTCCATTAGCCCGCAAAAACGATGAAGACCCACGCTTCACAGATCGTTTCGAATGCTTCATCTGTACAAAAGAGTACGGAAATGGCTTCACGGAGTTAACAGACCCAATCGATCAACGTGAACGTTTCATGAAACAAGTAGAAGAAAAATCTGCTGGGAACGACGAAGCGCATCCACATGATGAAGACTTCATCCAAGCGTTGGAATATGGTTTATCTCCAACGGGTGGTGTAGGTATCGGAATTGACCGTTTAGTTATGTTACTAACAAACAGCCAATCAATCCGTAACGTCCTATTATTCCCAACGATGAAAAACTTAGACTAATATTGAATTTAGTGCCCCGTTTAAGGTTCGCCTTAGACGGGGTGTTTTTTTGTTTAACCGCAATTACCAAATATGGTAATTATCATATTTGATAATTATCATATATGATAATTTCGAAAAGTGATTCAAGTAAACAGGCCAGATTCAGAACACCAAAAGTAACAAATGTTCACAGGGTTGTAGTTGACTTTCCGTACATTTGAATATACTATGAGGGCAAGTTGGAAGAGAGAGCTTTTCCAGACTGAATGTTATAGACGAAAGAGACCTGCACGCGATTCGAGCATGGCTTGAATAGAGTGCTTTTTTACTAAAGGAGATCTAATGAAATATTTTAAGCAGTTTGGCTGGATTATGATTGTGACCTGTATTGGTGAAATCATGAAATATTACATCCCTCTTCCAATTCCAGCAAGCATCTATGGACTTGTCTTAATGATGGCTTTATTAATGACGGGTGTTGTTAAAATTGAAAAAGTGTATCAAGCAGGGACGTTTTTAATCGAGATTATGTCGTTAATGTTTATTCCGGCTGCCGTTGGAATTATCGAATCGTGGGATCAATTGCATCGTATTATTGTGCCAGTATCTATCATCACGATTATTACGACATTTGTAGTGATGATTGTTTCGGGAAAAGTAACGCAATACGTCCTCGAGAAAGGAGCCCAAGATGGTGAATCAACTCGTTCTTAATACAGCAACAATCGGGCTCGTGATTAGTATTATCGGTTTTGAAATTGGTGTATTTTTACGTGACCGTTATAAATGGCCAATCTTCAATCCGCTACTTGTAGCGATTATTTTCGTCATTATCGTATTAAATGCCTTTAATATCGACTACGATAGCTATTATGCGAGTGCAGATAATCTAAGCTATTTATTGACGCCCGCAACGGTCTGCTTAGCGATTCCGTTGTATCAACAAATCGAGCAATTGAAAAAGCATAAAGGCGCCATCTTTGCAGGAATTAGTGCAGGGGTATTAACGAGTTTATGTACGGTTTGGGTGTTATCAATGCTTTTCCAATTAACGCACGAAGAATACGTAACCTTATTGCCAAAATCCATTACGACTGCCATTGGGATGGGGTTGTCTCAAGAGTCAGGTGGATATGT
Source organism: Streptococcus sp. (assembly GCA_015264885.1). GTDB lineage: Bacteria > Bacillota > Bacilli > Lactobacillales > Aerococcaceae > Granulicatella. Next base: position 50 of record JABZYY010000003.1, on the reverse strand, counting down.
GACGATTACGGTAGCAGTGATTATCCTTACCGGGGTTCTAGGGAATATGT
>JABZYY010000039.1 GCA_015264885.1 Streptococcus sp. | reverse complement strand
ATATTAGCCTTAAGCGGCATTTTAGCAATATTCTTACGCGCTAATTTTTTTAACGCATTCCATAAATCTTGAGTTGTCACTTCTCCTTCTTTCAAAGGAATAATCTCTTGCATCGAAGACAAGTCACTCGCTTCTTTTCCGAAGTGTAATCCCCTTAGGAAAGAGAGCTCCTCAAGTTTTTTTGCATTTTCTTTAATTTGCTGATATTCCAATAGTTGTTGCACCAGTTGATCACGAGGATCTTCTACAATTGGTTCCCCGTCTTCATCCAACTCTTCTATCTTTGGTTTTGGAAGAAGCATTCTCGCTTTAATTTCTAATAAGGTCGACGCCATTACTAAATATTCAGCTGCCACTTCCAATTCCAATGTTTTCATCGAATGAATGAAGTTCAAATACTGCTTTGTTAACTCATTCATCGGAATATCGTAAATATCAATTTTCATCTCACGAATCAGATGCAAGAGGACGTCCATCGGTCCTTCGTATTCAGCTACTTTAATCGTTAAATCTTCCATGGTCCCTCACTTACACGATGTTTATTCCATTTTGCGAGAATGACGCTTGTTTCAATCGTTCCGCTTAATACTTTATCTTCCATCTTTGTTAAATCTTCTAACATTTGGAATGTTTTATTTTCCCCACGAAACGAAGGCGAAATCGATAAATATTTAATCACAATTGTGTCTGTTGTACTTTCTCCGCCAATCAATCCGATAAAATTATCGCTTTCTGACTCTTTCCAGAGCCAGCATTTGATGGATGGATTTGTCGCGATTTCTTCAATTTCCTCTTGCAATCGTTTAAAGTCCTTGAATTCTGGGATATACGAAAGCAATCCCATTGCAATTTTTTTATTCGTTGCTGAATAAGGTACTAACAAATTCATTCCTCCTCGAGGTTCGTTTCTTAATATAAAACAAGAACTTTACGAACCAATGATTTGAACACTTCTTTAACGCGTTGTGTTGTTTCTACCACTTCTTCGTGGTTTAAGTTTGCTTGCATTCCTGCAGCTAAGTTTGTGATACATGAAATCCCAATTACTTTAATTCCAGCATGGTTTGCTACGATGACTTCAGGAACTGTTGACATCCCTACAGCGTCTCCACCAATTGCTTGCGTGAAGCGAATTTCTGCTGGTGTTTCATAAGTTGGTCCAGAGTATCCCATGTATACTCCTTCTCTAATATTGATGTTTAATTCTTTCGCTGCTTTACGAACCACTTCTTGTCCGTATTCGTGGTACGCGTGGCTCATGTCAGGGAAACGAGGTCCAAAACGATCGTCGTTTGGTCCGATTAATGGGTTTGTACCAGTGTAGTTAATTTGATCTGTAATAATCATTAAATCCCCTGGTTCAAATGTTGGGTTTGCACCACCTGCAGAGTTTGTAACGATAATCGTTTCAACGTCTAATAGTTTCATTAAACGAATTGGGAACGTTACTGTTTCCATATCGTAACCTTCATAGTAATGGAAACGTCCATCCATGATTAGAACATGTTTTCCTTCTAATTCACCATATACAAGACGGCCAGCATGACCGACTACTGTTGACACTGGGAAGTTTGGAATGTCTTTATAGTCAAAGATTAATGGGTTCTTTACTTCTCCAGCAAGTTCCCCAAGACCTGAACCTAAAATCATGCCGAAATCAATATGACCAATGCCTTTTTCTTGTAAAAACGTTTTTGTTTCAACTAATTGTTCGTATTTGCTCATGTTGTGCCCTCTTTCTATATTAGTTTAATTCTTTTAAGAAACTTGTTCCGTTACCAGTTGATGGTACACCAAAGTTTTCGCTGATTGTTTCTGCGATATCACTGAAGTGTCCTTGTGGTAAGTGTGTTGGGTGTTTCAATGATTTACTGATAGCTAACACTGGAATGTACTCACGAGTGTGGTCAGTCCCTTTGAATGTTGGATCGTTTCCGTGGTCAGCAGTAATAATTAATAAATCATCTTCTTGCATATTTTCTACGATTTCTGGAATACGAGCATCAAACGCTTCTAATGCTTCGCCGTATCCTTTTGTATTACGACGGTGACCATAAACCGCATCGAAGTCTACTAAGTTTAAGAAACTCATACCAGTGAAGTCTTTCTTCAATACTTCAACAAGTTTATCCACGCCATCCATGTTGTCTTTTGTACGAACGAATTCAGTAATCCCTTGTCCGTTGAAGATGTCGTTAATTTTACCGATTGCAATTACATCAAATCCATCTTTCTTCAAGAAGTCTAATGTTGTTTCACCAAATGGACTTAATGCATAGTCATGACGGTTTGAAGTTCTTTGGAAGTTGCCAGGTTCGCCCACATATGGACGTGCGATAATACGACCAATCATGTATGGATCGTCTTTTGTAATTTCACGAGCGTATTCGCAAATACGGTATAACTCTTCAAGTGGAATAATCTCTTCATGCGCTGCAATTTGCATTACAGGGTCTGCAGAAGTATAAACAATTAAATCACCTGTTTCCATTTGGTGTTTACCGTAATCGTCGATAACAGCTGTACCACTATATGGTAAGTTACATACGATTCCTCTTCCTGAGAACTCAGAAATACGGTCTAATAATTCTTGTGGGAAACCTTCAGGGAATACTCGGAAAGGAGTTTTAATATTTAATCCCATTAATTCCCAGTGACCTGTCATTGTATCTTTACCAACAGAAACTTCTTCTAATTTTGTGTAGCTTCCTTCAGGATGTTCTACTGGTGGTACAGTTTTTAAAGGAGCGATATTTCCTAAACCATAACGTTGCATATTTGGTACATTTAAACCTACAGTTTCTGAAATATGACCTAGAGTATGTGAATCTGCATCATCAAACTTCGCAGCATCTGGTGCTTCTCCAATCCCTACAGAGTCCATTACAATGACATGTATTCTTTTAAATTTCATCAATTTCATCTCCATTTTCTAAAAATTACGAACGCGGATGTGCTTGTTTGTAAATTTCCTTCATTCGTTCATTTGTAATATGTGTATAAATTTGTGTCGTACTAATATCTGAGTGCCCTAGTAATTCCTGCACGATTCGAAGGTCGGCACCCGCTTCTAAAATATGTGTTGCAAAGGAATGGCGCAACGTATGTGGGCTCACTTCCTTTGTAATCATCGCCGTCTGAACAATTTTCTTCAAGTTCTTCCAGAAGCCTTGACGCGTAAACGGTCCACCACGATGATTTAAGAACAAGACATTTGATAACTTCTTCTCATCTTCTAAGGCAGGACGGGCATATTCCAAATAGTTTTGAATCCAATTGGTTGCTTCTTGACCGATTGGAATAATGCGTTGCTTGTTTCCTTTCCCAATCGTTTGTAGAAATCCAAGCTCTAGATGCAAATCACTGAGTTCAATGCTAATCAGTTCACTCACCCGCATCCCTGTTGCATATAAGAGTTCCAGCATGGCCTTATCTCTTAGTCCTAAAACCGTTGATGTGTCTGGCATCTCCAGCAACCTGTTCACTTCGTCGATACTGAGCGCTTTTGGCAACTGCTTCTTCGGTTTAGGGGGATGAATTTGTTGTGTTGGGTCTCGTTCAATCATTCGCTCCTGCACGAGAAACTGAAAGAACTTCTTCAAACAACTAATCATGCGGCTTGTTGAACTAACGGCGTACTCATCTTTCTTTAGCTTTTGAAGAAAGAGCACCATCGTTGTATGGTCCACATCTTGCAGACGTGACACCTTTTGTTCTTCCAGAAACTTGGAAAACTTCTCCAAGTCTCGCTTATAGCTTGCAACGGTATTGTCAGATAGCCCTTGAACGGCAATACTATCGAGGAAGTAGTGTATTTCTTTCATCTTCTACCCTTCCTTTTGCTGGCAATTCTTGCAAATCCCGTGGAAAGTTAGGCGATGATCCAGTACTTGAAATTGGAATTGCTCTAATACTTTCTGTTCGACATCAACGAGTAAATCCTCTTCAACTTCTTGGATTTGACCGCATTTCACACATAATAGATGATGCGCAAAATGACGATTAACCGTTTGTTTTAGATGATAACGGCCAATGCCATCATCAAACAGATTTCTAGAAATGATTCCTAAGTCGGTTAAAATTTCTAATGTTCGATACACAGTAGCTAATCCAATATCCGGATACTTTTGCTTTACGAACATGTAGATTTCTTCGGCTGTCAGGAGTTCATTCAGATGTTCTAGAAGGATTTCAACTGTTGCCTGTCTTTGCAGGGTCAGTTTAAAACCTTCTTCTTGTAATTTCTTTTGAATCCCTTCAATAGAAATAGATGACAAGCGACTCGCCTCCACTCATTATTCTTCAATCAGATGGATAAATCCTTCTTCTTGTGTAATTCGTTTTGCTTTTAATAAATTACCAATGGCACGTTTAAATTGCCCTTTACTAATTCCAAAAATCTCTTTAATCGTCTTTGGATCTGTTTTATCCCAATAAGGAAGTGTATGTGTTGGACGATTTTTCAGCATCGCCACAATCATCTCTGCATCGTCTCCAATCGCTTCGTGCGCTCTTGGTCTCATTGAAACATTTAACACTCCATCAGGACGCACTCCAATGACACGTACTGTCACTTCTTCCCCAAGTGTTGGTTCGTACATTCGCTCTGATGGATGCAAGAACAACTTATATCCTTCTGGTGTGATGATGGTTGTTCCTACAAGTCTTACTTGTGTTACCGTTCCAGTTAGGTCTTTATTCAACAGTCCTTTATGGCCATGAATCACTTTCTCATTTAATGCCTGTCCGTCTCCCATCGTTGCCCATGTACGGTCCTTTTTGTCTTTAATCAGAGTGACATATAAACGATTATTTTTCTTTGGCCACAATTCTTTCATACTTGGAAGTTCATCCAATGAAACTACCATATCTTTATCTTCCAAACCAATATCTACGAAAACTCCTAAGTCTTTTCTGACTTGAGTCACGCTCGCCCATCCATAACTTTCATTTGTTACTTCTGGAACATTTAAGGTGAAGACTTTTTTACGGGAAGAATTCTCATATAAGAACCCCGTTACTACATCCCCAATTTTTAGGGATTCTGTAGTATCGTCTTTTTTTAGACGGAATGTTTCTCCACTTTTTTGAACGAAAAAGTACTTTTCATTTTCATCCGTGATAATGGCTTGAACAACGGTCGATAATTCACTTGTCATAACAAACCTCCTTCTTCTACATTTGTCCTTTTATTTTACCACAAAATAGGGCTTACAGTCATTTAACGCCTTGTATTTCTAACGATTTCTCATTATTTTATCAAATGACTTCACATCACAAAAAAAGCTTGAACAACTTTTTACAGTTTGTTCAAGCTTTTTATCATGATTTAAATCAATTATACGCGTGCAACTTTCATCATGTTTGTTGTTCCTTTAATTCCTAAAGGTACACCAGCTGTGATGATTACTAAATCGCCTTCTTGAGCATTGTGGTTGTCACGAACTGCTTGCATACAGATTTCGAACATTTCATCTGTAGACTTAGCACGTTCAACGATTACTGGTTTTACACCCCAGATTAACGCCAATGCACGTTGTTGACGTTCAGAAGAAGTCACACCTAAGATTGTTGCGTCAGGACGGAATTTAGAAATCATTTTTGGAGTATGTCCTGATTCAGTTGCAGCAACGATTGTTTTCACTTTTAAGTTTTTAGCTGTATGAGCTACTGAACGGCCGATTGCTTCTGCCACATCAGTTTCATCGAATGCTTTTAATTTGAATTTGTCACGTACACGGATTTCTTGTTCTGTACGAACACAGATGTTAGCCATTGTACGAACAGCTTCAACTGGGTAATCCCCTGCTGCTGACTCACCAGATAACATAACTGCATCTGTTCCGTCGAAGATAGCGTTCGCTACGTCACCAACTTCCGCACGTGTAGGACGTGGGTTACGTTGCATTGAATCTAACATTTGAGTAGCAGTAATAACTGGTTTACCTAATGTGTTACATTTCTTGATTAACATTTTTTGAACGATTGGAACTTCTTCCGCAGCGATTTCAACACCCATGTCTCCACGAGCAACCATTAAACCATCAGATAACGCTAAGATTTCGTCAATGTTGTCGATACCTTCTTGGTTTTCAATTTTTGGAATAATTTGGATGTGAGTTGCGTTATGTTCTTTTAATAAATCGCGGATTTCTTGAACGTCTGAAGCACGACGAACGAAACTTGCTGCGATGAAGTCGATATCATTTTCAATACCGAAGATAATATCTGCACGGTCTTTTTCAGTGATACCAGGTAATTTTGTTTTAACGCCAGGAACGTTAATTCCTTTTTTGTTTTTAACAACACCACTGTTGTTTACTACGCAGACGATTTCGCCATTTGCGTGGTCTACTTCAGTAACCGCTAAACCTACTAAACCATCATCTACTAAGATAATTGATCCAGGTTTAACATCGTTGATTAATTCTGGGTAAGTAATAGAGAATTTTTCTTTTGTTCCTAAAACTTCAGTCATTGAAATACGAACAACATCACCAGTGTGGAATTCAATCGCACCATTTTCCATATCATGTGTACGGATTTCTGGTCCTTTTGTATCTAAAAGAATCGCGATAACACGACCTGTTTCTTTACGAATCTTTTTGATTGTGTTGATACGTGCTAAATGTTCTTCATGGTCACCATGTGAGAAGTTTAAACGTGCAACGTTCATCCCTGCTTCTGCTAACGCTGCTAATTTTTCTGGTGCTTCACTAGCAGGTCCAATAGTACATACGATTTTAGTTCTTTTCATTTTTTGTTGACTCCTTTAGTTCTAGAATGAAATTTCTTTATTTAGTTGATACAACTCTAAGTTAGGTAAATGTTTGCCGTTTGCTAATGTTTCAACGATATCGCTGTAGATAATTTCTTCAGCTTTAACGCCGACGCACACGCCACCGATATCTTCTTTTAATAAATCGATTGCTTTAGCACCCATACGGCTTGCGAGAACACGGTCACGAGCACTTGGAGCCCCACCACGTTGTACGTGTCCGAGTACTGTAACACGAGTGTGGAAATCACTATCGTATTCACGTAACTTCTTAGCAAGTTCGTCACCAGACATTACGCCTTCAGCAAGAACAATTAAAGTATGTTTCTTACCGTTCAAGCGGCCTTGTTTGATTTCTTTAGCGACAGTTTCTAAATCAAAATCTTGTTCTGGAATCAAAATTTGTTCTGAACCACTGGCAACCCCTGTCCAAAGTGCAATGTCTCCAGCACGACGACCCATAACTTCTACGATAAACGTACGAACGTGTGATGTCGCAGTATCACGAAGACGGTCTAGCGCTTCTAATACAGTATTGATTGCAGTATCAAAACCAATTGTATATTCCGTACCTGGAATATCATTATCGATTGTTCCTGGAACCCCAACTGTTGGGAAACCAAGTTTTGTTAAAGCAACGGCACCTTGATAGCTTCCGTCACCACCGATAACAACAAGCCCTTCAATTCCGAATTTCTTTAATTGTTCGATACCCTTTTCTTGTCCTTCACGATTTGCGAATTCAGGATAACGTGCAGAATACAAGAATGTACCCCCACGACCAATCATATCGCTCACGTCTGATGGATTTAATTTACGAATATCACCAGCTACTAAACCGGCATATCCATAGTTAATCCCGTAGACTTCAAAACCTTCATAAATACCCTTACGTACAATCGCACGTACAGCGGCATTCATTCCTGGAGCATCTCCTCCACTTGTTAAAACAGCAATGCGTTTCACAAAGATTCACCTCTTAGATTTATTTTTACTGGAACTAGCCCATTTGTTCTTATTTTATCACTTTTTTTTACAAATGTCTTTCATTTTCATAAACTTTTTCATTTTACAATTTTTATACATTCTTTATCTAAAATTTCGACAAGACTCGGGATTAGTTTCGACTCAAGGTTCACACCGTTTGCAAAAGAATTCTTTACGAGTGTTTTACTATTCACGAGGAATAATTCAACAGGTGTCACCCCTTTATATTTAGTCACCAACTGCTTAATCTCAGCATACACTTCAGGAGTATGTTTTTCGGGACGAATTGCGATTTGCAATCTTTTAGCTGAATCTTCAAGTAGCTTATCGGCAAAACTCATCGGATACATGCGATTTAACTGCAGTTGCCATTGACCTTTTTGTCCTCTCTTCACACGACCTTCCGCTAGAACCATCGTGTTTTGTTGAAGTTGCTGATAGACTTCGGCAAGCGTGGACGGAAAGACGACAACATCCATCATTCCAGACGCATCTTGAAGTGTGACATACGCCATCTGCTCTCCTTTACGAGTAGAGATTTTACGAATGTCCACAATCATGCCGATGAATCTCATATATCCTTCTTCAAAGACGGTTTGAATCGGAGTAATCCATCCACTCTTTACAAGAGAGTCGTATTTAGAGGAAGGATGCGGAGAAACTGAAAATCCAAGTACTTCGATTTCTTCTTCAATTCGTTTTAGGAGTGGTTCTTCTTCCACATGTGTGAATGCCACCTCTAAGTCATCTTCCAGCGATAAATTCAATCCATGGAACTTCACGCTTTTGACAACAGCATCGACGTTCGCCTTCAGAGTTGCTCTTGTTTCACCAAATTCATCAAAGGCCCCAGCATTAATCAATGCCATTAAGAGTGGTTCTTTCGTATATTGAGCGCCCATACGGTAAGCAAAGTCTTGGAATCCTTTGAACGGACCATATTCATAACGGTTCTTCACGATACTTTCCACAAAGTCTCGTCGAATCCCTTTGATGTTATTGAGCCCAACAATGACGCCACTATCGTCTGCCACAAAGTCTGCAAAACTACGGTTGATACTTGGCGGTAGAATCTTGATTCCTAACTGACGCGCTTCAACCAGATAATCTTGTAACTTCGCTGACTTCGCACTCGCATTTTGGAACAATGCCGTAAAGAATGCCGTTGGATAGTTTGCCTTTAAGTACGCTAATTGATAAGACAACATCGCATAAGCTACCGCGTGAGATTTGTTAAATCCATAGTTGGCAAACTTCTCGATATAGTCATATACCGTCTCAGCATCTTCTTGTTTATACCCTTTTGAAAGTGCGCCGTGTACAAACTTCTCTTTTTGCGCAGCAATCGCATCACTATTTTTCTTCCCAATCGCACGACGTAAAATGTCCGCTTCTCCAAGTGAGAATCCAGCCATTTCACTAGCCGCCTGCATAACTTGTTCTTGGTAAACCAAAATACCGTATGTCGGTTCAAGAATCTTTTGAAGGGATGCGTGAGGATACTGAACAATTTCCGTTCCTTTTTTACGATTAATAAAGTGTGGGATTTGCTCCATTGGTCCTGGACGATAAAGTGCAAGAACTGCTACTAAATCTTCAAAAGCTGTTGGCTTCATGTCCTTCAACACACGACGAATCCCGTCTGACTCGAACTGGAAAATCCCATTCGTTTGTGC
>JABZYY010000038.1 GCA_015264885.1 Streptococcus sp. | reverse complement strand
CAAGAACAACGTCGAGAAGCGCTCGAGTTACTCGAGTTGGATATGCGTGCGGCAGCCAAGGACCTCGATTTCGAGAAAGCAGCCGATTTACGCGACGTGATTCTCGAATTGCGTGCTGAGTATCGCTTATAAGAGGTCAGATTTATGAAATGGAAATTAACAAAGGACTTACCAGAACTGGAAGGGAAAATCTTTCTAAGTCAGACGGAGGGATTTTACTTTCAGGTGGTGAGTGCCAGCAAAAAACAAGGCTTAGAAATCGTAGCGCTCGATGATGTTAAAGAGCGCTATACCTTATTCGATATACCAACAACGAGTAGTAGCATCGCTCAAGCCTTGCGCGAAGAGGCAAGTGAGCTAGCGTTCCTTTGGTTGCATCCCGAGCAATCAGATATCGAAGAAGCGCGCCAAAAGTGGACGAAGTGGATCACAGAACATATCGTCCCGTTTCATGGCAATCCGTTTGAGAAGACGGAGGCGATGGGCTTTACGGTCGAAGATAAAGGGAAATGGTATGCGCTGATGATGGTAGTTCCGCTTCAAAAACTAGGAGTGGCTTCAAAGGCCGACGCCCTTATTTTGAACGTGAAGATTCATCCGGAAGACAAGGAACGACTCATCGCGACTGACGGGATTTTCGAAGCCTATCATATGAACAAGAAGCATTGGATTTCAATCGCGCTGAATGTATGCTCAGATGACGCACTCGTGAAAGAGTGTATCTATACCAGCTACAAATGTGTTGCGAAGAAAGACAATTCTTTACTTTCAACGAGAGATTCGCTATAATTTTCAACATAGCGTTTTAGCAAAAAGGAGATTTTTTTATGGTAAATATTGCAATTGTAGGAGCGACAGGTGTCGTTGGAACAAAAATGATTGAACGTTTAGAAGAAAGCAACTTACAAGTAGAGCACTTATATCTACTTGCTTCAGCGCGTTCAGCAGGGAAAGTACTACAGTTTAGAGGAAAAGATTATGTAGTCGAAGAATTAACGGAAGACTCCTTCAAGCGTGATATTGACTACGCCATCTTCTCAGCAGGGGGCGGCACTTCATTGAAATTTGCGCCAATCGCAGAACGTGACGGCGTAATTGTTATCGACAATTCAAGCGCATGGAGAATGGATCCAGAGATTGATTTAGTCGTGCCAGAATGTAATGCACCAACATTAGAACGTAAGATTATCGCAAATCCAAACTGCTCAACTATCCAATCTGTTGTGCCATTACGTCCATTGCATGATGCATTTGGATTAAAACGTGTGGCGTATACAACTTACCAAGCTGTTTCAGGTTCTGGACAAGCAGGGATTAACGATTTAAGAAACGGTGAAAAAGGGGAAGCTCCAACAAACTACCCACACCCAATTTACAATAATGTATTGCCACATATCGACGTATTTTTAGAAAATGGCTATACAAAAGAAGAAATGAAAATGATTCAAGAAACTCGCAAGATTCTAGGATTGTCAGACGACGTAGCCATCACAGCTACTTGTGTGCGTGTGCCTGTATTCAACTCACACTCTGTAGAAATCAATGTGACTTTCGAAAAAGATACAACTCCTGAGGAAATTCGTGCGATTTTAGAAAAAGCACCAGGCGTAATCGTATTAGATAAACCTGAGGAAAATGTATATCCAACACCATTACAAGCAACTGGACATGATGAAGTGTATGTGGGACGTATTCGCCGCGACATTTCTCAACCAAACAGCTTCCACATCTGGTGTGTGGGTGACAATATTCGTAAAGGTGCAGCAAGCAACGCCATCCAAATTGCGGAGTACATCGAAGCGCACGGACTACGTAAGTAATGAAATAGAAGACTGGGCATCTGGGTGACAGTATAGTGAATAATGTTGATTACTCCAAATCCTTACGGATATCTTCATAATAGCTATAACGTTGCACCGGTTCGAGCCTAGGTCTCTCACCTTTAAAGCCTCAAAGGGAGCGTACGGAATAAAATTCCTACGCTCCCTCTAAGCACAGTGGTTGAATGGTATGAGCTGCACTGTAAACAGCTTGCTCATACCTATTCAACTTTGTGGGGGAAAGAAAACGAAACACCCTAGATACAATACTGTATCTAGGGTGTTTCTGTCTTTCTCCCTCGCATTTAATGCTATCCCACGTTATAGCTATTATAGAATCCGTAAGATTTTTCGTAATCAACTTTCTCATAAGAAAGAGTTGCCCAGTCTTCTAATGATTATTTACTCCGCTGCACCCAACTGTGGGAAAAAATAGTTTTGTATCATTAATGATACATCCTTAGAAAATTAAAAGTGAGTGTAACATTTTTGTTACGTAACATAATTGTTACACTCTGAAAAATCAAAAGCAGGAAGCAACTTTTTCCGCTTTTGAAGAGGATAAAATGTGATACAATAAAAGTACTATGGATGTAAAAGGAAGTACGTGTGTGAACAAGTTAAAACCTTATTTAAAGCCGTATCTGAAAGAAACGATATTGGCACCTTTATTTAAATTATTCGAAGCGATTCTGGAGTTGTTTGTTCCGCTCATCATGGCGGTCATTATCGACAAAGGAATTGAAAACAGAGATACTGCGCTGATTCTCCAACAAGGAGCGATTCTTATTGGACTCGGAATGGTTGGCGTAGCCGTGTCGATTACCGCTCAATATTTTGCGGCAAAGGCGGCGACTGGATTTACCGCCGACGTGAGACAGGCACTCTTTTCCAAAATTCAATACTTTAGCTTCTCGCAACTCGATGCGCTTGGAAATGACACTTTGCTGACGCGATTGACGAGTGATATGAATCTCGTGCAAAACGGGTTGAACATCGCGCTTCGTCTATTGCTACGTTCGCCGTTTATCGTCGGTGGAGCGATTGTGATGGCCTTTGTTGTGAACGTGGAAATGGCATGGACGTTTGCCATCACAGTTCCAATCTTAGCAGTCGTCGTATTCGGGATTATTTACTGGACGATTCCGATGTATCGCCGTGTGCAAGAACGATTGGACCGGATTATGCGACTCGTGCATGAAAATCTGCTTGGGGTGCGTGTGATTCGTGCATTTAACCGAGAAGAAAAAGAAATTCAGTCGTTTAGAGAAGATACTGAAGCGTTGAATCAAGCGCAACAAAAGGTGAGTGGCCTCTCAGGAGCCATGAATCCTATTACATTTGTGATTGTGAATGTGGCGCTCATCGTCATTCTTTATGGCGGGGCAATTAAAGTGGATACAGGAACCTTAACGAAAGGGGAAGTCATCGCTTTAACAAACTATATGTCTCAAATCTTAGTGGAGCTCGTGAAGTTCGCAAACCTAGTTGTATTGATGACAAAATCAGTGGCAAGTGCAGAGCGTATTAACACGATTCTATCGATTGAAGCGGATATGGTCGAAGGAACGAAAGAGGTTCATCCTGAAGGAGAAGTGGCGGTGGCGTTTAAAGACGTGACGTTGACGTATCAAGGGGACCAAAACGCAGCGCTGAACCATATCTCCTTTACCGCGCTGAAAGGACAGACTATCGGCGTGATTGGTGGGACTGGTAGCGGGAAATCGTCTCTTGTGAATATGATTCCCCGTTTCTATGATGCGACCCAAGGGAAAGTAGAGGTGTTCGGAGAAGACGTTCGTCGCTACCGTTTTGCATCGCTTCGTGGAGCGGTCGGAATGGTCTTGCAAAAGGCGCAACTCTTCCGTGGAACGATTGCCGACAATGTTCGTTTTGGAAATGCATCTGCTTCAAGTGAAGTGGTAGAACATGCACTCGGTGTCGCTCAAGCCAGCGAATTTGTGCAAACGAAAGAAGGCGGACTTGATTATGGCATCGAACAAAATGGTCGCAATTTATCCGGTGGGCAAAAACAACGGATGACGATTGCACGTGCAATTGCTAAACAAGCACCGATTTTAATTCTTGATGATAGTGCTTCGGCATTAGACTTTGCGACCGATGCGAAATTGCGTGAGGCGATTAAGAACCAAACGCCACGTCCAACGACTTTTATCGTGTCGCAACGGGCGGCGTCAGTGCAGTATGCAGACTTAATTCTTGTACTCGATGAAGGAAACCTTGTCGGCAAAGGCACACATGAAGAGCTCTTAGCTAACAATGAGATTTATCAAGAAATTTACTACTCACAATTTCCAAAGGAGGATGAAGCATGAGACAGAAAACTCAATGGGAAACCATCCGTAAAGTTCTCCGCTACATCCGTCGCTATCGGATTTATTTCGTAGCGTCCATCCTTTTGGCGAGTGTGAATGTATTCGGAACGTTAATGATTCCAAAATTAGTCGGAGAAGCCGTAGACCAAATGCTGGACACGGGCCAAGTGTTCTATGAAGGATTATTTGCTATCCTTTGGCAGATTGCGCTCTTTACAATAATAGCTTCCGTTGCGCAGTGGTTTATGAACCTCAGCAATAACAAGATGACGTACTCTGTGGTTCGTGACCTTCGTAGAGACGCGCTTGAAAAAATCGAGACATTGCCACTAAGTTATTTAGATATTCATCCAGCCGGAGAAATCGAGAGTCGTATCATTGCGGACGCGGATCAATTTGCGGATGGATTATTGATGGGATTCACACAGTTATTCACCGGTGTGATGACGATTCTAGGAACCTTAGTCTTTATGCTCAGTGTCAATATGACATTGACGCTTGTAGTAGTAGTGGTGACGCCAGTATCTTTTGTGATGGCCAGCTTTGTTGCGAAGAAATCCTATCATTTCTTTAAACAACAATCGGAAATTCGTGGTGAGCAAACAGCCTATATGAACGAGATGATTGAGGGAACACGAGTGGTTACGGCCTTTCAACAACAAGAAAAAGTCATCGAGGACTTCTCGGTGATTAATAAGAAGTTAACGGATGTATCGCTCAAGGCTATTTTCTTCTCGAGCATCACGAATCCGGCAACGCGCTTTGTCAATAGCATCGTCTATACCAGTGTGGGCGTGTTCGGGGCGTTCTTCGTGATGAGTGGTGGCGTGACGGTGGGGCAATTGTCGTCCTTCTTAAGTTACGCGAACCAATATACGAAACCATTCAATGAAATCTCAGGTGTGATTACCGAATTGCAAAATGCGATTGCCTGTGCCAACCGTGTGTTTGAACTGTTGGAACAACCTTCTGAGAGTCCAGAGCGTGCAGGTGCTGTGTCTCCTGAAAACTTTGACGGAGCGGTGGAATTTAGCCATGTGGACTTCTCTTATGTGAAAGACCAACCGCTTATTGAAGACTTCTCGCTTGAGGTCAAACCAGGGCAACGCGTGGCGATTGTCGGTCCAACCGGAAGTGGGAAGACGACATTGATTAACTTATTGATGCGTTTCTACGATATTAATAGTGGAAAATTAGCCATCGATGGCCATTCGATTGAAGACATCACTCGTCAAAGCCTACGAAATGGATTTGGAATGGTGCTTCAAGAAACATGGCTTCAAACGGGAACTGTCCGTGAAAATATAACGATGGGAAATCCAACGATTAGCGAAGAAGAGATGATTCGCATCGCCAAACTCTGTCATATTCATGGATTTGTAAGCCGTCTGCCACAAGGATATGATACGGTGATTTCAGATGACGGTGGGGACTTCTCGCAAGGGCAAAAACAATTGCTCTGCATCGCTCGTGTGATGATGGGACAACCTAATATGCTGATTCTTGATGAAGCGACTTCTTCCATCGATACGCGTACCGAGTTGAAGATTCAAGAAGCCTTTCAACATCTGATGGAAGGACGCACGAGCTTTATCGTGGCGCACCGCTTATCGACCATTCGTACCGCGGATGTGATTCTCGTCTTGAAAGACGGACATGTCATTGAAAAAGGAAATCATGCCAGCTTGATGGAGCAACGTGGATTTTACTACAATCTCTATCAAAGTCAGTGGCAACAGTAAACTAAAAAAAAGCGTAGGCTCTATAAAAAAGAGTCTACGCTTTTTTGAATTGTTGAAAGTGCAAAATTATCATATATGATAATTTCAAACGATTATGAATTGAATTCTTCTAGCGCTAGAGACGCTTCTTCCCATTCCGCAAGAAGTGTTTCTTGGCGCTCGAGAAGGGCTCCTTCTTCGGTTGAGAGGGCAGCAGATTTATCTGGGTCAGAATAGTTTTCTTCCAGCGTCATCGCCTCATGCACTTGTTCGAGTGCAGTTTCGATATCATGCATCTCCGTTTCTAGTTGCTCGATGCGACGAGTGAGCGTACGGATTTGACGTTGCTCTTCTTTAGAGGCATGGTAGCTGGCTTTGGCTTCTGTCATCTGCTCGGCCGTTGCTAGTGGGGCATCCTTGGCTTCTTGCAATGCAGCGAGTTCTTCTTTCTCTTGTTTTTTCTCGAGATAGTAGTCGTAGTCGCCTAAATACAGCGTGCTGCCAGTTTCTTCGATTTCAAGAATAGCCGTTGCGACCTTGTTGATGAAGAAACGGTCATGCGAGACGAAACAAATGGTGCCGTCGTAGTCGATGAGGGCATCTTCGAGGACTTCTTTACTGTCGATGTCCAAGTGGTTGGTTGGTTCGTCGAGCAGTAGGAAATTATCATGTTCAAGAGACAGTTTGCAAAGCGCCAAACGGGCCTTTTCACCCCCGCTGAGTTGAGCGGTTGTTTTCTCCACGTCGTTGCCTGAGAAGAGGAAACTGCCAAGAATCGAACGGACGTCTTTTTCAGGCATCGTAGAGTGACGAGACCATAGTTCTTCTAGAACCGTTTGATTCGATGAGAGGCCGGCCAAGTTTTGGTCATAGTAACCGACTTGAACGCCAGTGCCTAAGTCGATTGAGCCTTCGATTAGAGGCAATTCACCCGTAATCGACTTCAAGAGGGTAGATTTTCCAATACCGTTAGGCCCCACAATCGCGATGGCTTCACGTTTGCGAAGCTGGAAGGAAATTGGGCCACTCAAGGCTTCGTGGTCATAGCCGATATAAGCATCGGTTACTTGCAGCACTTGGTTTCCGGATTCGCGTTCCACGGTGAATTCAAAACGAGCAGAGCGTTGATCGCCTTTTGGTTTCTCTAAGCGTTCCATTTTCTCGAGTTTCTTACGGCGTGATTGCGCACGTTTTGTGGTTGAGGCGCGAACTAAGTTTTTCGCGATAAATTCTTCTAAGTCGTGAATCTCTTGTTGCTGCTTCTCGTAAGCTTTTTGTTTGAGTAAGTATCGTTGCTCGCGTTCTTCTAAGTAGTGCGAGTAGTTGCCTTTGTAATATTCGCAGGCCTTATGACTGATTTCATAGACTTCGTTACACACACGGTCCAAGAAGTATTGGTCGTGGGATACGATGACAAGCGCGCTACTAGAAGAGCGTAAGTAGTCTTCAAGCCATGTCAATGTTTCAATATCCAAGTGGTTTGTTGGTTCGTCTAAAATGAGTAAATCGTGTTTCTCTAATAAAATACGAGCGAGTGCCAAACGAGTGCGTTGACCTCCAGAGAGCGATTGAATCGGTTGGTCGTAGTCTTCTGGATAGAAACGGAATCCATGAAGCACGGTACGAATTTCAGACTCGTAACCATACGCGTTCTTTTGGTTCAATTCTTCTTGAAGCTGGTCGTATCGTTTTAAGGCGAGTTCGTACGCAACTGGGTCACTAAGAAGGTCAGGGTCACCGAGTTGTTCGGCGGCTTTTTGCGCTTGTTTCTTCAAAGTTTCTACGTCTTCAAAGAGATGCACCATTTCTTCCCAAACGGTGCGGGAAGACTGGATGGCAGCGTATTGATCTAAGTAGCTAATCGAGAGGTCTTTCTTCTTTGACACAGCGCCAAGAGAAGGTTCTTCGATTCCAGCCAACATTTTTAATAGCGTAGATTTTCCAGTACCATTTCGCCCAACGATGGCAATGCGTGAATTTTCTTGAATATGAATTGTAATGTTTTCAAATAGGACTTCATCCGCAAACGTACGCGCGAGTCCTTGTCCTTGTAATAAAATCATGACGGGTCCTTTCAATGTGGTTTCAGTTTATTTTAGCATAAAAAGAGGGGGACCAATATTGATACGCGTTCGGCTTTGCATTCACATTCACAATGGGGAGGTTGTGAAGAAAAAAGCACAAAGCTTGCTGCATATAAGCGGAATTCATTAATGTTCGTGAGATACAAGCAAACTGTTTGTGAAATGAAATGTCGTTGTGATAGAATACGCATGGAAATAAAAGAAAAAGGGAGTCTTATTCATGAAAGATTTAAACGAATTAAAAGAAATCGAAGTGCCACGCGCAACTGCGAAACGTTTGGCCATTTATCATCGTTACTTACGTTTCTTGCATGATGCAGGAAAACGTCGCATCTCATCAACTGAATTAAGTGAAGCCGTAAAAGTCGATAGCGCAACAATCCGTCGTGACTTCTCATACTTTGGAGCTTTAGGAAAACGTGGATATGGATATGATGTAGAATACTTATTAGAATTCTTCAGCCATACTTTAAACCAAGATCGCCTAACAAACGTCGCTCTAGTAGGGGTTGGTAAATTAGGACAAGCACTCTTAAACTACAACTTCCACCAAAGCAACAACGTGCGTATTAGCGCAGCGTTTGACGTAAACGAAGACATCGTTGGAACAATCCAAACAGGTGTGCCAGTTTACAGCATGGATGAAATGGTAGAACAATTGAAAGTTCAACAAATCCAAGTGGCCATCTTAACAGTGCCACAAGATGTTGCTCAAGAAACAGCAGACCGCTTAGTAGAAGCAAATGTTCGCGGAATCTTGAACTTCACACCAATCCGCTTAGACGTACCAGAAAACGTTCGAGTTCAAAACGTGGACTTAACAAACGAACTTCAAACACTTATTTATTTCTTGGACAACCAAAAATAATCTATTGAAAGGCATCCTCATAGGGTGCCTTTTTTGTGTGGAAAAATAGGTTATAAAACTTGAATACGTATTTATACGTGTTATAATTAAAGTGTCAGGAGGTAGAACTAATGCCGATGACACAAGAACAAATGGTCAAATTACTTGTAAAACATGGTTTTGAAGTTGTAAAAGGTGGGAAAGGTTCTCACATAAAAATGACAAAACCAGGGCAAGTACGACCAATTATTATTCCTCACGGAGAATTGAATAAATTTACTGAAAGAGGAATAATGAAGCAAGCTGGGTTGAAATAACCCAGTCTTGCTTTCGAGAACAGGAGGTATAGCACATGTTATTAACGTATCCAGCATTAATTTATTTTACGGTAGAGGAAGAGGATAGCCCGTATTTTGTTCACTTCCCAGACTTTGAAAACTCAGCAACACAAGGACGTACGATTTCTGAAGCAATGAGCAATGCTAGTGAGTATTTAGGAATGATGGCAGCAAGCCTCATTGAAGAAGGAGAAAAACTACCCAAAGCCTCCGCAATCAATGATTTAACACTTGAAGAGGATTTCCCATTTAAAGACGATGAAGATATAGCCTCAGAATATAATCTGGATCAATCTTTCAAATCAATGGTGATGGTCGATGTTGAGAATTATTTAGATGCCACAAAACTCATCAAGAAAACATTGACGATACCAAAATGGGCCAATGACTTGGCGGTTAAACGC
>JABZYY010000037.1 GCA_015264885.1 Streptococcus sp. | reverse complement strand
GCTCAATACGGTGGCGAACCTGGGTTATTAGCGGCTTTACAACAAAGCGGAATTACTTCTGTAGACGCATACCGCCAAACACTTTACTTAAATAAATTAATGACAGAAGCAGTGAAGAAAGCTGCGAACTTCTCAGAAGAAGATATCAAAGCGTACTATGATGCGTGGGAACCACAAATTACAGTTCAACATATCTTAATTGCAGCTAAATCTGATGCATCTGATGAGGAAAAAGCAACTGCTAAAGCAAAAGCAGAAGAATTAATCAAACAATTAAAAGATGGTGCTGATTTTGCGGAATTAGCAAAAGCAAACTCTGCAGATACTGGTACAGCTGCAAAAGGCGGCCAAATTGGACCATTTAAACGTTCAGACATGGTAACTGAATTCTCAACAGCAGCTTATGACTTGAAGAATGTTGGAGATATCACTGAAACACCAGTTCAAACTCAATTTGGATACCACATTATTAAGTTAGTATCGAAAGAAGAGAAGAAACCATTTGATGAAATGAAAGAACAAATGGAAAAAGAAATGTTAGATGCGAAATTGAAAGATTCTGCATACTTACACCAAACAATGGTCGACTTAGTGAAAGCTGCTGACGTGAAAATCACAGACGAAAGCTTACAAAATGCTTTGAAGAATTTCTTACAAACAGCTGATTCTGAAACAACAACAACTGTTGCTAAATAAGACTGTTTTAACCTCTACACGAATTTTCGTGTGGAGGTTTTCTTTATATTAGAGTCAGTTTGATGATTTTGTTTCTATTTCAAAAACAAATGTCTATAAATGGAAGAGTTTTGTTGACATCGAAAAGAATGGGCGTATAATGGAATCCATAACGCATAGAGATGGAGAGTACTCATCGGAGCACTGAGTAGAGAGCTTAGGGTTGGTGGAACTAAGTAGTGACGAAATGAGGAAGATGGCCATTGAGCGGACTTTCTGAGCAGATGTAAGGGAAGTACGGGGCGCCCGTTATAGCGGTACGATTTCAACGCAGAGACGTGGAATCGGGTGAGGTTTATCTAGTGATGGATAAACGAATAAAGGTGGTAACACGGTATTTTTGAAATGATCGTCCTTTGTCCTATTTGGGCAAAGGATTTTTTTATTGTGTTCGACAGTTTAAGGAGGAATGTTTCAAAGTAATTCACAACTAACACAACAAACTTTAAAAATCGGAGGAAAAACAATATGAAAATTAAACACTTATTATTAACAGCCGTTGCAGCAATCACTTTAGCAGCGTGCGGAAATCAAAGTTCACAACAATCTAGCGAGGCTTCAAAAGCAACTGAAGCTCCAGCGCAAACAGTTAAAGTTGCCGTAGTAGGTAGCGCAGCTCACGAAATCTGGGATTACGTAGCGGAAAAAGCGAAAAAAGAAAACATCAATATCGAAGTTGTAGAAATGAACGACTATGTATTACCAAATACAGCTCTTGAAGAAGGTTCTGTTCAAATGAACGCATTCCAACACCGTGCGTATTTAGCACAATGGAACAAAGATAAAGGAACTGATTTGAAAGAAATTGGTACAACATTTATCACGCCATTATATTATTTCTCAACGAAATATAAATCATTAAAAGATTTACCAGAGAAAGCAAAAGTATTAGTTCCTAAAGAAGTAGCTATCCAAGGTCGTGCATTAGTTGCCTTACAAACAGAAGGCTTAATCACATTAAAAGATGGCGTTGGAACAAAAGCTTCGTTAGCGGATATCACAAGCAACCCTCGTAACTTAGAAATCATCGAAGCAGAATCAGCACAAGCACCACGTTTATTACAAGACGTTGATGCAGCTTCAATTAATGGTTCTATGGCACAAGATGCTGGCTTGAAAATCGAAGACAATATCTTCTCAGATGCAAACCACTTAGATACAATTCCTAAAGATCGTTACAACATCATCGTTGTTAAAGCAGCAGATGCTGACAACCCAACATACAAAAAAATCGTTGAATTATATCAAACAGACGATGTAGCGAAAAAAATGGATGAAGTCGCACCAGGACAATACTTCCCAGTGTGGAATTCAGATAAATAATCCCTTTAGACGTCAGAGTACAAGGATGCTCTGGCGTTTTTGTTTGGAATAGGAGCAGATTTTGGCTGTGTGTAGTATAATAATTGCGAGAGTTTGAATGTTGGAGGAAGAACAATGAAGACATGGATAAAACTAGCGTTGCTGTCGGTAGTAGCTGTTATGCTTGCAGCATGCGGAAAAAAGGAAAAAATCCCTCTACCATATGCGTTGCAGTCAGATAGGATTTGGATGGATGTGCATCACGGAGAGAAAACAGAGTTAGATCCACATAACACGGTGACGGCGGTCTATCATTTTGATGGAAAAGGAAACGTGCTTGCCTATACAGGATTGGATTTGGACCTCGGGGATTTAGGAGGGAAGAATGAAAAACAAATTTTAGAACTAGCCCAAAAACAATTTGAACGAAATTTCTATCGCCATAAACAACAACTTCGAGAAAAATTAGAAGTCCAATTAGAGGCGCTGAGAAAGGAAGGTATTAAAGTATCGTGGGAGGGGAATTCTAAGGAAGTCCGAGAAAAATTGAAAAAGATAGATGAAAAAATTAAAGATTTACGAGAACAATTCAATGCTGTAGATTTCGCAGAATACGAAAGCCCAAAGCCTTCGCCAGTCAGCTACTCCTTTGGGAAATACGACGAAGACAAGTATAACAAAAATAAAACACAGTTGATTGTAAGTTTTGAGGTGCAAGAACTTGCTAAAGAGTCGATGGAGTATCTGAATGTAAGAGTTCAAAAAAATTTGAGAGAAGGATTCTTTGCTTCAAATGCAGGAGAAGTCAAAGGTTCTTATTATGTAGGGCTCTCAGAAGCAGGGCTAGAAGAGGATGAACCTGGGGATTATCATGACTTTATGACACCGGTGGAAAAAGATCGTAAAGGAATCAAAATAATAAAAGAATAACTAAAATAAAAAGGAGTGGCGAACGTCACTTCTTTTTTTGTTGCTAATATTCGTGTTTAGAAACAGAATCGCTCGTCTAACAATCTTGGAATAAAATAAAGTTAAATAAAACGAACGAAAATAAATATAAAGAACTAAAATGTACGTATTTTTATTGTAAAACAAAAATAGTTCTAGTATACTTAAGTCGTCAAATAAACCAATAAAAAGGAGTTATCATTTCAATGGATAAGTTTTTTAAACTGAAAGAGAACGGCACGAACGTTTCAACGGAGTTTTTGGCGGGGTTAACGACATTCTTCGCGATGTCATACATTATTTTTGTCAATCCGAACATTCTAAGTAAAACAGGGATGCCATTCCAAGCAGTCTTCTTATCAACGATTATTGCAACAGTTGTCAGCACATTAGTGATGGGTCTTTTCGCAAACGTTCCTTACGCATTAGCACCAGGGATGGGGTTGAATGCGTTCTTTACTTTTACAGTTGTCTTCGGCCTTGGATTTACTTGGCAAGAAGCATTAGCAATGGTATTCATTTGTGGTTTATTCAATATTTTTATTACTGTAACAAAAGTGCGTAAGATGATTATTAAAGCCATTCCGGTCAGTATGCAACATGCCATCGGGGGCGGGATTGGGATTTTCATCGCTTATATCGGTTTAAAAAATGCCAACTTATTAGAATTCCTTTCTGATTCAAAAACGATCACTCAAGTCAATGGTGCTGCGTATAATATCGCAACAGAAGCGTACAAAGGCGGCGTGTTCAGCGTGAATTCAAATGGTGGAATCGTTCCATCTCTTGTAAACTTCACGTCTCCAGGAGCCCTTCTTGCAGTGATTGGTTTAGTCATTACTGTAGTCTTATTATTGAAAAAAGTTCGTGGAGCTATCTTGCTTGGGATTGTTTTAACAACACTTTTAGCGATTCCAATGGGGGTTGTCGATTTATCAAAAGTAAGTTTCGAAAGTAACTCTCTTGGAGCAGCGTTCAACGACTTAGGCACAACATTCTTGGCCGCCTTTGGTTCAGAAGGAATCGTGAAACTCTTCTCTGACCCAGCGCGCTTACCGTTAGTATTAATGACGATTTTTGCATTCAGCTTATCGGATACATTTGATACTCTTGGAACCTTCATCGGTACAGGTCGTAAAACAGGAATCTTCTCTGAAGAAGACGAACGTCAACTTGAAAATGGATCTGGTTTCTCTTCTAAAATGGACAAAGCCTTATTCGCAGATGCGATTGGGACTTCTATTGGGGCGATTTTCGGGACTTCAAACACTACAACCTATGTTGAAAGTGCAGCCGGAATCGGTGCGGGTGGACGTACTGGTTTAACAGCAGTCGTTACAGCAGGACTCTTCCTATTATCAATATTATTAGCACCATTCGTAGGCATCGTTCCTGCAGAAGCGACAGCACCAGCGTTAATTATTGTTGGGGTGATGATGCTTTCTTCATTCGCAGATGTGAAATGGGACGAATTGGACGAAGCGATTCCAGCATTCTTTGCCGGCATCTTCATGGCACTTTGCTACAGTATCTCTTACGGGATTGCAGCAGGATTCATCTTCTACTGCTTAGTGAAAGTGATTACTGGTAAAGCAAAAGACATTCACCCAATTTTATGGGTAGCGACAGGATTATTCATCCTTAACTTCATTATTTTAGCTCTTTTATAAGAGTAAACATCAGCTGATAGTGAACACACTTATTTAAACTTTAGCCATAATAGGGCACCTAAGTATTTTTGCTTAGGTGCTTTTCCTTTTATTTCATGATAGGATAGAGGAGACAGAAAGGGAGTTGACTATGACAGAACAAATAACTGAAATCACTGCTTACGAGCGTTCCGTAGCGCTTGTGAAGGCAGAACTCACTCAATATAAACCAAAACAAATCGATACGGTATTAGGTCTCTTGCAAGATGGGAATACAGTACCGTTTATTGCACGTTATCGTAAAGACCAAACTGGTTCGTTAGATGAGGTGCAAATTCGTGAAATCGAAGAACGCCAACGTTATTTGGAAAACTTCGAAAAACGCAAAGAAGAAATTAGCCGTCTCATTGATGAACAAGGCAAACTCACTCCTGAGATTACAGCTGCGTTAAGCAAGGCGACAACCTTAACAGCGTTGGAAGATATTTATCGTCCGTATAAACAAAAACGCCGCACGAAGGCAACGATTGCTAAAGAAGCCGGATTAGAGCCATTTGCATTATGGTTACTCATGACGACGAAGGATTCTGTAGAGGAAAAAGCGGCCACATTTATTAATGAAGAAAAAACGATTCTAACGGTCGAAGATGCCATTAACGGCGCTGTAGAAATTATCGCTGAATGGATTTCCGATGAAGCAAAATACCGTAAACAATTGCGTCAATTTACGCAAAAGAATGGTATCGTGAAGTCTGTTGTGAAGAAGGAAGAGCTCGACGAGAAGAAAGTCTACGAAATGTACTATGACTACGAAGAGCCAGTGAAATCCATCGTTCCTCACCGTGTGCTTGCCCTAAACCGTGCAGAAAAAGAAGATGTAGTCCGCGTGACGATTGAAGTCGACGTGACAAACCCTCTTACAAAGATTAAAGAAGAGAAAATTAAAAATCCGTCGTCACCATCTGCACCGATTGTCGAAGGCGCAATTGAAGAAAGCTACAAACGATTCATCGGACCAGCGATTGAACGCGAAATCCGTAATGAATTAAGTGAAAAGGCGCAAACACAAGCGATTGCGATTTTTGGGGAAAACTTGAAGAACTTATTATTACAAGCGCCAATGAAAGGCCAAGTCATCTTAGGGCTAGACCCTGCGTACCGTACAGGATGTAAATTAGCGGTAATCGATGAAACGGGAAAAGTGCTTGGTAAGTCTGTGATTTATCCTCACGTAGGAGCTTCAGAAGCCAAACGCGCTCAAGCAGGAGGACAATTCCGTCGCATCGTGGAGCAGTATGGTGTAACACTTGTGGCGATTGGAAACGGAACAGCTAGCCGTGAGTCTGAACAATTCGTGGCGGAACAATTACGACAAATCCCTCGTAAGGTGGTTTATACTATCGTCAGCGAAGCAGGGGCTTCTGTGTATTCTGCCAGCGATATCGCTCGCCTTGAGTTTCCAGATTACCAAGTCGAAGAGCGTTCTGCAGTCAGCATCGCTCGTCGCTTGCAAGACCCACTAGCAGAACTCGTTAAAATCGATCCAAAAGCCGTTGGGGTTGGACAATATCAACACGATGTGCCAGAAAAACAATTAGATGAGCAGTTAGACTTTGTTGTTGAAACAGCCGTGAACAAGGTTGGGGTCAACGTGAATACGGCGAGTGCCGCTCTCTTAGAGCACATTGCCGGATTAACGAAAACAACAGCAGCCAACGTGGTCGCTTTCCGTGACGAAAACGGTAAGTTCACAAACCGTACGCAATTGAAGAAAGTACCTCGCTTAGGGCCAAAAGCTTACGAGCAAGCCGTTGGGTTCTTACGAATCATCGATGGAACGAACCCATTTGACGGTACCGACATTCACCCAGAGTCTTATGATGTTGCTAAAGCCATTTTGAAAAAAGCCAATGCTGAAAAATTAGCGCTTGGTTCGCCAGAGTTAGAAGAAGCATTAAAAGGACTGAATGCGAAAGAGTTGAAAGAAGAATTTGGCATCGGACAAGAAACGCTGGAATTAGTGCTGGATGGATTGTTGAAACCAGGACGTGACCCACGTGAAGAAGTCGCAGGACCAATCTTACGTAGCGATGTCTTGAAGATGGAAGACTTGCAAGTAGGAATGGAACTCGAAGGAACCGTTCGTAATGTAGTGGACTTCGGTGCATTCGTTGATATCGGTGTGAAACAAGACGGCCTTGTGCATATTTCGAAATTGAAAAAAGGCTTCGTGAAACATCCAAGTGATGTCGTTGCGGTTGGAGATATCGTAACGGTTTGGGTGACGGAGCTTGATCTTAAAAAAGGTCGTGTCGGCCTCTCTATGATTGGACCGGAAAATAAATAAGTAGAAACGCTATTACTCTGTTCTGACGGAACTCCTCATAGTAGTGACCATAGCTGTACCGGGGTGAACCTGTAGTCTCACTCCCTGTGAGGCTCAGTTACACTCGCTATTATCGCTACTATAGATTCCGTGCAGAACTTCGTAATAGCTTTTTTTGTGCACTGCTTTTGCTAGATGAAATGTAGCATTCTCTTTTAGTTACGTGCACACAAAAAACTACTAACTAAGTGGAAAGTAGAAAATAAGTGGCTGCATAAAGATGATTCCGCAAAGACTAACGGATTCTATAATCTCAGTAACGTGATACGCATTAAAACGAATTAGGAGGTGTAGGAATTCATTCCGTACACCTCCTTTGAGGCTTTAAAGGTGAGAGACGGTACGGCTCGAACCGGTGCAACGTTACAGTGATTATGAAGATATCCGATAGTCGAAGAGGAATCATCTTCCCATTCAAGCGAACTCTAAATTTTCAGTAAATTCCACTTGCATTAGTGGTATTTTTTTGTGGATGCAAGTATACTAAAAGAGTATATACTTTGAGCATGGAATATAGAAAGGGGAGTGTGAGATGACTCAAAATCCTGCTTTAGTTCAGTTGACAGAAAATGCCAACCAAATTTATCAACTCATTTCAAAACAAAAAACACATCTTTGCTTGGCAAAATGCCCAGCATTCGAAGAAATTATCGATACACAATTATTCGGTTTATCGAAACAAGTGGATTTCGCAGTGTCACTTGGATTAATTCACGCGAACGAAGGCCACAAAATTATGGCTGATTTAGAATACGCATTAAACGACATGTATACGCAAGTGTACGAAGAGTCGCGCCAAAATTAGAGGAGGCTTGACGTGTTAAACTTTCATGAAAAAATGAAGCACCTTCTCAATGTGGACCCACTCATTATGGGGTTGTATTCGGTACTTTCAATTTTCGGACTCGTCATGATTTATAGTGCAAGTAGTTATTACGCTCTTGCTAATCAAGGGAACTCAGAAGCGTTCATGGTGAAGCAGTTTGTCTTTATCGTCATCGGAATTTTGATGGCGCTAGGGATTTCCGTTCTTCCTGAGAAATTCTTGAAGGAACAAAAAGTCATGATGGGAGTCGCAGGAGTTATCTTTCTCCTGCTCGTGATTGTATTATTTACAACTGGTGTAAACGGGGCGAAGAGTTGGATTAACTTAAAACTCTTTAGCTTACAACCATCCGAATTAGTAAAACTATTTGTGATTTGGACATCGGCTTATATTTATAGTAAGAACGAACGTAGTAAACGCGATTGGAGATTCTATCTCATCCCAGCTGGAATTACGGCATTCTTCATCGGAATGGTTATGCTTCAACCGGACTTAGGAACGTCCATTATTATTGCTGGAGTTGCTGTCCTACTTGGCCTTATGACAGGTGTCTCAAACCGCGCACTAGCGATTTGGGGCGTAGTCTTTGCTGGACTATATGGCCTCACTTATTTAGACGCTTCGATTTTTGAGAAATTCGGATTAAAGGCGTACCAATTAAGCCGTTTTACATCGTTCCATAATCCATGGAGTGATCCAGCAGGTGCTGGTTATCAATCAATTCAAGGGTATCTTGGTTTATCAAGAGGTAGTTGGATTGGAACAGGATTATCGAATTCTGTTCAAAAAACTGGGTTCCTACCAGAAGCCCATACGGACTTTATTTTAGCGATTGTCGGAGAAGAGTTAGGATTTATTACAATCTTTATTCTACTTCTTGCGATATTTGGCTTAATCATAGCGATTATCCATAAAGGAAATAAATGTCGTAATCTTTTTGGAAAATATTTATGTTACGGTGTGGCGATTTTATTCTTGATTCAATCAGGAATTAATATCGGAGCGCTCGTTGGGGTAGCGCCTTTAACAGGGGTACCATTGCCGCTTATCAGTTATGGTGGATCGAGCTTCTTTGCTTCCAGTGCCGGAATTGGTCTAGTACTATGGGCTATCCGACGCGATAAAGAAAGCCGCGAACAAACGCCGCCACCAACAAGAGAAGGTCTTCCAGAAGAGGAAGAAGAAAAAATTATCGAATTAAAAGCTATGTAGAAGGGAGAAACAATGGAGCAACAAGAAAGACAAGCACTCGTTGTTTGGTTGTATACATTGAAACCAATTAAACAGTTGAAGAAGTTTGGGAATATTCACTATATTTCGAAACGCTTAAAATACATCTATTTATATGTTGCCAAAGATGAAGCCGAAAGTGTCATGGAACGCTTATCGACATTCCACTTCGTTCGTAAAGTGGAGCCATCATTGCGACAAGAACTTCGTATGGATTTCACGCAGATTCTTCCAGAATTACGAGAGGAAATCGAAAAAGAAAAAGTAGAGAAAAAAGCTGCAGAACTATAATCAAAAGAAGCCGTGCACTCTAATGAGAACACGGCTTTTCATTTTATAATAGGAAGATTCCGGATAAAATGGATAGAATTCCAAGAAGTGCGGCTACCTCTAAAAAGAGGAGTGTCGATGATGCGGTAAACAGGGTGTGCTTCTTGTGCTCCTTATTCGGAGTGAAGCTCTTTAGAAAAAGAGTAAAGAAGTCGGTGCGACTTAAATACGCAAAAATACCAATCATTAAACAAACAAGTGCGCACATAAAAAGAGCGTTGCTAAGGGCAAGTAGACTAAAGGGGCCTGTCAGCATTACATAGCCCATACAT
>JABZYY010000036.1 GCA_015264885.1 Streptococcus sp. | reverse complement strand
AGTGAATGCTACTGTCAAAGCAAAAAATAAGGAGAGTTTATAATGGCTAAAAAAGAAATGAAATTTGAAGAAGCAATGGGTGCCTTAGAGCAAATCGTGCGCCAATTAGAAAGCGGAAATGTTCCTTTAGACGAAGCGCTTGATAAATTTAAAGAAGGAATGGAATTAAGCCAATTTTGTAATGAAACATTGACAAAAGCGGAAGAAACCGTTCGTGCAATGATTACTGTGAATGCAGAAGGAAAAGAGGCATAATCTTATGGTGAAGGATGTTATTCAACAACTTCAACAAGAGGTAGCTATTCACTTAACGCAGCTGATTGAAAAAAGAGCTTCAGATGCAAGATTGAAAGAAGCGATGCTGTATGCTATACAGTCAGGTGGAAAACGCATTAGACCACTCTTAACGCTTGCAGTTGGTTCAGCTGGAACTTCGTCAAATGAAGCAGCGTTAGACTTAGCATGTGCCTTAGAGATGATTCATACGTATTCACTCATTCATGATGACTTACCAGGTATGGATGACGATGACCTTCGTCGTGGTAGACCAACTGTGCATAAGGCTTTTGATGAAGCCACTGCGATTTTAGCTGGGGATGCATTGCTCACTTTAGCCTTCGAAGTGGCAGCAAATGCCAACTTACAAGCTCATCAATTAGTGGAAGCCGTGAAAATCTTATCGACAGCATCTGGGATGAGCGGCATGATTTCCGGTCAAATGAAAGATATTGCTAGTGAAGAAGTGACGATTACTCTAGAACAAATGAAGGAAATCCATCGTGAGAAAACAGGCGAGTTATTACTAGCTGCTGTTCGGCTTGGAAATCTATTTATCGATGATGCGAAGATGAAAGAAGCTTTTGTTTCGTATGCAACTCACTTTGGTCTAGCATTCCAAATTCAAAATGACTTACAAGATGTTTGCTGGACAAGTGAGCAAACCGGTAAAGAAACAGGTAAGGATTCTGAACTAAGTAAAAATACGTATCCGAGTCTCTTAGGAGTAGAAGGCGC
Source organism: Streptococcus sp. (assembly GCA_015264885.1). GTDB lineage: Bacteria > Bacillota > Bacilli > Lactobacillales > Aerococcaceae > Granulicatella. The sequence goes on along the minus strand of JABZYY010000036.1, from coordinate 8,852 downwards.
AAAAGAAGCCTTAGCAAGCGAAATTTCGTCTTGTAAGCGTACGTTAGAGGAAGTTGAGTTTACACCAGCAAATCAACAAACAAAGGCGCTACTCGTTGAATTTTTAACGTATTTAGAAATATAGGAGTAATAAATGGAAAAAGAACGTGTGGATATTCTAGTCGTCCAACAAGGATTGACAGATTCCAGAGAAAAAGCAAAACGTCTTGTCATGGCTGGACAGATTGTGGATGCAGTGAATCATAATCGATACGATAAACCAGGGGAGAAAATTCCTTTGACGAGTTCATTGATGATTAAAGGTGAACCGTTGAAATATGTCTCTCGTGGTGGGTTGAAATTAGAAAAAGCCTTAAAAGAATTCGATGTCAGTGTCGATGGAAAGATTTTATTAGATATCGGTGCTTCGACTGGTGGATTTACAGATGCGGCCTTACAAAACGGTGCCAAACAAAGTTATGCACTCGATGTGGGGTATAACCAATTAGATTATAAACTTCGCCAAGATGAACGTGTTGTTGTCATGGAGCGTATGAATTTCCGTTTCGCAACTCCAGATGATTTCACAAAAGGGCAACCGGATGTCGCTTCGATTGACGTATCGTTTATCTCGTTGAAACTTATTTTACCGCCATTAAAACCAATTCTAAAAGAAGGCGGAGACGTGCTCGTGTTGATTAAACCGCAATTCGAAGCAGGTCGTGAGCGCATCGGGAAAAAAGGGATTGTCAGCGATCCAAAAGTACACGAAGATGTATTAGTGGATATTTTAAGCTTCAGTGAACAAATTGGATTTACTGTTGAAAAAGTAACGTATTCACCAATTACTGGTGGAAGTGGGAATATTGAATTTTTAGCGCATTTGAAAAATACGGCTCCAAGTGAGGTTCATTCGTTTGAAGAACTCGCGCGTGAGACGGTTAAAGAAGCGCAACGATTAAAAAAGTAAAGGGTGACGAACTTGATTCAAGAGATCTATATTAAGAATTTTGCCATTATCGAAGAAGTTCAGTGTACGTTTGAAAAAGGGATGACGGTTTTAACCGGGGAAACGGGCGCTGGTAAATCGATTATTATTGATGCGGTGGGCCTATTAATTGGTGAACGTGCATCGCTCGAAATGATTCGTTATGGTGAAGAAAAGTCCTTGATTCAAGGAGTTTTCCGAATTGAGGATCCTTCCGTTTTTGAAAAGCTGCAAGAATTCGGGGTTGAAGTTATTGAAGACGAATTAATGATTCAACGTGAACTATTGCAAAATGGGAAATCAAACTGTCGTATTAATGGACAGTTAGCGACAGTAGCGCTCCTTAAACAAATCGGACCTTATTTAATCGATATCCATGGCCAAAATGAGCACTTCTTATTATTAAACGAAGAGAAACATTTAGGGCTATTAGATGAGTTCGCACACCATCAAATGGGTGATTTAATAGCTGAATATGACGAGGCATACGCAAAAGTCGTGGCCGCTAAACAAGAGCTTAGAGCCTTACAAACAGCAGAAAAAGAAGACGCACAACGCGTAGATATGTTGAAATTTCAATTGCAAGAAATCGAAGAAGCCAATATTTATGTGGGTGAGGAAGAACAATTAAGCGAAGAAAAAGAATACTTCACGCACTTCCAAAAAATCCAAACGGCACTTCAAACAGCTCTTGCTGCTCTTGAAGGGGAAGAATATTCAAGCGTCGATGCCATCGGAGAAGCGACACGTGAAGTGGAAAGCCTAGAATCGATTTCAACAAGCTTTAAGACACTTTCTACGCAAATGAGCGAGGCTTACTATCAATTGCAAGATGCTGCGAGTGCGATTCGTCATGAAATTGAGAATGCTGAATTTGATGAAGAACGTCTTGCATTTATCGAAGAACGTCTCGATGTGTACTATCAATTAAAACGTAAATATGGGGATGATGCAGAAGAGATTCTAGCCTTCCAAGATAAAGCAAGAGACGCTTTGAATAAGATTGAAAATAAAGAAGCATTGATTGCTGAAACAGAAAAAGTGTTGAAGCAGGCCACTCTTGAAGCCTTTGCAATTGCAGAAAAGATTTCAAGTATTCGTCGTGAAGTGGCGAAACGTTTAGAAGCAGATATTGTGAGCGAATTGCACGGACTTTATATGGAGAATGCGCAATTTGCCATTCAATTTGAAACTTCTGAAGCTTTACTCGAAAAAGGGATTGACATCGTTGAGTTTTATATTTCAACGAATAAAGGGGAACCATTAAAACCTCTAAGCAAAATTGTCTCTGGTGGTGAGTTGTCGCGTATTACTTTAGCGATGAAATCCATCTTCACAAAAGAACAACTCGTTGGAACCATTATTTTTGACGAAGTGGATACAGGTGTCAGCGGACGTGTGGCTCAGGCGATTGCTTCGAAAATGCACTACATTTCAGAATACGCTCAAGTGTTGAGTATTACGCATTTACCACAAGTGGCCAGTATGGCGGATACGCATATTCATATTGAAAAAGTAGAAGAAGGCGAACGTACGCATACGATTCTTAAAGTGATGGACGAAGAAGAACGTACAGAAGAAATTGCACGTATGCTTTCAGGTACAACAATTACCGCATTAACACTTGAAAATGCAAAAGAATTATTACAAATTTCAAACGCGATTAAACAGGAAAATGATACACGAGCAGAAGGTGAACGGAAATGACAAAAATCTTTGCACATAGAGGGAGTAAAGGAACTCATCCAGAAAACACACTTGCTTCATTTAAGGAGGCAGTGAGTGTGGGGAGTGACGGCATTGAGCTCGATGTCCACCTAACAAAGGATGGACATTTAGTCGTGATTCATGATGAAACGGTCGACCGTACAACTAATGCAACTGGAGAAATTAGAAACTTAACGCTAGCAGAAATCAAAGCAATGGATGCAGGAAGTTGGTTTCATAACAAATATGCAGGCGAGAAGATTCCAACTCTTGAAGAAGTGCTCCTATTGCTGAAAGAGTTAGGTTTCAACGGTCAATTAAATATTGAGTTAAAAACAGATATTATTCAATATGAAGGTCTCGTTGAGAAATGTCTAGCATTGCAAAGTACCAAGGATTGGCCATTTGCCATTGTCTATTCAAGTTTTAATCCATATACACTAGTTGAACTGAAACAAGCAAATCCTTCTCAAGAAATTGGGCTTCTATTTGAGTCAGTCGAGTGGGCGAATAAAGGGGATGCCATGCTTGAAAAAGAATCGTATCATCCTGATTTGAAGTTACTCGATTGGACGCTTGAATGGAATACGAATCAGTTGCCTTTACGTGTTTGGACCGTGAATGAAGATAAAGACATTAACCGTTGCTTTGAACTACAAATTGAAGCTATTTTTACGGACTATCCGGAAAAGGCGTTACAATTAAAGGAGAACTATGAGCGATAAGCTACCAAAAATTATGATTATCGTGGGACCAACCGCGGTAGGAAAAACAGCTCTCAGTATCGAGCTTGCAAAGCACTTCAATGGCGAAATCATTAATGGAGATTCGCTTCAAGTGTATAAAGGTCTTGATATTGGAACTGCAAAAGTTACTGAGGAAGAAAAAGAAGGCGTTCCTCACCACTTGCTCGACATTTGTGAGTGGGATGAACCTTTTACTGCAAGTGACTTTAAAGAGAAAGCAGAAGCAGCAATTACAGAGATAACGAGTCGCGGAAAGCTACCGATTATCGTTGGTGGTACCGGGCTTTACATTGAAGGACTATTATACGGATTTCATTATAGTGGCGAGGGTTCGAATGATCCGGCCTTTCGTTTATTAAAAGAAAAAGAACTGGAAGAAAAAGGTTCAGAAGTGCTTTGGAATGAACTGAATGGAGTAGACCCTGAGGCTGCTGCTAAAATTTCGGTCAATAATCCTAGACGGGTAATTCGCGCACTAGAAGTAATTCATGCGACTGGGAAGAATTTTTCAAGCCTAGAAATTCAAAAGACGCCACACTATGATGCGTTTATTATTGGTTTAAATACAGATCGTGCGCTTCTATATGAGCGTATTAATTTGCGTGTAGAACTGATGAGTGGGGCTGGGCTTGAAGAAGAAGCAAGAAATTTATATGAAAAATCAAAAGGCCTAGATATCCAATCGATTAGTGGAATTGGATATAAAGAATGGATTCCGTATTTTGAAGGGGAACAGTCGCGTGAGTCGATTATTGCGACCATTCAACAAAACTCAAGACGATACGCCAAACGACAATTAACGTGGTTTAGAAATCGACTACCGCAAATTCGTTGGGTGAATTTATTAGAGAATCCAAAAGAAAAAGAAGAACTAGTAGAAGAACTATCAGCTTTTGTAGAGGAGGGATAGAATGGAACAAAGAGAACGCGTATTAATCGTAAGCGTGCAAACGACGCAAACAGATGAGGATTTCGCATATGCCAACCAAGAGCTTGCGCAATTAGTTGATACAGCGATGGGTGAAGTGGTTGCTACCGTGACCCAAAAGCGTGAGTCGATTAGTGGACGTACCCTTGTTGGAAAAGGGAAAGTTGAAGAAATCAGCCATCTTGTTGATGAACTAGAAGTGGACCTTGTTGTATTCTATCAATCGCTCACAGGTTCGATGGTGAAAAATCTCAATGAATCGATTAGCTGTCGTATCATTGACCGTGTGCAATTGATTTTAGATATTTTTGCAATGCGTGCTCGCTCTAAAGAAGGGAAACTTCAAGTTCAGCTCGCGCAATTAAACTACTTACTACCACGTCTTTCTGGACAACGTGAAGGCTTGTCTCGTCAAGGTGGGGGAATCGGAACACGTGGTCCAGGAGAAACGCGTTTAGAAACCGATAGACGTTATATTCGTAAGCAAATCCAAGATATCGAAGAACAGCTAGAACAGATCAAAAAACACCGTGAACGTTCACGCGAGAAGAGAAAGAGTTCTAATGGATTCCAACTTGGATTAATCGGGTACACGAATGCTGGGAAGTCTACGATTTTAAATCAATTAACAGATGCGGGGACATACCAAATGGATCAATTGTTTGCAACGTTAGATCCATTAACAAGACAAGTTGACTTGTTCCCGAATTTCGAAGTAACTTTAACAGATACTGTAGGATTTATTCAAGAATTGCCAACGACATTGATTCATGCGTTTGAATCAACACTTGAAGAAAGTGCAGATGTCGATTTATTAGTTCATGTGGTGGATGCGTCAAATGCTCAATTTTCACTACATGAAAAGACAGTAATAGACTTAGTAAATGACTTGGAAATGCAAGAAATTCCGATGGTCACAGTCTACAATAAGACTGACTTAATCGAAGGCGAATTTCAACCAAATCTTTACCCTTCGATTCAAATTTCTGCAGTGAAGGAAGCGGATGTGGAACGATTAAAAGCTTTCTTGAAAGAACAAGTAAAAGCGCAAATGACTTACTATGAAGAGTGGTTAGAGGTGACGCAGACGAAAGAGTTGAATCAACTTCAACAGCGTACTCTAGTCGAGTCATTGAACTACGATGAAGAGAAAAATCAATATTGCATAAAAGGATATCGTAAATAAAAATTTTAACACGGCTTGAAACTCTGAATTCAAGCCGTTTTTTGTGGCGTAAATTTGTAATCTAACCCTAAAACGCGTATAATATTGAAGATAAGGAATTTTTCAGGAGGCCATCATGAAAGAGATACAAGCACTCTCAGCAATTTTAAAAGAGAAGTTCGATATTTCGTTTAAAAACGAGGCATTGCTCGTCGAAGCGATGACTCACTCTTCGTATGCCAATGAGCATAAAGAAATGAAGGGAATCTATAACGAGCGCATCGAGTTTCTTGGAGATGCGGTTTTAGAACTGAATATTTCTGATTGGCTTTTTAGACAATTTCCTCATTTTAAAGAAGGACAATTAACAAAACTAAGAGCACAAATTGTTTGCGAAGATAGCTTATCAATGCTTGCAAAGGAATGTTCTTTGAATGAGTATTTGTTACTCGGCAAGGGAGAGACACTTAGCGGTGGGCGTGAAAAGCCAGCAGTTCTCTGTGACGTATTCGAAGCGTTTATAGGTGCTCTTTATCTTGATAAAGGGATGGAAGAAGTGCAACGCTTCTTAGACCAAGTGATTGTTCCTAAGATTAAAAATGGACGTTATGAACTGATTACTGATTTCAAAACTGAGTTACAAGAGTATTTGCAACAAAATGGGACAGTTCATATTCGTTATGAATTAATTAAAGAAGAAGGACCTTCGCATGATAAAGTATTTACCGTTCAAGTAACTGTGGATGGGAAGAAATACAAAACTGCGAGTGGTAAAACGAAGAAGGCAGCCGAGCAAATGGCCGCAAAATTGACTATGGAAGAACTAACACAGAGTTCACTTTCATAGAAAGAAAGGATTAAAGCATGCAATTAGAAAAAATTGAAATGTCGGGATTTAAATCATTTGCCGATAAGACAACAATTGAATTCGATAAAGGCGTGACTGCGGTTGTAGGACCTAATGGTAGTGGAAAGTCCAATCTTTCTGAAGCGATTAAATGGGTTCTTGGGGAACAATCGGCTAAGAGTTTACGTGGGAAACGGATGGATGACGTTATTTTCGCGGGTTCTCAAACAAGAAAACCATTGAATATTGCCGAAGTTAATCTGTTTATCAATAACGAAGACAAAGTGTTGGCAACGGATCAAACACAAGTCGTGTTAACGCGTCGTTTGAATCGTAATGGGGCAAGTGACTTCTTAATTAACAAGAAACCAGTTCGTTTAAAAGACATTACTGACTTAATGATGGACTCAGGGTTAGGGAAAGACTCGTTTGCTTTGATTTCGCAAGGGAAAGTTGAGCAAATCTTTAACGAAAAACCTGAAGAACGTCGAATGATTATTGAAGAAGCGGCTGGCGTATTAAAATACAAAGACCGTAAGAATCAAGCACAACGTAAATTAAATCAAACACAAGATCACTTGAATCGTGTGGAAGATATTCTTCATGAGATTGAAGGACAATTAGCACCGCTGGAAGAGCAACGCGAAAAGGCGATTGCGTACGTTTCTAAGAAAGAACAGTTAGAAGATGTCGAAACAGCACTTTTAGCAGTTGAAATCGAAACGTTGAATGCACAGTGGAAAGTAGCTCTTCAAGAAGTTGAACAATTGCAAGAACAATTAGCACAAACGGAAGCAACATTAGAAAGTCTTCAAGTAGACATTGAGGAGAACCAAGTAAAACTTGAAGCTCGTAATGAAGAACTCGATGCAAAGCAAGAAGAATACGTGGAATTAATCCAAAAAGTTGAACAATTGGATGGTCAACGTAAAGTCTTCGAGCAACGTCGTCAATTCGCTGAACGAAGTGATGAAGAAAATCAAGAAGCACTGGCTGCGGCTCTTCGTGAGTTAGAAGAAGTAGAAGAAAAATTAGTAGTTCTTGAAAAGAATCAAGTCGAGCGTAAGGTTGAATTAAAGAACGTAGAAGAGGCTTGGAGCCAATTAGTAGAAGAGTTAGACCAATTAAGTCAAAGTAACGAGGAAAGCGTTAAAGAGCTTCAAAATCGTTATATTGAGCAATTACAAGAAATCTCACGTTTACTCAACCAAGAAAAAAACCTTGAGAAGTCAATGGAAGTAAACCAAAACACTCAAGAGAAAATGACAGAGCGTTTTGATTCTTTTGATGAAGAACATCGTGCTTTAGAAGAAAAAGCAAATCATTTTGTTGAGAAAATTGAAGAACTCACTAAAGAAGAAGCTGCTTCTGAAAAACGACTTTCGCAGCTAAGAGAAAAATTAGCAAAAGTGAATGAGAAACATGCAACTCTTTCTAGCGAAGGGATGGAAAAAGAACGCCACCTTCAACAATTACAAGCAACGGTTCGAAGCTTAAAACAAGTTTCTGAAGACTACGCTGGTTACTATCAAGGGGTTCGTGAAGTTCTTAAACACAAAACAGATTTACCGGGTGTTGTCAATTCTGTAGCGGAACTGATCCGTGTAGATGAACAATTAACAACAGCTATTGATATCGCGCTAGGAGCGACGAGCCAGCATATTGTAGTAACGGATGAAAAGGCTGCTGCCAAAGCGATTACGTACTTGAAGACGAATCGTCTAGGACGTGCAACGTTCTTACCATTATCAATTATTAAAGAAAAACAAGTACCAGATACAGTTCTGAACCAAGCGAAAAAAGTCGACGGATTTATTGGTATTGCAAGCGAACTTGTTTCATCAGATAAAAAATATGTTTCTATTATCAAAAATTTACTTGGAACAACTCTTGTAACGACAAACTTACAAGTAGCACAACTATTAGCGAAACAACTCGGTTATCGCTATCGTATTGTGTCACTTGAAGGGGATGTCGTAAACGCGGGAGGTTCGATGACAGGGGGAGCTTCTAAGAACTCTGGTCAACAGTCACTCGTTCGTCGTAACAGTCAACTAGAAACAGTGACAAAGCAATTTGAAGAAGCAAAGGCTGAATACGAAAAATTATCAGCACAGTTCCAAAAAGTGACAGCTGAAAAGAACAAGTTAGAAGAAGAGTATCGCGAATTAAATGCGAGTCATACTCAATTGGAACAAACTCTCAACCAATTAGAATTCCAATCAAGATTTGCACTTGAAGAAGTTCAAAAGCACGAACGTATTCAACAAGCAAACCAATTTGAAATGGATGAACTCATTGAAGCATATGAGCAATTGGAAGAGCAATATGTTGAAAACCATGAGAAATTGGTGGCTCTTGGAGCAGATGTACGTCGTGTGAAGGAAGATGATGATGAAAACTAAATTAAAAGCAATCGGAAAACAATTGGGAATCGTCCTATTGGTTCTTACTATCTTAGCGATTGTTTTCGCTCTTGGCTTGGTCATTGG
>JABZYY010000035.1 GCA_015264885.1 Streptococcus sp. | reverse complement strand
GTTTCTAAGAGTTATTTTTTATTGGCTTTTATTTTGCTGAGCGATGAATTCTCGCATTCCAAGGAGCCAGTTGAAGGTAGATGTTACTAGTAGGTACATAAACATCCCTACTCCTCCACCAATTCCTAACACGCCAATCACCATATAGATGGTTGCTGGTAGGAACATTGCAGCAATCGTTAACTGTTTCGATACAGTTGGATGCATTTGAATATAGGCTCTCATAAACAACGCCGTTAATAATCGTACGACGAAGCTGATGATAATCATTAAAATATAAACGGCAATCGTATTATAAACAAATCCGAATAACATGACACCGATAAATACCATCCACAATTTTGATTGGAACTCTTGAATAAACTGCTCTACATTTGCTTTATTAAAGCCGTTTAAGCCTTCATAAGAAAATTTTGAGGTATTAATGATGGTGTCTACAACAATATGGTCTTGTAAAATACCGATAGATGGAATCCCTTGACTTGACTCAGACGTCACATCATTATCCGTTGACTTTCCACTTGGGTCAAATACAATATTGAAAACATCTGAACGATAAACAAATCCTGAATTGTCGCCCGCCGATAACTTCCCATCTTGAATCAAAAGGTCTGGGAACTGTTTCGCTACGATTCCTAAATTCGTATTCATGCTTGCGATATCTTTTCCGGCACGAATAAAGCCAGGAATCGATACAAGTAATACGAGTAGGAAAAAGATTCCTTTGATTTTCTTCAGTGGATTTTGTAAAATCGTCCAAATTTTATTAGGTTTTAAAATACTCAATTGAATAAACTCTCTAATCGTCATGCGCGCCTCCTATATAGAGAACAGTTTACAGAAAAAGAGCGGTCTTTTCAAGAAAACGGGGTTGCGTGATGAGAATGCATTATAAAATATTCCTAAAAATCCTTGCAGATTTCTTGTTATAGTAGCGGTAACGTTACACCGGTTCGAGCCATTCTGTCTCTCACCTTCGAAGATTCAAATGCGGAGTACGGGACTTGTCCCTACTCCGCATAATTCACTTCCGATGTTGTTCACGTTACTGCTACTATAAGAAATCCTCGGCTTTTTAGGAATCCCTTTGGAATCTTTTCTTCGCTTTTTAAGGAGGGAAAAGTATGCTTTCTTCCACTTTCTTAGAACAAAAAAGACTAGGTAAAAACCTAGTCTTTACTATATTTGATTAGTCGCGGTCAACCCACTTGCGTCCATCACGTTCGATTAAATCGTAACCTGATTGTGGTCCTTTGCTTCCAGCAGCGTAGTTTGGAAAATCAGCTGCAATTTCGCTATCCCATGTTTGGCGAATACTATCCACATATTTCCAAGAAGCAGCTACTTCTTCCCAATGCGTGAAGTTTGTCATGTCACCTTCGATACAGTCAAGAATTAAGCGCTCATACGCTTCAGGACTGCTCATTGCGAAGTTCTCATCAAAGATTTTCTCCAAGTGACTTGTTTGAAGCGCGATGGTATTTCCAACGGCTTTCGAATTAATCACGAAACAGAATCCTTCACGTGGAGTGATGTGAATTGAAATACGGTTTGATGGACAACCATCAATACCACAGAACAATGGAGAGCTTGCTTCTTTGAAGACAACATCAATGATTGTTTCCTTTGAATGAAGACTCTTACCTGTACGAACGTAGAACGGAACGCCTTCCCAACGTTCATTATCGATAAATACTTTACCAGCAACATATGTTTCCATATTGGAATCATCTGCCACATTGGCATCTTCACGGTAGCCAGGTTTTAACCCATCTACAGAAGGTCCATATTGCCCACGGACAAAGTTTTTGTTCACTTCTTCGGCAGTTGTATAAGGGCGAAGTTGTTCTAACACTTTAATCTTGTTTTTACGAACATCTCCAAATGATACTGGTGGTTCCATCGCTACTAGAGCAAGGATTTGCAGGATGTGGTTTTGAACCATATCACGTAAAGCACCACTTGTATCATAGTAACCCCCACGTTCTTCAACGCTCACTTGTTCTAAGAGCGAGATTTGAATATGATCGATATTCTCTTTGTTCCACAACGCTTCGAATACACGGTTAGCAAAACGGACTGCAGAAATGTTTTGAATCATTTCTTTCCCTAAGTAGTGATCAATACGATAGATTTGTTTTTCTTCGAATGATTGACGAAGTTGATTGTTTAATTCTTCTGCAGAAGCGTAATCCTTTCCGAATGGTTTCTCAATGATAAGTCGGTTATAGCCATTCTCAGTAATTAAACCTTCTGCTTTTAAATGCTCTGTGATCGTTCCAAAGAAAGTAGGCGCCATTGCTAAATAGAAGACACGATTGCCTTCGATTTGATACTTGGCATCTAATTCTTCTGAAAGTTCTTTTAATACGACATAATGATGTGTGTCAGTAACGTTATGAGGTTGATAGTAGAAATGAGAAAGGAAATGGTTTAATTCTTCTTCTGACTTCACTAATGACTGAACAGATTGTTTTACAACATCTCTGAAATACTCGTTAGTCCACTCTCTACGTGCTGTCCCAATCACTGCGAAATGATTTTTGATAAATCCTTTTTGAAATAGACGGAATAACGCTGGATAAAGCTTACGATGAGCTAAATCGCCTGTTGCCCCGAACAGTGTAATGAGTACATTTTGTTCGCGCATGAGTTGTCCTCCTTGAATAAAATACGCAAGCAAGTCGCCTGCAATTGATAGAATACTACTTTTCTAGTGTAAGTTATAAGTGTAGAAATGTAAACTATAAAACGCTCCCTTTCCAAAGAAAAGGAGCGTCGTTTTTTTAGCCAATCTCATTTGCATCTGTAATTTCAGATGTCTTATCTGGAATTGATTGGAATCGTCTTTTGTTCTGTTGTAGGCTCTGCCGTTGTTGATTCAACGGTTGTTTTCTGTGTTGTCTTCTCTTGAGTCGTTTCCTCAGCAGTTGTTGTTTCTGTTGTAGAAGTAGTTGTGGTTGTAGTTGTTGTCGTTACACCATTAGGTAACCATCTACCTTCCCCATCGACTTTATAGCCATCAGGAGTTGTTCCATTGCGAAGCATTGCACCACTTGCTTTGAAGTAATACCATTCGCCTTTCTCTTGAATCCAACCAACTTTCATTGCTCCAGAATTATCGAAGTAATAATAATCTCCAGAAGTTTCCTGGATTCCTGTAAGCATTGATCCAGTTGTCGGATGTAAGAAGTACCATTTACCAGCTTCTTTATACCAGCCTTTTAGCATTGCACCGCTTGCTTGATAATAGTGATAAGCACCATCATGCCATTTCCAGCCAGTTTGCATTGCTCCAGAGTCGTTAAAGTAATAATATTTACCAGAAACTTCTTGTTGTCCGATAACCATTTTCCCTGTTTCCGGATTTAAGTAATACCACTTACCAGATTCTTTATACCAGCCTTTTAGCATTGCACCGCTTGCTTGATAGTAATAATACGCTTCATCATGCCATTTCCAGCCTACAGCCATAGCACCAGAATCAACGAAGTAGTAATTCACTTTATCGATTTCTTTCTCCCCAGTGACCATTTCTCCGTTTTCAGGATTTAAGTAATACCATTTATTTCCATCTTTCAGCCAACCTTTCTTCAAGGCTCCGCTCTTAGCGTAATAACGATATTTTCCGTCAATCCATTTCCAACCAGTTTGCATGATTCCTTCTTCGTTCAAGTAGTATTTTTCACCATCTACTTCTTGATCTCCGGTTAGTTTCTTGCCCTCTTTACTTAAGAGATACCATGAATCACCGTCTTTCAACCAACCAGTTGCCATTGCACCTGAACTTGCAAAATAGCGACGGACTCCATCGACTTCTTTCCATCCAGTTTGCATCACTCCAGATTCATCGAAGAAATACGTTTTTCCATCAATTTCTTTTAATCCAGTTACTGCAACATTATTGTTATCGAAGTAATACCATTTACCATTGACCTTCTTCCATGCAGAAGCTTGATCATTCTCAACTAGCAGTTCTCCACTTGAAGCAAACAGCATTTTCTTGCCATTAAAGGTTTGCCAACCTGTAAGCATCTTTCCGTCTTTATCAAATAGATATTGATTGTTTCCGCTATAGGCTAATTCATTCTGTCTTCTCGTACCATCAGACTGAATATAATACCAAGCACCTTCATGCCAGAACCATCCAGAAGATTGTCGTGAACCATCTGCATGAACATAATAGTATTCTCCTCCCTTTTGCGGATTCCAACTATCATTCGTATAAATCCATCGACTTGTTTGCATTTGTCCTTTTCCGTTGAAGAAATAGAACTTGCCATTAATTTCATGCCAACCAATCGCCATTTGATCATCTGCTAAGCGATATTTCCAGAAACCATCTTCTTGATACCACTGAGCTTTTACTGTTGGAATATTTGGAAATGCATCAGAAATATTCTTGAAGCCATTATTAGAGATATCAAATACTGTTGCATTTTGAGTTTTACTTGAACTATGAATGATTTGAATCCCTTTTTTCTGAATATAATCTTTCGTAGAAGAAACATTAATATCCGCACCTGTTGTTTGTACAATCATTGTCGGTGAAAGATTATTAATAAAGTTGATAGAGTTAGATATTTTGGCATCATAGTGATGATTCCATTTCATCAAATCGACTTTCCCAATCTGAGGACCTAACTTGTCTTCACCGCCTTCAGCGTTATCAAGGTCTCCTCCAAGATAAATTTTTTGTCCATTAACTGTAATAACCGCGACAATAGAATTCGAATTATCATCTAATACTTTCTTCAATTGTCCATCTGGACCATATTCATTTTTGTAGTTATATAACTGAATATCCATGTCTCCTAGTTTAAAGTGACTGTCTTTATCAGAAATATCTTGTACAAGTTTTACTCCCTTTTCTTTGGCAGCTTTTAGTGCATTGTCATAATTATATAAATTATCCCAAAGTCCCCAAGAAGCTTTAATTCTCTGATCGGAATACTTTTTCAAATAAAAAGTATCTACTGGAAGTCTATTTAGTACTTCATCCGCACCACCAATATGGTCACTATGCACATGAGTCCCTAAAATAAAGTCTAATTTTTGAACACCTACATTTGATAAATGACGGAACAAGCGATCTTCCAATACTTGATAGTTACGAATAGCAATCCCAGCTCGCATTGGATATAACGGATTACTTCCGTCTGGAAAATCATAATCTTCTCCCATATCAATTAATGCAAAATGACCATTACTTTCTAGAAGAATGGCATCACTTCCGGTATTTGCTTTCGTATTAATAAAGTGAATTCTGTTCACACCAGTTTGTGGAACAGTTTCTGCTTCAACTTTTGCACCCAGACCGAGCGCAATAAATGCTCCCAAGGCTACTGCCGTTTTCGCTTTTTTCATTATAAAGCCCCCATATAACTTGTTAAATATCATACTTTTTGATTATACAGAAAAAAAATAAAAAAAGATACAAAAAAATTAAACTTTTTGTATCTTTTCTTCATTATTTTGCAATTGGTAATTTCACCTTGAATAATGACCCATGATTGAGTCGTGAAGTCAGGCTAATTTTACCGTTATATCCTTCGATTAATTCCTTGGCAATCGAAAGCCCCAAACCATTTCCTCCACGTTCTCTTGAGCGAGCTTTATCGACGCGGTAGAATCGTGAGAATACTTTTTTCTTATCTTCTTCTGTTAATCCCATCCCGAAATCCTGAATGCCGATTTCGACCGCTTCCGTCGTTGGAGATAGACTAACAATAATCTCTTTTCGATCTGTTGAATATTTCACGGCATTATCGAGTAAGATGATAATGACTTGTTCGAAGTGATTGCGATAGATTGGAGAGATAATCTCCTTCTTCGTATCGATATCTGCGATAAACGTAAAGTCTGGATAGAGTATTTTGAAGTTCGTTACAATCTGTTCTAAAGTCGCAACGACTTCCGTTTTGGCATCTTTATATTGCTCTCTTACTTGAGGCGCACGCGATAAATCAAGCATCTCTTGAACGAGTGTCTTCATGCGCTTGATTTCCGCTAGAGAGGCCGTGAGCGACTCTTCCAGCACTTCTGGGTCATCTTTCCCCCAACGGTTTAAAAGCTTCAGGTGCCCTTCTACAATCGCGACAGGCGTACGTAATTCGTGAGACACATCTTCTACGAAATGCTTTTGCTGTGCAATATAGAAACTAATCTTATCTAGTAGCTCGTTGAATTGTTGGGACACAATCGCAAACTCGTCATTTTTCTTTGGAATAATCAGACGTTTCGTTTCGATATTTTCTTCATTGATTGAAGCGATAATATCATGAATTTCTTCAATTGGTTTGGAAATAAGTCGCGAAATGAAATACGCAAGCCCAATGGAGACAAGGCCTTCCATCACAATTAGCTGAAGGAATAAAAAGCGCAATTGTTTTTTTAATTCTGCCAGTTTCATCATTCGGTTGGTTACTTGTAGGTGGCCAATTAAGACACGAGTATTTCTGGAAAGAATCGGCATCATCACTTGCACACTTTCTTCCCCGGTCGATAGCGTCACATATTGAGCCTCAAGCTTACTCGATACTTGTGGACGGTCTTGCCATTGTTGCGTTTGGAATAATAGTTCCTTACCCGTATCAAAGACACGAATATTCACTTCTTCATTCATTGGATAAAAACTACTATTCTTTTTATAGACTTGGTTTTGATTCAATTCATATTGCTCTGCTTTGTTTAGAACACTAAGAATATCTTCACTTGTTAACTTCTCCGTTTTTTCTGATAACAAATCCGCGATAACTTGAGCATACACCACGGTCTGTTTTTTCTCATTCTCACGAAGGCCAATGATCTGACCCTCAATCAAAATCGCAGTCAATACAGCTAATAACGCAAAAATGGTGGCCGACATCACCCACCACCATTTTTTTGCTACCGATTTATGTTGGTTTTGGTCCTTCATATGTAGCTCCTCAGCTTCTCATTACATATCCAGTTCCACGAACGGTTTGAATATAACTTTCTCGTCCTGGTACATCAATTTTATTACGGATATAACGAACGTATACGTCAATCACATTTGTCTCGACTTCGTTCTTATAGCCCCATACTTCTTTTAATAACACTTCACGTGAAAGCACAATATCAATGTTTTCCATCAGTAATAAGAGTAATTCATATTCTTTCTTCGTTAAATCAATGACTTCCCCTGCACGACGAACGACGCGGTTTTCCACTTCCACCACAAGGTCGCGATATTCCACTCTTGTTTGTTTCACAACTCGAGATTGTTCTTCCATTTGCAAGCGTCTAAAGAGTGCACGTAATCTTGCAAGGATTTCTTCGATTTCGAATGGTTTCACGACATAGTCATCTGCCCCTTGATCAAGCCCTGCAACACGGTCCATCACTGAATCGCGCGCTGTCATAATGATGACTGGCGTTTGTTTTACCTGGCGAAGACGACGAACGACTTCTAATCCATTCATTTCTGGTAACATTAAATCTAATAAAATAGCATCCCACTGCTCATCAATTGCTGCTTGTAAACCGCTGCGGCCATCTGAGCATACTTTTGTTTCATAGCCTTCATGCTTTAATTCTAATTCGACAAAGCGACTTAAATTTCGTTCATCTTCAATAATTAAAATACGTTGATTCGCTGGCATTATAAGACTCCCTTCTCTATTCTTTCCTAACACGTTTATCATATCATATTCATAAGATTCTTAACAGAATTTAATGAAATTTTCTGTCAATTATCTTCAATTCAATATTCAAGATTAACTTATAAGTTAATCTTGAATAAAAAAGAACTAATCTACAGAGCAGATTAGTTCTTTAATATATATAATATCCGTTCCATTTATTGAACTTGTTCTTCAGTAGTCGTTTGTACTGTTGTTTCAGGTACTGCTTCAGCTTTTTCAATAGGAATTAGTTCTGTTGTAGTAGACACTTTCGGTAACTCTTTCCAAATCCCCTCTTGATCAACATAGTAACCGTCTGGAGTTACTGTATTTCTTAGCATCGCACCTGACTTGTCAAAGTAATGCCAGCCATCACCTAATTTGATCCAATCTGTCTTCATTACACCGCTGCCGTCAAAATAATACGTTGAGTGATAAACTTGGTACAAACCTGTTACCATTTTTCCATTTTCAGCTAAATAGTACCACTTATTATTTTCTTGATACCATCCAGTCTGCATTGCACCACTGCTCTTGAAATAGTAATAACCATCAGCTATCCATTTCCAGCCTGTTTGCATTGCACCACTATCCGTAAAGTAATACTTAGTTCCACCAATTTCTTTTAGGCCTGTTTCCATTGCTCCTGATCCATTTAAGAAATACCAAACACCACTAATTTGTTTCCATCCTGTTTGTAAATACCCATTTGAATCAAAGTAATACCAGACACCACCAGATTGTTGCCAGCCTGTTTGAAGGGTTCCTGATGAACTAAAGAGGTAACGATTGTTTCCAATTGTTTGCCAGCCTGTAACCATTCCACCAGAACTATTTAAATAGTACCAAGAACCACTCAAATATTTCCATCCTGTCTGCATATACCCATTGTTATCAAAGTAATACCAGACATTACTAATCTGTTGCCAGCCTGTTTCCATTGCTCCTGCTGAATTGAAATAGTACCAAGTACCACTTAATTGTTGCCACCCAGTTTGCATTACACCTGAGCTATTAAAATAATACCAAATACCACTGATTTTCTTCCATCCAGTCACCATGACATAATTTTCGTAATAATACCATTTACTATCAACTTGTTCCCAACCAGTAGCTTTTACTTTGTTTAATGGTTTCCCGTCTTCTCTACGCGAGCGATATTGGCCACCCGATTTAAAAATCTCACAGGCTGTTCCATCTTTATCACGATCAAGATGCCCCGCATATCCCGGTTCCCCAACTAAAATATCCCCATAACCTGCAGCCCATGCTTCTGAACAATTTCTAAAATGAACTGTATCTGCATGAACAGTATTTTCTATCGGTAAGATAAAAGATACTAAAACTGCAAAAAAACAAATAATTACTTTTTTTAATTTCATACCTAAACTCCTTTTCAAAGTGATAACTTCATTATAAATGAAACCGTTATCCTATTCAATCGAATATTGTAAGTTCATCAAAAAAGCCCTAGCCAAATTGGCTAGGACTTCGTCATTTGTAATTATTGTTCAATCTCTTTTTCTTGAGCCCATTCGAAGTGGAATGTTCCTGGTTTGTCTACACGGTTGTAAGTATGTGCACCGAAGTAGTCACGTTGAGCTTGAATTAAGTTTGCAGGTAATGTTTCTGAACGGTATGAATCATAGTATGCTAACGCACTTGAGAATGTTGGTACTGGGATACCAGCACGAACAGCCGTTACAACAACATCACGAACTGCATCTTGGTAAGATTCCGTTACATATAAGAAATACTTATCTAATAATAAGTTTTTCAATTGAGGATCACGTTCGAACGCATCTGTAATCTTTTGTAAGAATTGCGCACGGATAATACATCCAGCACGGAAGATTTTCGCGATTTCGCCGTAGTTTAAGTCCCAGTTGAACTCTTCACTTGCTACACGCATTTGAGCGAATCCTTGCGCATAACTCATAATTTTAGAGAAATACAACCCTTTACGAACTGATTCGATTAACGCTTGTTTTTCAGTATTAGATAATTCAGGAACTTTAATTGGAGATAATTCTTTACTAGCAATTTCACGTTCTTCTTTTAATGTAGCAATATAACGTGCAAATACTGATTCTGTAATTAATGGAAGTGGAACCCCTAAATCTAATGCACTTTGAGAAGTCCATTTACCAGTCCCTTTATTACCAGCTGTATCCATAATCACTTCAACCATTGGTTTACCTGTTTCAGGATCTTTTTTCGTTAAAATATCAGCAGTAATTTCAATTAAGTAACTATCTAATTCACCAGTATTCCAAGA
>JABZYY010000034.1 GCA_015264885.1 Streptococcus sp. | reverse complement strand
AATCTTACCACGCCGTGTAACAGGTACTTGTGCTAAACACCAACGTACTTTAACTGTTGCAATCAAACGTGCTCGTATCATGGGATTATTACCATTCACAACAGTTGACTAATAATAAATTAATAAAAGGATTGAGAATTTCTCAATCCTTTTTTATTTTATTTAATTGTTCTTTTTATAATTGAGTATCTATTTATAAAAATACAGATTATTGATTAACTAGATTGAGTTTTATCTTTTAATCTAAATTTGAATACATAAATTAGAATGTTTCACGTGAAACATTCTATCAGAAATAATGAACCTTAAAAATGTTTCACGTGAAACATTTGCACCCTACCCTTTGTCTAAATTGTTTCACGTGAAACAATTTTAGAGAACTGACGAGGGACCAAAACTGTGGTAAAATAAGGTATATAGAAAGAAGGTGCAAGAATGAAGAAAAGCCTAAAAGAACGTATTAAGGCTTTACCGACATTTCTTAAAAGTGAAACAATGAAGAAATACGGAATCTCATTTATAGCAATCATTCTCTGTATGCTGATTATAGCGTATGTGATGAATATATGGATGGGACTTATCCTTACTTTATTTGTTATTTTATTAGGAACACTCCTCTATTCGTTTGCAAACTACATTATTAAAGAAACGAATCATTATGTAACGAACTTATCGTACAAAATTAATAAAGGTTCGCAAGATGCCTCTATTAAAATGCCAATTGGAATGCTTTTACTGGATGATAATGGTGAAATTCAATGGATTAACCCTTATTTACAAAAGTATTTCGAACGAAAAGAACTATTAGGATTCAAACTTGAAGTTATTGATCCAGAATTAGCGAATATCGTTAAAAATCTGGATGATGATAAAGATAATGTAGTGCATTGGAAAGATAAATACTTCCAAACGGTTTATCATAACGATATTGGAATGCTCTACATGATGGATATTACAGAATATGCGTTGATTAAAGAGACTTATTTAGATGAAAGACCGGTATTTGGACAGATTTTCGTCGATAACTTTGCAGAAGTGTCTCAATCCCTAAGTGACCGTAAAAAATCTAACTTGAACAACTTCGTGACAAATCAGCTTACTAGCTGGGCAAATCACAATAATATCTACTTAAAACGTGTGAGTTCAGACCGTTTTGTCGCATTTTTAGATAAAAATATCCTTTCAGAGCTTGAAAAAACGAAATTCGAGATTATCGACCGCGTTCGTGAGACAACCGCTCAACAAAATACTCCACTAACGGTAAGTATGGGATTCTCATATGCAGATGATACTCAAGAAGAAATGCATTATGGTGAAATTGCTAAATTCGCACAAGATAACCTTGATTTAGCGTTAGGACGAGGCGGTGACCAAGTCGTTGTCCGTTCTAAAAACGAAGAAACACGCTTCTACGGTGGTAAGAGCAACCCGTTAGAAAAACGTACAAGAGTGCGTTCTCGCATGGTTTCTCAAGCGTTAGAAAACCTTATTGCAGAAGCGGATCAAGTAATGGTGATGGGACATCAATATCCAGATATGGACTGTATTGGTGGATGCTTAGGTATTCGAAGAATCGCTAAAATGCACGGTAAAACCTCATGGATTGTCACAAATCCAGAGCAATATTCGCATGATATCAAGAAATTGATGGAAGTAATCAAAGATAATGAACGTCTCTCCTCTGCTATTGTGAATCCAGAAATGGCGGAAGCTCTACTGACTGAAAATACATTAGTGATTATTGTTGATGTAAGCAAGCCTTCCCTATGTGCTGCTCCATCGATAGTTAAAAAAGCAAATAAACTAGTGATTATCGACCACCACCGCCGTGGAGAGGAATTCCCTGAAAATCCTGACTTGGTTTATATTGAACCATACGCTTCATCTGCTGGAGAATTGATTACGGAATTACTAGAATATCAATCAGAAGATGCTGAAAAACTTCAGCCAATCGAAGCAACAACCTTGCTTGCTGGAATCATTGTAGATACGCGTAATTTCACGCTTCGTACAGGGTCCCGTACCTTTGATACGGCTAGCTACCTGAAATCTGTTGGTGCGGATACAATTCTGATTCAACGCTTATTAAAAGAAAATGTAGATACGTACTTAATGCGTTCGCATTTATTGAACTCGCTCGAAATGCTTCCTAACAATGTCGGAATTGTTCACGGTGAAGAAAATACCGTATATCCGACAGTCGTCGCCGCTCAAACGGCCGATATGATGTTATCGATGGAAAACATTGATGCTTCATTTGTGGTTACAAAACGGAATGATGGTCGTGTGGGTATTAGTGCCCGTAGTTTAGGAAACAAAAACGTACAACGTGTGATGGAAAAAATGGGTGGTGGCGGACATTTATCGAATGCTGCAACTCAGTTATCTGATATCACGATTGAAGATGCAATCCGCCAGTTAATTCAAGTCATTGAAGAAATTGGTAGTGAAATTAACTTATAATTAGGAGGAAGAAACATGAAAGTAATTTTCTTGAAAGATGTAAAAGGTAAAGGTAAAAAAGGTGACGTTAAAAACGTTGCAGATGGATACGCACAAAACTTCCTAATCAAAAATGGTTTAGCTAAAGAAGCTACTTCAGCGAACTTAGCGACTTTATCAGGACAAAAGAAAGCTGAAGAAAAGCACAATGCCGAATTATTAGCAAAAGCCAAAGAAATTAAAGAGTTCTTAGAACGCGAAGATACAGTTGTAACCATTAAAGCTAAAGCAGGGGAAGATGGCCGTCTATTCGGAGCTATCCCAGCGAAGCAAATCGCCGAAGAATTCAACAAAAAATTCAATGTAGAACTTGATCGCCGGAAATTTGAATTAGCAGCACCAATTCGTGCCTTAGGATACACTCGTGTACCTGTTAAATTACACCACGATGTAACAGCGATTATGACTGTCAATATCGTCGCACAATAATAAGAAATACTAAGGATTTTCCCGTTGTGGAGAATCCTTTTTTCTTTTGGTTTTAAATATGTGATACAGTTCACAAAGTTACAAATGAACATACAAGTTTTCATGCTCGAAAAGACTCACTCTTCTGTTTTATTACAGCGTTTTATGATACAATGAAACTGTATTTTTATGGTTATTTTTAGTAGAAAGGGTGTTTGAATGGAAGAACTATATCCAAATTTAGTTCCACCACAAAATATTGAGGCAGAAGAAGCCGTTTTAGGGTCTATTCTTCTTGCTAGTGACTCGATTATTTCGGTTATGGAATTTTTGACACCGGAAGATTTCTATCGTGTTTCTCATCAATTAATTTTTGCGGCAATGATTGAATTAAATCAAAACAATATCGATATTGACGCAATCACCGTTTCAGAGATTTTAAGACAAAAGAATCAAATGGAGAATATTGGTGGAGAAGTTACGCTAATCGAGCTTCTTGATAAAGTGCCAACTGCAGCCAACGTAGAATACTATACGCAAATCGTTTTAGAAAAATCTACGCGCCGTAAATTAATTAAAACTTCGACAAATATTGTAAAAACGGCTTACCAAGAGGATGAACCAATTGCCACCGTCTTGGATACTGCTGAGAAAGATATTCTTTCAGTATCGGAAGGACGTAATAAAGCAGGATTTATTCCAATTAGTACGGTTCTTCGTACTGCTTATGAAAGCTTAGAAGAGCGTGCGAAAAACAATGGTGAAGTGACAGGGATTGCGACAGGGTATATCGGCTTAGACAGAATGACGTCAGGTCTGCATGCGGATGAGTTAATCATCTTAGCGGCTCGTCCATCTGTTGGTAAAACGGCCTTTGTATTGAATATTGCAAAGAACGTTGCCGTGAACCTGAACGAAACGGTAGCCATCTTCAGTCTTGAAATGGGTGCTGAGTCTCTTGTAGAACGTATTATCTGTTCACATGCTAGCATCAATGCAGGACATTTGAAAACAGGTAAATTAACGCCTGAAGAATATACACAATATTTCGTGGCGACCGGAGCATTATCTGAAGCACCAATTTTTATTGATGATACTCCAGGGATTCGTGTTGCTGAAATCCGTGCAAAATGTCGTCGTCTAAAACAAGAGCGTAATAATCTTGGGCTAGTCGTCATCGACTACTTGCAGTTGATTGAAGGAAACGGAAAAGAGAGTCGTCAACAAGAGGTTTCTGAAATCTCTCGTAACTTGAAGAAATTAGCGAAGGAATTAAAAGTTCCTGTTATCGCACTTTCGCAATTATCGCGTGGTGTGGAACAACGTCAAGATAAACGACCAATCATGTCAGATATTCGTGAATCTGGATCTATCGAGCAAGATGCCGATATCGTAGCGTTCTTATATCGTGATGATTACTATCGTCAAGAGCCAGATGAGAATGGACATGTTCCAGAGGTGGAACCAAATAGTACCATTGAAGTGATTATCGAGAAAAACCGTAGCGGTCCTCGTGGAACGGTTGAATTGAACTTCATGAAAGAATTTAATAAATTTACAAATCTTGTGCCAGATGGAGTCGAGCAAAACGCTCCAATGGCCTAATAACAGACATTTAAATGAATAATACAAAGAAGAGGTGCGTCAAATGTCATCAGTAGTAGTAGTAGGAACACAATGGGGAGACGAAGGTAAAGGAAAAATTACAGACTTCCTCAGTGAGAACGCAGAAGTCATTGCCCGCTATCAAGGGGGAGACAATGCAGGACATACGATTCAATTCAATGGAGTGACTTATAAACTTCACTTAATTCCATCAGGAATTTTTTCACCAGAGAAAATCAGCGTGATTGGAAACGGGGTTGTATTAAATCCAAAATCTCTTATCACAGAACTAGCGTATTTACACGAAAGAAATGTGACTACTGATAACTTACGTATTTCAGACCGCGCGCATGTCATCTTGCCATACCACATTCGCTTAGACCAATTACAAGAAGAAGCTAAAGGCGACAACAAAATTGGGACAACGAATAAAGGGATTGGACCTTGCTACATGGATAAAGCAGCGCGTGTTGGGATTCGTGTGGCGGACTTACTAGACCGTGAAGTATTTGCGGAACGTCTAAGAATCAACTTAGCTGAAAAGAATCGTCTCTTTACTAAAATGTACGATGCAGAACCAATTGAGTTTGATGACATTTTCGAAGAGTACTACGAATATGGTCAACAAATGAAACAATACGTTTGCGACACTTCAGTGATTTTAAACGATGCATTAGACCAAGGAAAACGCGTATTATTTGAAGGGGCACAAGGAGTTATGTTGGATATCGACCAAGGTACTTATCCATTCGTAACATCTTCAAACCCAGTTGCTGGTGGGGTGACTATCGGTAGCGGTGTTGGACCTTCAAAAATTAATAAAGTCGTTGGGGTATGTAAAGCATACACTTCTCGTGTAGGGGATGGACCTTTCCCAACAGAATTATTCGATGAAATCGGCTCACGTATTCGTGAAGTCGGACGTGAATATGGTACAACAACTGGACGTCCAAGACGTGTTGGTTGGTTCGATAGCGTTGTAATGCGTCACTCTAAACGTGTATCAGGCATTACAAACTTAAGCTTAAACAGTATTGACGTATTAACTGGTTTAGAAACAGTGAAAATCTGTGTCGCTTACCGTAAACCAAATGGAGAAGAAATTTCTCACTACCCAGCAAGCCTAGTAGAACTAGCACAATGCGAACCTGTGTATGAAGAATTACCAGGTTGGAACGAAGACATTACAGGATGCCGTTCACTTGAAGAGCTTCCTGAAAATGCACGCAACTATGTTCGTCGTATTTCTGAATTAGTCGGCGTACGTATTTCTACATTCAGTGTAGGACCAGATAGAGAACAAACCAACATTTTAGAAAGTGTTTGGGCATAAAAAAGTAATAGAGTAAAGGAGGATTTATATGAAAAAAATCCTAGTTGTAGATGATGAGAAGCCAATCTCAGACATCGTCAAGTTTAGTCTTACAAAAGAGGGCTTTGAAGTAATCACAGCCTTTGACGGTGAAGAGGGTCTGGTGGCTTTCAACGAAAAAAATCCAGATTTAGTTATTTTAGACTTAATGTTACCGAAAATTGATGGCTTAGAAGTGTGCCGTGAAATCCGTAAAACAAGCAATGTCCCAATTATCATGGTGACAGCAAAAGACTCTGAAATCGATAAAGTTTTAGGTCTTGAACTTGGAGCCGATGACTATGTGACAAAACCTTTCTCAAACCGTGAGTTAATCGCGCGTGTGAAAGCAAACTTACGTCGTCAACAATTAGCTCCAGCGGAAGCCGAAGAAGAAAAAACAGCTAACGAAATCGTATTAGGCTCACTCATTATCCATGAAGATGCTTATGTGGTTTCAAAACGTGGCGAAGAAATCGAATTAACGCACCGTGAGTTTGAATTACTTCATTACTTAGCAAAACATATCGGACAAGTCATTACACGTGAGCACTTGTTGCAAACGGTTTGGGGCTATGATTACTTCGGAGATGTGCGTACAGTGGACGTTACAGTACGTCGCTTACGTGAAAAAATCGAAGATACACCGAGTCACCCAACATGGATTATGACTCGTCGTGGGGTAGGTTACTACATTAAGACCCCAGATCAAGAAAAAGAAGCTTAAGATTGAAATGCGCTTTTCCTTGCCACCTATTCTACCGGCAAGAAAAGCGTATTTTGCTAAAAAGTAGAGGGGAAAATGACTCATGAAGACAGTGAAACGATTCTTTCGTTCCATTCAATTTAAGATTCCGATGCTGTTCATCCTGCTCTTAGTCATCTCGCTGCAACTCATTGTCGCGAACTTCTTAACGCAATTAGAGTCGCAAATGATTTCCAACTTCCAAGAACAAATCCAACTGCAAGTAGGGTTCTTGAAGAATAACGTGCAGCCGATTTTGGCAAAAGATGCGACCGATGAAGCGAAGATGTCTGAAATTTCGCAATTGCTACAAGATTATCCTACAGGGAATA
Source organism: Streptococcus sp. (assembly GCA_015264885.1). GTDB lineage: Bacteria > Bacillota > Bacilli > Lactobacillales > Aerococcaceae > Granulicatella. The sequence continues at coordinate 4,210 of JABZYY010000034.1, read as the reverse complement.
GTATTGTCGAAATTCGCATCATGGACATGCAAGGATATATTTTGGGAACAACCAACCAAACGCAACAATCTGTTGTAGGAACGCGTTCAACAGAAGCGGACGTTCAACAAGTCGTTGTGTCGAATACCGTTCAAAGCTACAACTTCACGGAAGGCGAAACGCGTTATTGGAAATACGTTTCACCGATTGACCCAGTGAATACTGCTTCAGGAAATCCGGTTGGGATTATTTCGGTAACATCGAATATCGAATCGCGTTATACGCAAGTCAAAGATATCGGGGTTATCTTTATTAGTTCTTCTATCTTTGTCATTATTTTGGCGATCGTGATTACCGTGATGATTTCACAAGGGATTACGCGTCCAATCGCAGAGATGAAGCAACAAACTGAGCAAATCGCCGAAGGAAACTATACAGGTGAAGTGATGATTTACGGAGACGATGAGCTTGGTCAACTTGGACAAGCGATTAACGACCTCTCTGTGAAGATTAAAGAAGCACAAGAAGGAACCGAAGCGGAACGGCAAAGGCTGGATAGTGTCCTTCGTCATATGAGTGACGGGGTAATTGCGACCGACCGTCGTGGACGTATTGTGATTATCAATGCGGCTGCGTTAGATATTTTAAACTTACGTAGCGAACGTATTGTCGGTACACCACTATTAGATGTATTAAGACTCGACCGTACTGTGACTTTCAGGGATTTACTCGAGTCTCAAGAAGAACGTATGATTACGTTTGAAGAAGATGGCGAAGATACGATTGTTCAATGTGAGTTCTCAGTCATCCAACGTGAATCTGGATTTATTAGCGGTCTTGTCTGCGTCTTAACAGACGTTACCGAGCAAGAAAAAATCGACCGCGAACGTCGTAATTTCGTATCGAACGTTTCCCACGAATTACGTACCCCACTAACAAGTATTAAGAGTTATACAGAAGCGTTGGTGGATGGAGCATGGGAAAATAAAGAAATTGCGCCAGAATTCTTAAACGTTATCGAAACTGAAACAGACCGTATGATGCGTATGATTACGGACTTACTCAACTTATCGCGTATGGACCAAAACCGTCTTGAACTCGATAAGGAGTTCGTGAATATGAACGAGTTGGTGAAACATATTGCCAACCGTTTCGATATGGTGCTTTCAAGTGACCAATATCGTGAAAAGAACTACCGTATTTTAACGGATATTACACAACGCGACCTATGGGTTGAAATTGACCAAGATAAGATGACACAGGTGCTGGATAATATTATCAATAATGCGATTAAATATTCTCCAGACGGGGGTCGTATTATCGTTCGTTTAATGGAAACTCATACGGACTTAATCGTGAGTGTAAGTGACGAAGGGTTGGGAATTCCTCGTAAGGATATTCCACACTTATTCGACCGATTCTATCGTGTAGATAAGGCTCGCTCAAGAGCAATGGGTGGTAGTGGTCTTGGACTGGCTATCGCGAAAGAAGTCGTTCAATTACACGGTGGAAAAATTTGGGTGAACAGTATTGAAAACAAAGGATCAACATTCTTTGTTTCTCTACCATATGTTCCATTTGAAGAGGACGGTGAATGGGATGAATTTTAAACGTTATCGAGCAATGCTAACGGCGCTCTTTGTATTAATGGCCATTAGCTTTGTGTTTACGTATCTCATCGTAGTACGTCCGGTTGATTTCTTTACGAATAAAAAGCAAAATAATAATGTCGCAACGACACAAGATACAGGTGTGCAAGTTCGTGCAACTTATACAACAGAAGATGTGTTTAGACCAACTCGAATGGTTCTAACAAACAAAAATAAATTCGAAATGACGAGCAGTGCTTCCATTATGAAGGAAGTCAATGCACACTTAAATAAACAATTTACGAATTTAACGCGTTTAGAAGTCATGGACGAGACTAGTTATGAAAATCTCGTCTTACGTGAAGCCAGAATTCAGATTTTATTTGATGGGCTGCATTCATTTGGAATTGTGAACCGATTCTTTGATGGAAATATGGACGACTTAAATAATGATCGTTTTTCTCGTATTGTGATTCGCACAGATGATCCTTCTACTGCTTATTTCATCAATGATGACACGAAACAACTCTACAGTGCTAAAGTAAATGAAAGTTTCAAAACATCATTAGAGGGATTATACGCGGATAGTGATTTTTACGAAGTTGAATCGTACCGTGGAAAAACAAAACAATTCTTTGTCGAACAAGATAATTTGAATGTGGAACAGTCTGCCTATTTAATCGAGCAGATTCCAATGAGTTTCTATATTACTCAGTTATTTACGAATCAATCAGAAATTCGTACGCGTGGAGACGGAAAGACCGTTGTATACAATGATAATTTATCGCAATTGAAATTAGACCGTACGACAAATGTGGTCACTTTCTTCGAGAACCGCTCAGGAGAGGAAACGTTACTATATACTAATAACTTAACGCAAACTTTCGGACAGATGAAACGTCTTGGAGGCTGGCAAATGGGCGTGAGTCTATTCTCGGTAGATTTAAATAATAATCTCGTTGAATATGTTCGTTACGTGGATTCTTATCCAATCTTATCCAGTGGCAAAGAAGGTTTCACGCAAATAAAGGTCAATTCAACAGGAATCGAGAAAATGAGAACCTCATCACTGATTGCACAAACGCCGTTACCGACAAAAAGTAAGAAGGTAATGGTAGTTGGTGGAAAGACGATTGTCACTGAATTATTGAACGAAGGATTTGTCATGAATGAAATTGAAGATATTCGTATCGGATATTCATGGACAATCAGTAGTGAGAGTGTACAAATTGTTGAGTTTACACCAACGTGGTACATTAAAAAGAATGGTACTTGGAAGACTCTGGCTGAATTAAAAGCCGAGAAGAGTCAAACAGAACCAGCGAATGGACCGACAACAACGGGAGGTGACGCAGATGGATTTTAAGAGAAGCGCAGTCGTTCTCATCGTCTGCTTCTTTATCCTCGATTTATTCTTATTCGGATTAGTGTGGCAAAAACGAACCGATACAAAGAATCCATTGAATACAAGTATTAACGTCATCGACCAAATGAAGCTAGACGGAATTACATTACCAACGCTGAATGCGACGGTAGAAGCCGTTCCAATTGTACAAGTGACACCAGAGTCCACTGACGGAAAACTCTCTAGTTTACCAAACCAAGTCGTGACGATTGAAAAAAGTGTCATTAATGGCCAATTTATTACTCCTATTCAATTAGACTTAAGTGGCTCTGTATCTGCAGATAGTTTTGCCGATTTAACAAAAATCGTTGAAAATAATCAAGTGGCTTTTGGAGACCAATACACATGGTCATCCTATAATCCAACAACCCGCAAAGTGATTTATACACAAAAAGCAGATAAGTTAACGATTATGGACGGCTCGAGTCAAATTATCTTTACGATTAATGCCAATGACCAAGTCGTAAGCTATGAACAGACTTATGCTGGAAGTGTGCAAGTACTTGGGAAAGAACGTGAATTGATTTCAGCTCAAAAGGCGGTTGAGGTTCTATACTTAGCCGGACGAATTTCGTCGAAGGCCACCGTTCAATCGGTGAAATTATCGTACTATCAATCGCTTGTATTAAAAGATTTTTCAATTTACTCACCTGCGTGGTATATTGAAATTCGTCAGGCTGACGGACAATTAATTGCCCGTCGTGTAGATGCGATTCATGGAACAGTATTAGCCAATGAAACGCTAGAAACAACAAACACGCAAACGCAGCGTACAACTACAAATAACACAACAACAACGCAAAGTGTACAACAACAATAAGAAGGGAATAAACATGCAAGAACAAGGTTTGAAAGTGAGTTTACTCGCGAGTGGTAGCTCGGGAAATGCTACTTACATCGAAACGCCAAAACAAAAATTATTAGTGGACTGTGGACTCACTGGTAAAGCCATTACTGCGCAAATGGAGAAGATTGATCGCTCCATTTCAGATGTGGATGCCATTCTAGTTACCCATGAACATTCCGACCACATTAAAGGGATTGGGGTTCTGGCTCGTAAGTATGGAATTCCAATTTATGCCAATGAAAAAACGTGGCAAGCTATGGCTGGTAAAATCGGGAAAGTCGCTCTTGAACAACAGGAAATCTTCAATACCGGAGATACGCTAACGTTTGGAGACTTAGATGTCATGAGTTTTGCGGTTTCGCATGATGCGGCAGCTCCTCAATTTTATAG
>JABZYY010000033.1:4041-11232 GCA_015264885.1 Streptococcus sp. | reverse complement strand
GACGTACACTATATAATAAAAGTATCTTTACTTTGAAGGAGTACTTATGACTCAAGGAATTATTATTAAAGCGTTGAGCGGGTTCTACTACATCGAATCGGATGGAGTCATCTATCAAACGCGTGCACGTGGAGTGTTTCGCAAAAGAGGCCAGTCGCCACTCGTTGGAGACGTGGTGGAGTTCGAGAGTAGTAACTTGCAAGAAGGGACGCTAACGAAAATCTTGCCGCGAAAAAATGCCATCGTGAGACCGCCTGTCGCCAATGTGGATGTCGGGATTATCGTGATGTCGGCTGTCGAACCAGAATTTTCGACGCATCTTGTCGACCGTTTCCTTGTCTACTTGGAAGGCTTGGATGTACATCCGGTCATTATGATTACAAAAACCGACTTGCTCGATGAAGCAGGAATGGCACGTCTTGTGGACATTAAGGCGCATTATGAAAAAATCGGTTATCCGGTTTATTTCGGACAGGAAGTCATGAAGGACAAGACACCGCTCTTAGAGAGCTTGCGTGGTGAGAAGGTCATCTTCTTAGGGCAGTCCGGGGTTGGGAAATCCACCTTGCTGAACGAGATGATTCCAGAATTAAACCAAGAAACGGGAGAGATTTCGAATGCGTTAGGGCGGGGACGTCATACGACTCGTCACGTATCGCTTCATGAAATCGAAGGCGTGTGGATTGCGGATACACCGGGATTCAGTACGGTTGATTTTATGGAGATTGAAAAAGAGGACTTACCGCATTTATTCCCAGAGTTTGTCGAAGTAGAGCATGAATGTAAATTCAGAGAGTGTTCGCACCAACATGAGCCAAACTGCGCTGTGATTGCCGGAGTGGAGTCAGGGGACATTTGGCAAGAGCGATACGACCATTATTTGAGTTTTTATGAAGAACTGGACCAAAGAAAACCAGTATATAAACGAAAAAAGTAGATAGAGGAGACAGAACATGAAAGTAGCACCATCAATTTTAAGCGCAAATTTTGCAACACTAGGAGAAGACGTTAAGAAAGTCGAAAAATTAGGAGCAGACTGGATTCATATCGATGCGATGGACGGACAATTCGTTCCAAACCTAACATTAGGACCAAACATCGTTGAAGGATTACGTCCTGTGACGGATTTAGTATTAGATTGCCATTTAATGGTACAAAACCCAGAACGCTTCATTCCACAATTCGCAAAAGCAGGAGCAGACTACATCTCTGTTCACGTGGAAGCAACTCCACATATCCACCGCGCGCTTCAAGCGATTAAAGCAGAAGGCGTAAAAGCAGGTGTCGTAATTAACCCAGGAACACCAGTGAGTGCCATCTCAGCAGTCTTGAGCGAAGTGGACTTAGTGTTAGTGATGACAGTAAATCCAGGATTTGGCGGCCAATCATTCATTCCAGAAACATTGGATAAAGTTCGCGAGTTAGTAGCGTTACGCGAGGAAAAAGGCTACCACTACTTAATCGAAGTGGACGGCGGAGTGAACGGCGAAACAGCGAAACTTTGCGCTGCAGCAGGGGTAGACGTTGCCGTTGCCGGTTCATATGTATACTACGCAGAAGATATCAAAGCTGCGATTGATTCAATCAAAGAAGCATAAGAGGGACGAAGATGGAAGTTGTGATTGTCTTGGGAGGACCAAACACTAAAGAGGACATCAAGGCGCTCTTAGAAAACAGATACGGTAAAGCTTATGAAGACTTCCGTTTTGTCGGCGTCGACGGTGGGGCTCTTCGGTTATTAGACCAGCATCTTCCCATGGAAGTAGCGATTGGGGACTTTGATTCTGTCACAAAAGAACAGCGCGACTTGATTCATGAAGCAGCGGGTACTATTGTCCAGCTCCCTTGTGAAAAAGATGATACTGACTTTGAGGTAGCTTTATTATGGGTGAAGGAGCATTACAAAGAGATGCCGATTCATGTACTCGGTTCTTTTGGCGGGCGAGTAGACCACGCGATAAGTACCCTATGGACGATGATGCGACCAGACTTAGCACCGCTTATTCCGTATGTGGTGTTCGAAGATGCAACGAATGTCGTGAACTTTATCCAGCCAGGCACATACACGATTGAAAAGATAGACTTTACGAAGTACCTTTCTTTTATTAGTATGACTCCTGTGGAAAATGTCACCCTCGTCGATGTTAAATACACGCTCGATTCAAAAAGCTACGCATACCCAGTGGCTCTTGTCAGCAATGAGTTTACAAGTGACAAGATGACCATCTCCTTTACAAAAGGACTCATCCTAGTAGCCCAAACCCGAGATCATTGGAGATAAAACAAAACATCTACAAATAAATGGCACCCCAAAGCTTAGATAAAAAATCTAAGTTTTGGGGTGCTTTAATTATGAAGTTGAGTTATGCGAAGACAGTTCAACCACTTATTCAAATTTGTTTTGCGTATTTTTCTAAATGTGTTTGGATTTTTGGCATGATGAGATGCATGATTTTAAGATTCGAAAAAGCTATTATCATGGCCAATAAAAGATAGACAACGACTGATAACAAAGAAACGTCAGAAGGCCAATAGTGGGCAATAATTATTAGAACTATTGGCAATTCTAAGGTTACCGTGACGACGCCAGGAACATAGCCTCTAAATTGCAGGCACATGATATAATGGATTATGAAATGAGATGTATACGCTACTACAAAAGATAAGTAGAGTAGGCTGTTGTGAGTCAATTGGCAAAATCCAGAAATAAACAGCAAAATGATAAACTCTTCTAAAACGCCTACTGCAAAGGCAGAACCTTGCGTAACAGAACCAAAGAACTGTTTTTTAAAAGTTGCTAACTTTTGATGATGGCGTATTTTCCATAAGGGCATAACAATCATTTCTTCAAAATCGTGTAAAATAAATAAAATAGGTAGCATCCAAACGTTAAAAAGAATGCTCATATTGTTTACCTCCTTAGTAACAACTAACAATTGTATAATGTTAACGATAAATTTTAATTATCTATCACGCGCGATAGTTTTAGTGTAAGGAGATACGATTTCAAAAACAAGATGTTAAGTGAAATTGGCACAGTTTGACCAAAAGTGTGCCAGGAAAGGAAAAGTATCATGGAATATCAAACGCGACAATGGTTGGAAGAAGCCTTGTTTGATTTGTTAGCAACTAGAAAGTCTTTGCAAAATATTAGCATCGCAGAACTCAGCGAACATGCTCAGATTGCTAGACGAACGTTTTATCGTTATTACCATTCAAAAGAGGAAGTCCTCACGAACTATATCGACCGCTTAATCCAGAGATATATTCTCGAACTTCAAACAGAAGAATTGGATGATTTTGAGGATCTTGTAAACTTATTTTTTCAGTACTGGAGCCAGTACACTGAACCATTAAAAATTTTGCAAGATGCAAGATTGCAAGTACTTGTTTTACAAAGGTGGTATGATAAGCTTCCTGCTGTTTATACTAGCATAAAGGCACCTTGGCATATCACAAACAGTACGCAAAGACAAATCAATTATGATAGTAGATTTATTATCGGTGGTCTCTACAATGTTTTTGATGAATGGTTAAAAACAGATAGTCAAACAATGCCTATTGATGAATTAGTCACTACAACCTTAAACACTATAAAACGTGTAAAAGGAAGTTAATTAAGAAGCTGAGATTTTTAGGATAGTCATGAGCGTTCCAACTACTTGTTTTAAAAATATCTAAAACAAGAGATAGCTTGTATTTTTCACAAAGAGTTTTGAAATTCCGAAATTCACTTATAAGTGAATTTTGGAATTTTTTTGTTCGCCATTGTTTTCAAAGAGAGGCACTCTATATTTCTTACAGCTAAGGCTTTGTTAGAAGTTGTAAATCCAACAAAATTCAGAATTTACAAATGATGTAAATAAATTTCATTTTATTGAGAAGCCTTCAAAGCGCTACCTTATAGCCTTTTCACAAACTCCATTTTTTTGAAATAAAACTCAAAAAAGCGTGAGAAGCACCACCCATGGTCCCTTGGTTTCCTGGCATTAATCTCAGGTAAAGTAGTATCTGTTTAAAGCAGATAAAAAACTTAGGCGATTCCCAAGCGCTTTTTATAAAGTAAAGCTTAAAACAATAGAGTAAAAATCATAAAGCATGAAAAGCTGCTTGAGAAGGATAGCGGTCATTGTAATGGAAAAGTAACCAATGTGAATTACCAAGGGTTAGCGGCTGGTCGCTTAGCCTTGGTTTGAAGCTTGGTAGGCAAGGAGACCTTAGGCTCCTGCCGGTACCATTACAATGATGTCCGCTATCCAAAACGTCAAGCAGCTTGGAATGCGAGTAGTATTCATTAGCTATTGTTTTAAGCCTTCGGCTTATTTATTTTAGATAAACAAAAAGAGCTTAGGGATATCGCCTAAGCTCTTTTTAATAGTGCTCTGTATTAAACACGTTCTACTTTACCTGATTTTAATGCACGAGTTGAAACCCATACTTTTTTAGGCTTGCCATCGATTAAAACGCGAACTTTTTGTAAGTTTGGTTTCCAAGTACGACGGTTAGCGTTCATAGCGTGAGAACGAGTGTTACCTGTTTCAGCACGACGTCCAGTGAAATAACATACTTTAGCCATTGTTATTCTCCTCCTTTATTTAATTCATTATCAGCTGATATAATTTTGAACTAAATCATATACCTAAATAATTTAGCATAGTTGACCATAGATTGCAAGCGAGCTGGTCAATGAGTTTTCCAGAGGGTTAAAAATTGGTAAAAGGCTAGGTAAACCGCTGGGAATATGATATTATAGTATAGAAATAATGTGTCAATCTGTCTAAAAAATAGGCAGACACCTTTATACATTTAAGGGAGGTATTTGTATGACAGTAAAAATTCAAACAGAAAATGGACAAATTGAACTTAGCAATGAAGTGATTGCAACGGTTGTTGGTGGGGCCGCTACGGATAACTATGGTGTTGTTGGTATGGCAAGCCGCAATCAAATCCGCGACAACTTTAATGAAATCTTGAAGAAAGAAAACTTCACTCGTGGGGTTGTGATTCGTCAAGAAGACGATGGTGTTGCAGTGGATGTATACATTATTGTAGGTTATGGTACAAAAATTTCTGCGATTTGTAGAAACGTACAAGAACAAGTGAAATATAACTTAGAAACAATGTTAGGATTTGCTGCAAAAACAGTAAATGTCTATGTTCAAGGAGTTAAAATCATCGAAGCGTAATGCTTGTTGATTCTAGTCAGGAGGAAATAAGAATAATATGGCAACTATGAAAACTATTACGGCTCAAGATTTCCGCGCAATGGTGGAAATCGGTGAAATGCGTTTATCTGAAAATGCAGAATTCGTAAACTCATTAAACGTATTCCCAGTACCAGATGGAGACACAGGGACAAACATGATGCTCTCATTCAAATCTGGTGCGGAACGTGTTGCGAACTCTACAGCAACAACTGTAGGTGATTTAGCACAAGATTTAGCAAAAGGATTATTAATGGGTGCTCGTGGGAACTCAGGGGTTATCTTATCTCAATTATTCCGTGGTTTCTCTAAAGCCGTTGTCGGTAAAGATGAAATCACTGGTGAAGAATTAGCGCAAGCATTTACGAACGGTGTGGAAACTGCTTATAAAGCGGTTATGAAACCTGTAGAAGGTACAATCCTTACTGTTGCTCGTGAATCAGCTAAACGTGGTGTTCGCAAATTAGAAACTTCAAACGACATCATCGAAGTAATGGGATCTGTTTTACGTGGTGCTGAAAAAGCATTAGCGAAAACTCCAGATTTATTACCAGTATTAAAAGAAGTTGGCGTAGTGGATTCAGGTGGTCAAGGTCTTGTATTCATTTACAACGGATTCTTCGAAGCATTAACAGGAGAAGCAGTTCCTGTACATGCATTAGAAAGCAATAAAATCGATTTAACTTCAGTGGCTCACCACGAAGCAGGCGTTGACTATGAACACGTATCAACAGGCGACATCAAATTCGGTTACTGTACTGAAATCATGGTGAAAATCGGTGAAGGCGAAACTGTCGTAGATACATTTGACTATGATACTTTCCGTAACTACTTAAACGAACTTGGAGATTCTTTATTAGTAGTAGCTGACGATGAAATCATCAAAGTACACGTGCATACAGAACGTCCAGGTGAAGTCATGAACTACGGACAACGCTTCGGTTCATTAATGAAAGTGAAAGTGGACAATATGCGCTTGCAACACGAAGAAGTGTTAAAAACAGACTACACTGCAAAAGTTAAAGAAGCAGCGCAAAAACAAAAAGCGGAATACGGAATCGTGGCAGTTGCTGCAGGTGAAGGAATTCAAGAATTATTCAAGAGCATGGGTGTAACGACAATCATCAACGGTGGTCAAACAATGAACCCAAGTACAGAAGATATTCTTCAAGCGGTTAAAGAAGCACATGCTGAAAAAGTTATCGTATTACCAAACAACAAAAACATTCAAATGGCTGCAAACCAAGCGGCTGAAGTATCAGAAGATGCTGCAGTTGCCGTTGTTGCAACTCGTACGATTTCAGAAGGATTAGCTTCATTATTAGCCTTCAATCCAGAAGCAAGCTTAGAAGAGAACCAAGCTGCAATGAGCGAACAAATGGCACTTGTATCAAGTGGTCAAATTACAAACGCTGTTCGCGATACTAACATTGATGGCGTTGAAATTAAGAAAGACGACTTCATGGGTATTGTTGATGGCAAGATTTTAGTAAGTATTGCGGGCCGTAAGGAAGCAACTCTTGCGACGATTGATAAAATGATCAACGACGATTCGGAGATCCTAACAATCATCTATGGCGAAGACGCAGAAGCAAGCGAAGTGGAAGAAATCACTGAAGCTGTAGAAGCGAAATACCCTGATGTAGAGGTTGAAGTCCATGAAGGAAACCAACCAGTATACACTTACTTATTATCTGTAGAATAATAAAAAATAATTGAAAGACTTCGAATCCTTACGGATTCCTCTATAATAACTGTAATGGGGTACCGGTTCGAGCCGAAGTCTCTCACCTTTAAAGCTTCAAAGCAGGAGTACGTCCAAGAGTGGACTACTCCTGCTAATTCATATTTAATACGATTCCCCATTACTGCTATTATAGAATCCGAGGTTTCTCTCGTATATCGGCCCTTTCTGCCATAAAAAGGTTAATCCTTTCTTGAATAAGAGAAGGCGACAGGGTGTGTGCATGCTGAGTTCTCTGCCAAG